>NZ_JAHBDN010000070.1:0-312890 GCF_019956445.1 Pseudomonas sp. BF-R-19
AGATGTGTATAAGAGACAGCTGATACACCGCCTTCGCGAGCAAGCCCGCTCCCACAGGGGGAATTGTGTAGGGGATTTAGAAAAGGCGTGCCAGCAGCGCGGTCACGGCGGTTTCGACGCGCAGGATGCGCTCGCCCAGTTGCACCGGTTGCAGGCCGGACTTGCCCAGCAGGTCGATTTCGTAGGGAATCCAGCCACCCTCCGGGCCGATGGCCAGGGTCACCGGTTCGCTGAGTGCGCGAGGGCAGGGCGGGTAATTGCCCGGATGCCCCACCAGGCCGAGGGTGCCTTCGGTGATCGCGGGCAGACGGTCTTCGACGAAGGGCTTGAAGCGCTTCTCAATCACGACTTCCGGCAGCACGCTGTCCCGCGCCTGTTCGAGGCCGAGGATCAACTGCTCGCGAATCGCCTCTGGTTCCAGGAAGGGGGTCTGCCAGAAGCTCTTCTCGACGCGATAGCTGTTGACCAGCACGATCCGTGGCACACCCATGGCCGCCACGGTCTGGAACACCCTGCGCAGCATCTTGGGCCGTGGCAGGGCCAATACCAGGGTCAATGGCAGCTTGGCTGGTGGCGGCTGGTCGAGGGTGACGCGCAATTCCGCTTCGTTGGCGTCCAGGCGCAGCACTTCGGCCGAGCCCATCAGCCCGCCGATCCGCCCGACGCGCATGCTGTCACCGACTTCGCAGCGGTGGACTTCCTGCATGTGGGTCAACCGGCGATCACGCAGGACCACCCGGTCGGCCGCAATGAAATCGGCATCGATGAGGAGCAGCAGGTTCACGCTTGGGTCGCTGGCGGCTGGTCGTTATGGTCGTCAGCCGACTGATCATCCGGGTGCTCGCCACGTTTGCTGATCAGGCTGCCAAACAGGATGCCAATCTCGAACAACAGCCACATCGGCACGGCCAGCAGGGTCTGCGAGAAGATGTCCGGCGGCGTCAGGATCATGCCGACCACGAAGCAGCCGATGATCACGTACGGGCGGATCTTCTTCAGGTACTTGACGTCGACCACGCCGATCCACACCAGCAGCACCACGGCCACCGGGATTTCGAACGCCACGCCAAAGGCGAAGAACAGCGTCATGACGAAATCGAGGTAGCTGGTGATGTCGGTCATCATTTCCACGCCGGCCGGGGTGGCGGCGGCGAAGAACTTGAAGATCAGCGGGAACACCAGGAAATAGGCGAACGCCATGCCGGCGTAGAACAGAAAGATGCTGGAGACCAGCAAGGGCACGGCGATGCGTTTTTCATGCTTGTACAGGCCCGGGGCGATGAAACCCCAGATCTGGTGCAGGATCACCGGGATCGCCAGGAACAGCGAAACCATCATCGTCAGCTTCAGTGGCGTCAGGAACGGCGACGACACGTCGGTGGCAATCATCGTCGCGCCGGCGGGCAGGTACGCGCGCAGTGGCGTGGAGACGAAGGTGTAGATCTGCTGGGTGAAGGCGAACAGCCCGGCAAAGATGATGAAGATCGCCGCTACGCAGCGCAGCAGACGGGTACGCAACTCGGTGAGGTGCGAAACCAGCGGCATGTGCTGGTCGTTTTCAGGAAGATCGCTCATGGGGCTCGCGGCGGCAGTGTTGGGTCATGAGGGGCCGGCGCAACGGGCGCAGCCGCGGGTGTAACGGGTTCAACCGGAGTGGCTGCAACAACAGGCGCGGGCTCGACAGGCGCGACAACGGGAGCAGGTGTCGGGTCGACGGCAGCGGCAGGCGCATGAATCGTCTGCGCACCCACGTGCTCCACCGGCGTCGGCTCCTGCTGGGTCGGCGTGAAGATCTTCCGCGCCTCCTGCTCAAGCGACAGGATGTGCTCGTTGTGCAGTTGCCGACGAATCTCGTCGGCACCGATTTCACGTTCAACTTCCTGTTTGATTGCGTTGAAGCTGCGCTTCAGACGCCCGACCCACAGGCCAGCGGTGCGCGCAGCGCCCGGCAAGCGCTCGGGGCCCAGCACCAGCAGGGCGACGAGGCCGACGAGCAGCAGTTCAGAGAAGCTGATACCAAACATTAGTCAGTGCTCACACGTCTTTGCGGATCGGCTCTTCGACTTTCTGTGCCTGCACGTCGATGGTGTGCGGCTGGTTCACGGATGCCTGTGGCTGAACCGGTGGAACCGGTTGGGCCGGGGTCGCATTCGGATCGGCCGGCTTTTCGTCGTCGTTCATGGCTTTCTTGAAGCCCTTGATCGACTCGCCGACGTCGGTGCCGAGGTTTTTCAGTTTCTTGGTGCCGAACACCAGTACCACGACAACCAGGATGACGATCCAGTGTTTCCAGTCAAAAATGCCCATGCTGCTGCTCCTCTCTAATAGTTATTCAGGCGGACGGGCGCGAGGCTTTCTCGGCGTGTCCGGAGAGACCGAAACGACGGTCCAGTTCATCGAGTACAGCCTGTGGATGCTGCCCCAATTGGGCGAGCATGACCATGCTGTGGAACCACAGATCGGCGGTTTCGTAGATCACATCGCTGCAGTCGCCGCTGATGGCGGCGTCCTTGGCGGCAATGATGGTTTCGACCGACTCTTCGCCGACTTTTTCCAGAATCTTGTTCAAGCCCTTGTGGTACAGGCTGGCGACGTACGAGCTGTCGGCGGCGGCGCCTTTGCGCTCCTCCAGTACCTCGGCGAGGCGGGTGAGAGTGTCACTCATGTTTATGCCCTGCGGAATAGATGGCGTGCGGATCTTTCAGGACCGGGTCGACGGTTGTCCAGTCGCCGTTCTCATAGACGCGGTAGAAGCAGCTCTGGCGGCCGGTATGACAGGCGATGTCGCCGATCTGCTCGACCATCAGGATGATGACGTCGGCGTCGCAGTCCAGGCGCATCTCGTGCAGGGTTTGCACATGGCCGGACTCTTCGCCCTTGCGCCATAGCTTGCCACGGGAGCGTGACCAGTAAATGGCGCGGTTCTCGGCAGCGGTCAGTTCCAGTGCTTCGCGGTTCATCCAGGCCATCATCAGGACGCGCCCGGTCTTGTGATCCTGGGCGATGGCCGGCACCAGGCCGTCAGCGTCCCACTTGATCTCGTCCAGCCAGTTTTTCATCTACGACTCCGATACGGGCCCGCACTTCAATAATCGGGGGGCCTACGTTCAATGCAGCGTCCAAACAGTGTGCCAGCGTGTTGCGCGACTGGCTATCGGCGCACGACCAGATACAAACCGACCGCCATCATGATGCCAGCTGGCCAATAGTCCAACTGATTCAGCGGTCCGCCAGCGGCAAGGATGGCGCCACCGGCCAGATGGGCCGTACCGAGCAGGCGCAGGAACCAGTCGTCACGGCGTCGATGCCACGCTGGCGGCGGGACGTAGGCGTAGGGTTGGGACATGCGTTCGAGCAGGTCGCGGGCCATGTTGGCCAGGTGCGGGATCTGTTCGAACTGGCTGTGCACGTTGCCGAGCAGGGCTTTGGGGCTGACCCGCTCGCGCATCCAGCGTTCGAGGAACGGCTGCGCGGTGTTCCACAGATCGAGGTCCGGGTACAGCTGACGGCCCAGGCCTTCGATGTTCAGCAGGGTTTTTTGCAGCAGGACCAACTGTGGCTGCACTTCCATGTTGAAGCGGCGTGCGGTCTGGAACAGGCGCATCAGCACCTGGCCGAAGGAAATATCTTTTAACGGTTTTTCGAAGATCGGCTCGCACACGGTACGGATCGCTGCTTCGAATTCGTTGAGTTTGGTTTCCGCCGGCACCCAGCCCGAATCGATGTGCAACTGCGCCACGCGACGGTAATCGCGCTTGAAGAAGGCGAACAGGTTGCGCGCCAGGTAATCCTGGTCTTCCGGGGTCAGGCTGCCGACGATGCCGCAGTCGATCGCAATGTATTGCGGGCTCCACGGGTTCACGGTGCTGACGAAAATGTTGCCGGGGTGCATGTCGGCGTGGAAGAAGCTGTCGCGGAACACCTGGGTGAAGAAAATCTCCACGCCACGTTCGGCGAGCATTTTCATGTCGGTGCGCTGGTCGGCCAGGGTCGCCAGATCGGTGACCTGAATGCCGTAGATGCGTTCCATTACCAGCACTTTCGGCCGGCACCAGTCCCAATAGACTTGCGGCACGTACAGCAGCGGCGAGCCGTCGAAGTTGCGCTTCAACTGGCTGGCGTTGGCCGCCTCGCGCAACAGGTCGAGTTCGTCGTAGATGGTTTTTTCGTAATCGCTGACCACGTCCACCGGGTGCAGCAGGCGCGCATCGGCGGAGAGTGTTTCGGCGGCGCGGGCGAGGATGAACAGCCACGCCAGGTCCTGGGCGATCACCGGTTTGAGGCCCGGGCGGATCACCTTGACCACCACTTCTTCACCGGTTTTCAGTTGCGCGGCATGTACCTGCGCCACCGAGGCCGAGGCCAGCGGCTCGACGTCGAAACGGCTGAACACGTCGCTGATTTTCTTGCCCAGCTGTTCTTCGATCAGTTTGACCGACACTTGCGAGTCGAACGGCGGTACGCGGTCCTGCAGCTTCATCAGTTCGTCGGCGATGTCTTCGGGCAACAGGTCGCGACGGGTGGACAGGATCTGCCCGAACTTGATGAAGATCGGCCCCAGGTCTTGCAACGCCAGGCGCAAGCGCGCGCCACGGCTCAGGTCCAGGGTCTTGCGCGGGAACCAGCGCCACGGCAAGGCATAACGCAGCGCCCGCAAGAACCAGGGCAGCGGCAGGGCGAACAGCAGGTCATCGAGGCGGTAGCGGATCACGACGCGCTGAATGCGCAACAAACGGCGGACGGCAAGCAGCTTCATGCGTTATCGCTTGGGTCGAGGGATCGGGAAAGGCGCTCGAAACGCGCCTCGAGACGTTCCAGATCGAGCTTGATCTGGTCCAGTTCACTGAATCGGGCTTCGGCTTCGCGCTGGCCGACGAGGGTGCGCGATTCTTCGGCCAGGTATTCGCCCAGGTTCTGGCCCAGGCTGGCAAAGCCTTGCTGATACCAGCGGGCGCGGCTGCGCAGGTGACCGCCGACCAGTTGCGTGGCCACCGGGCCCAGCACGCGTGCGAGTTCGTACTCCCAGTCCAGCTCAAGGTCCTGGAGGATCGCCGCCAGTTCCAGCAGCACGCCGCTGTCGCCGTCGAGTTCGACTTCAGGGCTGTGCAGGATCGAGGTCTTGTCCTTGCTCATGGCCAGCTTCAGCAGGCTCGAGGCCGGTGCACGCAAGGTGCAGTCGGCGCCGGTTTCCCACTGGGAGGCGAGCATCAGGCCTTCGTCGCTGGGCAGGATGAACAGTTGCAGCGCCGGGCTGCGACAGTCGATGGCAATCACTCTGCCGCTCAAATGCGCCAGCCGCGGCAGCGCCGTGCTGTCGAGGCGCAGCACCCGGTTCAGGCCGACTTCAACGCTGGCGAGCAGGCCGGCGAGCAGCATCAGGGTTTGATGCCGCGGTGCAGGGCAACGATGCCTGCGGTCATGTTGTGATAGGTCACGCGGTCGAAACCGGCCTCGACCATCATCGACTTCAGGGTTTCCTGGTTCGGGTGCATGCGGATCGATTCGGCCAGGTAGCGATAGCTTTCCGAGTCATTGGTGATCAGCTTGCCCATCAGCGGCATGAAGGCGAACGAGTAGGCGTCGTAGGCCTTGGACATCAGCGCGTTGGTCGGCTTGGAGAATTCCAGCACCAACAGGCGGCCACCAGGTTTGAGCACGCGCAGCATCGAGCGCAGGGCATCTTCCTTGTGGGTCACGTTGCGCAGGCCGAAGGCGATGGTCACGCAGTCGAAATGGTTGTCCGGGAACGGCAGCTTTTCCGCGTCGGCCTGGACGAATTCGACGTTGCCGGCCACACCGAGGTCCAGCAGGCGGTCACGACCGACCTTGAGCATGGATTCGTTGATGTCGGCCAATACGACCTGGCCGGTCGGGCCTACCAGATGCGAGAACTTGCGGGTCAGATCGCCGGTACCGCCGGCGATGTCCAGCACGCGGTTACCGGCGCGAACGCCCGACAGTTCGATCGCAAAGCGCTTCCACAGACGGTGCATACCGCCCGACAGAAGGTCGTTCATCAGGTCATACTTGGCGGCTACCGAGTGGAAAACTTCAGCGACTTTTTCCGCTTTCTGGCTTTCCGGAACGTTTTTGAAACCGAAGTGAGTGGTGGGTTCGGCATCGTTGCCTTTGCGCTGATCAGTCATATCGCTGTCACCAAAAGAGAATGCGCGACATTCTAATCCCCAAGGCATGCTTTGTCTTGGCAAGGCTGAAGGTAAGATGGGCAACCATCGGGACGTTTTGACGCAGCAGAGGTCAAGATGCCTCGAGAAAGCATCCATAAAGCAGGAGTCATTCGATGGCCCGTATTAGTGTTGAACGTGCCCATGGCCTGGGTAAGGAAGCCGCTCGCGAAAAGGCCGACAAGCTGGCGCAGAAACTTTCCGACCAGTATGGCCTGGAGCCGCAGTGGTCCGGCGACACCCTGAACCTCAAGCGCTCGGGTGTTAAGGGCGCAGTGCATATCAGTGAAGACTCGATCAAGGTCGACGTGGAACTGGGCCTGATGATGTCGGCCATGAGCGGCATGATCAAAGCGGAAATCGAAAAGGCGCTGGATAAGGTCCTGGTCTGACTTCCCCTTGAAATGAGATCCCCTGTGGGAGCGGGCTTGCTCGCGAAAGCGGTGTGTCAGTGAAATTTCTATCAACTGATACACCGCTTTCGCGAGCAAGCCCGCTCCCACATTTTGGTTTGTGGTGTGACCAAGGCTTTATGTCATTTGTTAGGGTGCCGTTTCTAATTTTTCTCCCTACTTTGTGCCAGAGCCCGACACTTACCCGGGCAGTTCCTCAAACCTTCTGCGCGTGAGGTGCACCATGGCCAAAGTTATTTTGAAGAAAAAAATCGACCCGTCGACCGGCACGCTGAGCGACGTCAAATCCTATGCCCGCAAGATCTGGCTGGCAGGCCTGGGTGCCTACACCAAGGTCGGCCAAGAGGGTAGCGAGTACTTTCAAGAGCTGATCAAAGCGGGTCAGGTTGTTGAAAAAAAAGGCAAAAAGGTAGTTGCTGAGAAACTTGAAGCGGCCAATGCCGAGATCGATGAAGCCAAGAGTGAAGTCAGTACTTTCAAAGGCCGCGTCGAAGTTCAACTCGACAAGGTCGAGAAGGCGTTTGACACGCGTGTCGCAAGTGCCTTGAATCGTATCGGTATTCCGTCTAAACATGACGTTGAGGCACTCTCTGCTAAGCTCGATGAGCTGACGGCATTGCTCGAACGTGTCGCGCGTAAATCTTAAGGAGAACGGGATGGCTGTTAAAAAGAACACCGAAAAAGAAGGCAGCTCGTGGATCGGGAAGGTTGAAGATTACTCCCGAAAAATCTGGCTGGCTGGTTTAGGCGTGTACTCGAAGATCGACACTGACGGCAGCAAACTCTTCGATGCATTGGTTAAGGACGGCGAGAAAGCCGAGAAGCTCACCAAGAGCGCTGTTGGCAAGACTGTCGACGCCGCCAAGGACTCCGCTTCTTCGGCCAAGTCGCGTATCAGCGGCGTGAAAGATCGCGCACTGGGCAAGTGGGATGAGCTGGAAGGTGCTTTCGACAAGCGTCTGAACAGCGCCATTTCGCGTCTGGGCGTACCGAGCCGCAACGAAGTCAAGGCACTGCACAGCAAGGTCGATACCCTGACCAAGCAAATCGAAAAACTGACCGGTGCCAAGGTTGCGCCTGTTGCGGCGAAAACCGCGGCAGCCAAGCCTGCTGCCAAGCCGGCCGCCAAAACCGCAGCCAAGCCACTGGCAAAAGCAGCGGCCAAACCTGTTGCCAAGCCTGCGGCTAAAACTGCAGCCGCCAAACCGGCCGCCGCAAAAGCCGCCGCCAAACCAGCGGCTAAACCGGCCGCCAAGCCTGCAGCGAAAACTGCAGCGGCCAAACCCGTTGCGGCGAAAAAACCAGCGGTGAAAAAGCCGGCCGCTCCAAAAGCCGCCGCGCCAAAACCAGCAGTGGCAGCTGCCAAACCGGCAACGCCGGCAGCTCCGGTCAGCGCATCGAACTCCGCTACCGCACCGACCCCTGCTGTCACCCCGACTGTCGCGCCGGCTCCATCGACGCCAACCAGTCAGTCCTGATTTTCAGGGCTCAAGAAAACGCCCGGCCTGTGAAGGCCGGGCGTTTTTGTTTGTGCGCGAATCTCTGAGCGACACAAGCCCACTGTGGGAGCGAGCTTGCTCGCGATGAGGCCATCACATTCAACATTGATGTTGGCTGAACAGACGCCATCGCGAGCAAGCTCGCTCCCGCAGGGTTTCGATGTGGTCAGGGTTATTCGTGGTCTTCCAGATACTCCATTGCCATCTGTTCGGTTGCAGCCTTCATCGACGGCAGCAGGTGCGGCGCCACCAGCATCATGATCTGGTAAACCACCAATCGCACCTCGCCCTGACGATCAAGAATCCGCTGGTAATCCAGCGAGAACAGCAGGGTCATGGTGATCTGTTCCACCAGTTGCCCCAGTGCCTGGGTATCGCTGACCAGCAGCCCTTGCGCCTGCAATCGTGCCAGCAGCGATGCCAGTGTGCGCTTGAGTGCATTGAGCAGGTTGCGAATGCCCTTGGCCAGTTTCGGCAGACGCCCGGCGAGGTTCGACAGGTCCTGGAACAGGAACCGGTAGTGGGACAGGCGTTCGACGATCAGGTGCAGGAACAGCCAGTATTCTTCGGGTGCCAGTTCAGCATCGGCCGGTGGATCGAGCAAGGGCGCCAGTTCGCCCTGAAAACGCTCGAACAGCCCGAGAATCAGCGGTTCCTTGCCGTGGAAGTGGTAGTAGAGGTTGCCCGGGCTGATGCCCATCTCATTGGCAACTTCCATGGTGGAGACATTCGGTTCGCCCTTTTGATTGAACAACTGCAGGGCACATTCGAGGATCCGGTCGCGGGTTTTCATCCAGTCTTCTTAATGATCGGGTCTTGCCACGGCCGGCAGAGGCCGTGGCTCGTTGAACGTCAGCGCACGCGCACGTAAGTACCGGGTGCTGCCTCCATCGGTGGATAGTTCTGGTTGCCGAGCGCCATGTGGGTTTCCTTCTGCGCGCCGGAACGTTCCTGAATCCAGCTCAGCCATTGGGTCCACCAGCTGCCGTCGACATGCTTGGCGTCGTAGTACCAGGCTCGGGGGTCGCTGCTCAGTTTGCCATTCTCGACGTAGTTGGCTTTCGGGTTGCTCGGCGGGTTGAGGATGCTCTGCACATGACCGCTGTTGGACAGCACGAAGCGTCGCTCGCCACCGAGCAACAGCGTCGAGCGATACACCGCGTCCCACGGTGTGATGTGATCGTTGATACCGGCGACGCTGAAGCTGTCGACGGTGACCTTTTGCAAATCGATCGGCGTGCCACACACTTCCAGCCCGCCCGGGTGGGTCAGCGGGTTGTGCTTGAAGAAGTCCAGCAGGTCGCCATGCAGGGCGGCCGGCAGGCGTGTGTTGTCGTTGTTCCAGTAGAGAATGTCGAACGCCGGTGGCTCCTTGCCCAACAGGTAGTTGTTGACGAAGTAGCTCCAGATCAAGTCGTTGGGGCGCATCCACGCGAAGACCTTGGCCATGTCGCGGCCGTCCAGTACACCTTTCTGATAGGAGCGGCGCTTGGCAGCCTCCAGAGTCTGCTCGTCGGCGAACAGCGTAGCGGGGCTGTCCATCTGACTGTCGAGCAGGCTCACCAGATAAGTCGCGCTGGACACCCTGCGCAGCTGCCGCTTGGCCTGCAGGTGTCCTTGCAACGCGGCTATGGTCAGCCCGCCGGCGCAGGCGCCCATCAGGTTGACCTCGCGTGCGCCGGTGATCGCCCGGCAGACATTCATGGCCTCTTCCACGGCTTCCACGTAGGTCGAGAGCCCCCATTCGCGGTGACGCACATCCGGGTTGCGCCAACTGATCATGAAGGTTTGCAGGCCGTTTTTCAGGGCGTACTGGACAAAGCTGTTATGGGGGCTCAGATCGAAAATGTAGTACTTGTTGATTTGCGGCGGCACCACCAGCAGGGGCCTGGAATACTGCTTTTCGCTCATCGGCTTGTACTGGATCAACTCCAGCAGCTCGTTGCGAAACACCACGGCACCGGTGGTGGTGGCGACCGTCTTGCCAACCTCGAACGCTTGCTTGGTGACTTGCCGGGGCAGGCCATCGTTGTGCAGCAGATCGTCCACCAAATGGCTGATGCCCCGCACCAGGCTGTTACCGCCGGAATTGAAGAGCTCCTTGACCGCCAGTGGATTGAGCAGGGTGTTGGAGGGCGATACGGCATCGTTGAGCAGGGCGAAAGCGAAGTGGGCGCGGGCGCGGTCGTCCGGGCTCATGTTGCTCTCGTCGATCCAGCTCTTGACCTGTTTCTGCCAGCTCAGATAGGCCTGCAGGCTACGGCGATAAAACGGGTTGAGGCTCCACGCCGGATCGGTGAAGCGAGCGTCCTGCGGGTTGGTCGGATGCAGGGTTTCGCCCAGCAGCACACGGCCAAGTTGACCGCCGAGTTTGAGGGCATGTCGGGCGCTGTGTACCGGATTGCGCAAGCCATGGGCGGCCACACTGCGCAGGGTCGACAACAGATCCCGACCGCGCAGGCCGGTAATCGCACTCTGTGCATTGATGAACGCGGCGGGAGTCGGCAGGGAATCCCTCGCTGGTTTCTCGCGCATGAGTCAACACTCCTTCGTCTTCAGGCCAAAAACAAATACACCGAACCAGAACACCATAGACGCTGTAACGGGTTGTTGCGCGGCGTGGCGTCCTGCCGACCGCTGAGGCAGCGGTTTAGCTGCCCAATGGCGCCGGACGCGGATGCATCACCGCGCGCTGGCGCTCCTCTTCCAGGAATTTCATGATGATCGGGGCCACCGCTTCGGCCCGGGTAATCAGGAACAGATGCCCGTCATCGATGATGTGCAGCTGGGCGTTGGGAATTCGCCAGGCCAGCAAGCGCATGTTGACCAACGGGATCAGTGGGTCATCGTCGCCGGCCAGTACCAGGGTCGGCTGGCGGATCTTGTGCAACCAGTGAATGCTGGTCCAGCCGAGGCCGGCGAACAGCTGCCAGTAGTAACCGAGCTTGCCCGCTGAACGCACCTTGGCCGCATGGCTGGCGGCCAGCGTCGGGTCGCGACGGAACGCACCACCGTAGATCATCGGCGCAATGCGGATCACGTGGGACGGCTGGATGTAACGTCGCGGGCTGGCCATCATCCACAGCACTTTCGGTTTGCCCGGCACCATCACCGCACCTGCCGCCGTTGCGGCCAGCACGAGTTTCTTGCAGCGCTCCGGATAGTCGAAGGCGAACTGCTGGGCCAGGGCGCCACCCCAGGACACGCCGATGACGTTGACCTGCCCGTAGTCGAGATAGTCGAGCATCCGCGCCGTAAGTTTCGCCAGGCTCGGAAAACGATACGGCCGGTTCGGTGTCGACGAACCGCCGACGCCGGGTACGTCGAAGGCGATGACTTCCAGGTCCGGGTCCAGCGCCGCGATGAACGGAAACACCAGCTCCAGGTTGGCGCCGATGCCGTTGAAAATCAGCAGGGGCGTCAAGTGAGGCTTGCCGGGGCGTACCGCCGTGCGGAGCGTCTGGCCATCCAGATCGACGGTACGGAATATGAAGGGTTGCGGCATGCTTCTGGCCCTGTGGGTCGCTATCTCAAATTCTTCCTCGATCCCCTTGTGGGAGCGGGCTTGCTCGCGAATGCGTCAGGTCAATCGACATCAATGTTGAATGATCAATTGCTTTCGCGAGCAAGCCCGCTCCCACAGGAGGATGAGGTGTGTCAGTTACCGCTCATGCACATAGGTGCCTGGCGCGGCTTCACCCGCTGGATAGGCCTTGTTGCCCAACTTCAGTGGTGCTTTTTTCAGGTTGCCCGCACGCTGTGCCTGCCACGCCTGCCAGTGCAGCCACCAGGAGTCGGCGTGCTTGGTCGACTCCTCTTGCCAGTCATCGGCATTGGCGGTCATTTCGGTGCTGGTCATGTAACGCGATTTCGGATTGCCCGGCGGGTTCAGGATGCTCTGGATGTGCCCGCTGCTGGACAGCACGAATTCAACGTTGCCGCCGAACAGTTGCGCCGATTTGTAGCAGGAACGCCACGGGGTGATGTGGTCGTTGGTGCCGGCCAGCGAGAAGATGTCGGCGGTGACCTTCTTCAGATCGATTGGCGTGCCGCACACTTCCAGTGCATCGGCACGGGTCAGTGGGTTACTTTTGAACATCTCGATCAGGTCGCCATGGAACGCAGCGGGCAACCGGGTGGTGTCGTTGTTCCAGAACAGAATGTCGAATACCGGCGGTTCGTTGCCCAACAGGTAGTTGTTGACCCAGTAGTTCCAGATCAGGTCGTTGGGGCGCATCCAGGCGAAGACTTTCGCCATGTCGCGGCCTTCGAGGACACCGGCCTGGTAGGAGTGACGCTTGGCGGCTTCGAGGGTTTGCTCGTCGACGAACAGGGCCACGTCGCTGTCCAGGGTGGTGTCGAGCACGCTGACCAGCAGGGTCAGGGCGTTGACCTTGTTCTCGCCGATTGCCGCGTAGTGGCCCAGCAGCGCGGTGCAGGTGATGCCGCCGGAGCAGGCACCGAGCATGTTCACGTCTTTGCTGCCGGTGATCGAGGTGACCACATCAACCGCTTCCTTGAGCGCTTCGATGTAAGTCGACAGGCCCCACTCGCGCTGCTCCTTGGTCGGGTTGCGCCAGCTGACGATGAAGGTCTGCACGTTGTTGCGCAGGCAGAACCGCGCCAGGCTCTTTTCCGGGCTCAGGTCGAAAACGTAGAACTTGTTGATCTGCGGCGGTACCACCAGCAGTGGGCGTTCATGCACCTGTTCGGTGATCGGCTTGTACTGGATCAATTCCAGCACGTCGTTGCGAAAGACCACCGCACCCTCGGTCACGCCAAGCGTCTTGCCGACCTCGAATGCGCCCATGTTGACCTGGCTCGGCATGCCGCCGTTATGCACCAGGTCCTTGGCCAGATGCGAGAGGCCATCGAGCAGGCTCTTGCCACCGGTTTCGAAGAAGCGCTTGACCGCCGCCGGGTTGGCCGCCGTGTTGGTCGGGGCGAAGGCTTCGGTCATCAGGTTGATCACGAAGTGCCCGCGGCTGACGTCCTTGGGCGGCAGGTTGCTGTCGTCGATCCAGTCGTGGAGTTCCTTGCGCCACGCCAGGTAGGTTTGCAGATAACGTTTGTAGAGCGGGTTCTGGCTCCAGGCCGGATCCGCAAAGCGACGGTCATCGCTGCCCGGTTGCAGCTCGGATTTACCGAACAGCACGTTCTTGAGTTCAAGGCCGAAATGAGCGACATGTTTGGCGCTGTGAATCGGTTGTTTGATGGCCTGCCTGAGCACCATTCGAGCAGAAGCCAGTAGATCCTTTCCACGCAGTCCAACGACAGGATTCAGCCCCAAGGTGTTTTCCGAGGCTTGACTCTTCAAGTCATCGTTATTCTTGTTACTCATCTACGACGCTCCATTGTCCTGAGACGAGTACCGGGTCCTGCTGTGTAGTCACACAGCCAATGCCAGGTACTACTGCTCGGGGTGACCGTTAATACTGCATCGCTGCTTTTTTAATGCAGAGAGCACTGCAGGGAACTTGCCAGTTCCATTGGTTACCCGAGTTTAATTTTTTTCGCAAGCAGGCCAATCGGCGGCCCTGAAGCGGAGCATTCAAACAGATGAAATTAGAAAATGCCCTCTAAAGAGCAAGAGGCTCGGATTAGAGCATCAGCTTGACGACGGATTCGTTCGGATCGCGGGTTTTTCCGGCGGCTTTGAGCTCGGCCAGATAATCTTCCCAGAGTGCGTCATAACGTCGCCCCAGCTCGTACAGATATTCCCAGGTGAACAAGCCGCTGTCGTGGCCGTCGTCGAAGGTCAGTTTCAGTGCGTACTGACCGGCCGGTTCTACCTTGGTGATGCCGACATTGATCTTGCCGAATTGCAGGATGGGTTTGCCGTGGCCCTGGACCTCGGCGGAAGGCGAGTGCACGCGCAGGAACTCGGCGGGCAGGGTGTATTCCTCGCCGGACGCGTATTTCAGCGACAGGGTTTTCGAGGCTTTGTGCAGCTTGATGTCGGTGGGGAGTTGAGTCATGAGCGGATGTCCGATTGTGTGTGGGACCCCGATTCAAATGTGGGAGCGGGCTTGCTCGCGAAGGGGCCTTAACATTCAACAGTGATGTTGATTGTCAGACCGCTTTCGCGAGCAAGCCCGCTCCCACAGGGTCCGTCATCGTTGTAAGTATGGCTTACAGGATATAACGGGACAGGTCTTCGTTCTGTGCCAATTCGCCCAGGTGGCTGTTGACGTAGTCGGCGTCGATCTGGATCACCTTGCCGTCATGAACGCTGGCCAGGTCGCCGGCGCTGAACGACACCTCTTCGAGCAGGCGCTCGAGCAGGGTGTGCAGGCGACGGGCACCGATGTTTTCGGTTTTCTCGTTGACCTGCCAGGCGATCTCCGCAATGCGCTTGATGCCGCTCGGCTGGAACTCGATGCCCAGGCCTTCGGTTTTCAGCAGTGCGCAGTATTGCTCGGTGAGCGAAGCGTGAGGCTCGCTGAGGATGCGTTCGAAGTCTTCCGGGCTCAGGGCCTTGAGTTCGACACGAATCGGCAGGCGGCCTTGCAGCTCGGGCACCAGGTCGCTCGGCTTGCTCAGGTGGAACGCACCGGAAGCAATGAACAGGATGTGGTCGGTCTTGACCATGCCCAGCTTGGTGTTGACGGTGCAGCCTTCGATCAGCGGCAGCAGGTCGCGCTGCACGCCTTCACGGGACACATCGACGCCACCCGAATTACCGCGCTTGGCCACCTTGTCGATTTCGTCGATGAACACGATGCCGTGCTGCTCGACCGCTTCCAGGGCCTTGGCCTTCAACTCTTCATCGTTGACCAGGCGGCTGGCTTCTTCGTCGCGCACCAGTTTCAGCGCTTCCTTGACCTTGAGCTTGCGGGCTTTCTTCTTGCCCTTGCCCATGTTGGCAAACAGGCTTTGCAGCTGGTTGGTCATTTCTTCCATGCCCGGTGGCGCGGAGATATCGACGCCGGCCATTTCGGCGACTTCGATTTCGATCTCCTTGTCATCCAGCTGACCTTCGCGCAGGCGCTTGCGGAACAGCTGGCGGGTGTTGGAGTCGGCAGTCGGGGCATCGTCGTTGCTGAAGCCCATGCGTGCCGGTGGCAGCAGGGCGTCGAGGATGCGCTCTTCGGCGGCGTCCTCGGCACGGTGGCGAACCTTGACGATTTCCTGCTCGCGCAACAGCTTGATCGCGGCATCGGCCAGGTCACGAATGATCGATTCGACGTCGCGGCCGACATAGCCGACTTCGGTGAACTTGGTCGCTTCGACCTTGATGAACGGCGCATTGGCCAGTTTTGCCAGGCGACGGGCGATCTCGGTTTTACCGACACCGGTCGGGCCGATCATCAGGATGTTCTTTGGCGTTACTTCAACTCGCAGCTCTTCTGGCAGCTGCATGCGGCGCCAGCGGTTGCGCAGGGCAATGGCGACGGCGCGCTTGGCATCGTCCTGGCCGATGATATGGCGATTGAGTTCGTGGACGATTTCACGGGGAGTCATGGACATAATATTCAGTGGACCTCAAGCAAGAATGAGCCGTGGTGCGATGGCTGCACGGGCTTACTCGGCGCAGTCCTGCTCCTCAATGGTCTGGGTGTGATTGGTGAATACGCAGATGTCGGCGGCGATGCCGAGGGCGGTTTCGACGATTTCCCGGGCCGACAGATCGGTTTTCTTCAGCAGCGCGCTGGCAGCGGCCTGGGCGTAACCGCCGCCGGAACCCATGGCGATCAGGCCTTCTTCGGGTTCAACCACATCGCCGTTGCCGGTGATGATCAGGGAGGCGTCTTTGTTGGCGACGGCGAGCATGGCTTCGAGGCGGCTCAGGGAGCGGTCGGTGCGCCATTCTTTAGCGAGTTCGACGGCGGCGCGCACCAGGTGACCCTGGTGTTTTTCAAGCTGGCCTTCGAAACGTTCGAAGAGGGTAAAGGCGTCAGCGGTAGCGCCGGCAAACCCGGCAATGACCTGACCGTGGTACAGGCGGCGAACTTTTTTCGCGTTGCCTTTCATCACGGTGTTACCAAGGGAAACCTGGCCGTCGCCGCCCATGACGACTTTGCCGTGGCGGCGAACTGAAACGATGGTGGTCAAGGGAAGAGTCTCCACGCAGCGGGGCGAAAATGCCTTATGACCATTCATATGGGGGTGCTGGAGTGGATTTCAACTGTAGGAAGGGAGAGGGGACGAGTGGTGTGAGTCAGATGGGGCTGTGGTGTTTGTCAGGGCCCCTTCGCGAGCAAGCCCGCTCCCACATTGGAATGCGGTCGAATGTGGGAGCGGGCTTGCTCGCGAAGAACGATAACGCGGTGATCCTGAAGGAGTCAGCGGCTCTGGCGTTGTTGTAACAGCAAGTTGCTGAAGCCGGCGCCCGCCAATTGTTTCTGGGCGGTCGTCAGTTGTTCGCGGTTGCTGAACGGTCCGACCAGTACCCGATACCAGGTTTCGTCTTTTACCGTGCCGGACTCAACCGCCACGGCCTGACCCAGCAGGATGATCTGCGCCCGCACCTTGTCCGCATCAGTCTCTTTGCGGAACGAGCCAGCCTGCAGGAAAAACTTCGTCACAGGCGCAGCCTTGACCGGTGGCGCAGGAGGCGGAGTAATCCCGGCCAAAGCTGCCTGGGCGCGCGCGGTGTCGATCTTCGCCGCTTCGGCCGGGGTGACCGGCGTTGTCGGGATGGCCGGTACTTGCGGCGTCGGCAGGGTTTTTTCCGGCACGGCATCCGGCGGCACGATGACTTCCGATTCCGGCAGCAAGGTGTAGAAGTCGTACTTCGGCTTCACCGGCTGCGTCGGGCTCGGCGGGGTCTTGTTGGCCTCGGCGATCTTGCTGGCTTTCTGCTGTTGCTGTTGCTCGACTTTTTCACGCTTGACCGTGTCGCTGCCCTTGCCCGGCTCCAGTTTCATCAAAAACACCAGGAAGGCGCCGACCGTGAGGCCGATGACCATCCACAACCAACCCGGAATCGGTTGCTTTGCAGGAGCTTGGTAACGGCTGGCGCCACGCTTGGGTGCAGGTTTTTTCTTGGCAGCCAACTTACATACGCTCCAGAGTTTCCAGGCCCAAGAGTTCCAGGCCTTGCTTGAGAGTGCGTCCGGTCAGCGCGGCGAGGCGCAGGCGGCTCTGCATTTGTGCCGGGGTCTCGGCGGCGAGGATCGGGCAGTTCTCGTAGAAGCTGGAGAACAGGCCGGCGACGTCGTACAGGTAAGTGCAGAGGATGTGCGGGGTGCCTTTTTCGGACACGTTGTTCAGGATCTCGCCAAACTGCGCGAGCTTCGCCGCCAGTTCGTGTTCGTGCGCCGCTTCGAGAACGATCTGGCCGTCGACTTCGCTGAAGTCCTTGCCGAGCTTGCGGAACACGCCGGCCACGCGGGTGTAGGCGTACAGCAGGTACGGCGCGGTGTTGCCTTCGAAGTTGAGCATCAGGTCGAAGTTGAAGCTGTAGTCGCTGGTGCGGTGCTTGGACAGGTCCGCGTATTTCACCGCGCCGATGCCCACCACCTTGGCAATGTTGCGCAGCTCAGTCTCGGCCAGTTCCGGGTTCTTGTCCTTGACCAGGGTGTAGGCGCGCTCCTGGGCTTCGGTCAGCAGGTCGATCAGCTTCACGGTGCCGCCATCACGGGTCTTGAACGGACGACCGTCCGCGCCGTTCATGGTGCCGAAGCCCATGTGTTCCATTTCCATCGGATGGGTCACGAAACCGGCCTTGCGCGCCACGGCGAACACTTGCTGGAAGTGCAGGGCCTGACGCTGGTCGACGAAGTACAGCGCGCGATCGGCCTTGAGTTTGCCGCTGCGGTAGCGCACGGCGGCCAGGTCGGTGGTGGCGTAGAGGTAGCCGCCGTCGGCCTTGACGATGATCACCGGCAGCGGGTCGCCGTCGGCGTTCTTGAACTCGTCGAGGAACACGCACTGGGCGCCGTTGCTCTCGACCAGCATGCCTGCGGCCTTCAAGTCGTTGACCACGTTGATCAGGTCGTCGTTGTAGGCGCTTTCGCCCATCACGTCGGCCATGGTCAGTTTGACGTTGAGCAGTTCGTAGATCTTCTGGCAGTGGGACAGCGAGATGTCCTTGAACTTGGTCCACAGCGCCAGGCAATCGGCGTCGCCGGCCTGTAACTTGACCACCAGGCCACGGGCGCGGTCGGCGAACTCTGCGGATTCGTCGAAGCGTTGCTTGGCGGCGCGGTAGAAGTTCTCCAGGTCCGACAGCTCGTCGCTGGTGATCGGGTTTTCCTGCAGGTAAGCCATCAGCATGCCGAACTGGGTGCCCCAGTCGCCGACGTGGTTCTGGCGGATCACGGTGTCGCCGAGGAATTCCAGCACACGGGCCACGCCGTCGCCGATGATGGTCGAGCGCAGGTGGCCGACGTGCATCTCTTTGGCCAGGTTCGGCGCCGACAGGTCGACCACGGTGCGCTGCACCGGACCGGCCTTGCGCACGCCGATGTGGGCGTCGGCCAGGGCGGCGTCGAGGCGGGTCGCCAGTGCGTCGGTGTTCTGGAAGAAGTTCAGGAAGCCCGGGCCGGCGATTTCGGTCTTGGCGACATTTTCGTCAGCCGGCAGCGCGGCGATGATTTTTTCCGCCAGATCACGCGGCTTCATGCCGGCCGGCTTGGCCAGCATCATGGCGATGTTGCTGGCGAAATCGCCGTTCTTCTTGTCGCGGGAGTTTTCCACCTGGATCGCCGGCGACAGGCCTTCAGGCAACACACCTTCGTTGACGAGTTGGGTGATGGCTTGTTGGATCAGCTGGCGAATGGTGTCTTTCATGGTCTTCTCTTTCGACCGCAGGTGCGGCGGCGCATCATGCGCTGGTGGAAAAACTGGGCATTATCCGTTGCGAAGACGGGCTTGCCAACCTTAGCAGGCAGGATATGGATGTGTGGTGACAATTAGGGCCTCTTCGCGAGCAAGCCCGCTCCCACAGTAGATCCTGGGTGTGCATAGGTTCTGCATTCAGCACAATTCCCCCTGTGGGAGCGGGCTTGCTCGCGAAAGCGATCTCAAAATCAATATAGATCTACGGGATCGACATCCAAAGACCAGCGCACCGCCCGCCCGCTCGGCATCTGCTCCAGTACCAGCAACCAACTGGCCAGCAATCGATGCAAGGGTGCCCGCGCCGTAGCCTGTACCAACAGTTGCGCACGATAACGCCCGGCTCGGCGCTCCATCGGTGCCGGGACTGGTCCCAATAACTCGATCCCGGTCAGATTCTGTTCGCCCAGCAAACGCTCCGCCTCGCTGCAAGCCTCATCCAGGAAGCCTTCGGCCTGACCCGGTTTATGCGCCTCGGCCCGCAGCAGCGCCAGGTGCGCAAACGGCGGCAACCCGGCCGCGCGGCGTTCGCTCAAGGCCTGTTCGGCGAAGGCGAAATAGCCCTGTTCGGTCAACTGCACCAGCAGCGGGTGGTCGGCCAGGTGCGTCTGGATAATCACCTTGCCCGGCTCTTCGGCGCGACCTGCGCGGCCGGCGACCTGCACGATCAGCTGAGCCATGCGCTCACTGGCGCGGAAGTCGCCGGAGAACAGGCCACCGTCGGCGTCAAGGATCGACACCAGCGTCACCCGTGGAAAGTGGTGACCTTTGGCAAGCATTTGCGTGCCGATCAGGATGCACGGCTGGCCTTTTTGAATGGTCGCGAACAGCTGGTTCATCGCGTCCTTGCGCGATGTGCTGTCGCGGTCGACCCGCAGCACCGGATAGTCCGGGAACAGAATCGCCAGGCGCTCCTCGGCCCGTTCGGTGCCGGCGCCAACGGGGCGCAGATCGACCTTGTTGCACTTCGGGCACTGGCGCGGCACGCGTTCGACGTAGCCGCAATGGTGGCAGCGCAGCTCGCCGTAACGCTGATGCACGGTCATCCGCGCGTCACAGCGCTGGCACTCGGACATCCAGCCACAGTCATGGCACAGCAGGGTCGGGGCGAAGCCGCGCCGGTTGAGGAACACCAGGACTTGTTGTCCGGCGGCCAGGGTCTGGCCGATGGCTTGTTGCATTGGCCCGGAAATGCCGCTGTCCAGCGGGCGGCTTTTGACATCCAGACGCAGGAAGCGCGGCTGTTTGGCGCCGCCGGCGCGCTCGTTCAAGCGCAACAGCCCATAGCGGCCGGTGTAGGCGTTGTGCAGGCTTTCCAGCGAAGGGGTGGCAGAGCCGAGGACAATCGGGATGTTTTCCTGTCGCGCCCGCACCAATGCCAGGTCGCGAGCGTGGTAGCGCAAACCTTCCTGCTGTTTATAGGAACCGTCGTGTTCTTCGTCGATGATGATCAGGCCGGGGTTCTTCATCGGTGTGAACAGGGCCGAGCGGGTGCCGATGATGATGTCGGCCTCACCGTCCCGGGCGGCCAGCCAGGCCTCGAGGCGTTCGCGGTCATTGACCGCCGAATGGATCAGCGCGATACGGGCATTGAAACGCTGTTCGAAGCGCGCCAGGGTCTGCGGGCCGAGGTTGATTTCCGGGATCAGCACCAGCGCCTGCTTGCCGGCCTCCAGGGTTTCGCGGATCAACTGTAGATAGACTTCGGTCTTGCCGCTGCCGGTGACGCCGGCCAGCAGGAACGCGTGATAACTGTCGAAGCCGGCGCGAATTGCCTCATAGGCGGCGCGTTGCTCCGGGTTCAGCGGGAGTTCCGGTTGCGCCAGCCAGTGTTCGTGGCGTGCGCCCGGGGCGTGCCGGCGGATCTCGACTTGCACCAGATCCTTGGCCAGCAGCAAATCCAGGCTGTCCTTGCTCAGCATCAGTTTGCTCAGCAATTGATGGGCGACGCCGTGGGGATGCTGGGCCAGCGTGGCCAGGGCTTCGCGCTGGCGCGGGGCGCGGGCGATACGCGGATCATCGAGGCTGGCCCCCGGCGCGGCGGACCAGAAACGCTCCTGGCGCGCTTCGGCCAGCTCGCCCTGGCGCAGCAGCACCGGCAGCGCCCAGCTCAAGGTGTCGCCGAGGCTGTGCTGGTAATACTGGGAGGTCCACAAGCACAGCTTGAACAGCGCTGGCGGCAGCGGTGGTGTAGCGTCGAGCAGGGCCAGGGCCGGCTTGAGCTTCTCGGCCGGGACTTCGCTGGTGTTGGTGACTTCCACCAGAATACCGATCATCTCGCGCCGGCCGAACGGTACCCGCAGGCGCATGCCGGGGTGCAGCTGGGTGCGCAGGACGCCGGCCGGAGCGCGGTAGTCGAACAGGCGGCGCAGCGGCGAAGGCAGGGCAAGGCGCAGAATGGCGTCGGGCACGCGGGGGGATCTCGATTAGCAGGCAACAAAAGAAGAGGTGGACGCGGATCAATTGTGGGAGCGGGCTTGCTCGCGAAGAAGGATTGTCAGTCAACGCATTTATCGCCTGACACACCGCTTTCGCGAGCAAGCCCGCTCCCACATGGGAATGCGCTTGAAGCCGGGAGCCTAGCAGACGGTCGGTCTCAGGGACAGCTTGCGTGAATGGGATTGTCTGGTAGAATCCGCGGCCTAATTACGTGCGGTATTCAACAATAGTGTTGGGTGGCGGCACGCTAGCCCGAGGAAGACACCATGAAAGCTGATATCCATCCAGAATACCCAGCAGTTGCTGTTACCTGCAGCTGCGGCAACAAGTTCGAAACCCGTTCGACCTTCGGCAAAGCCCTGGCGATCGACGTTTGCAACGAATGCCACCCGTTCTACACCGGTAAGCAGAAGACTCTGGACACTGGCGGCCGCGTTCAGCGCTTCGCAGACCGTTTCGGTGCTTTCGGCAAGAAAGCTCCAGCTGCTGCAGAGTAAGGTTAAAAAGCCTTATGGGCTTTTCCTTGCTGTTAAAAAAGGCGTCCCTTGCGGGCGCCTTTTTTGTGTCCGCGATTTGGCTCTCCGGCGCCCAGGCTTTCTGCCCGGCACCCGAGGGGCTGGCCTCTGTCGCCGTGGAGCGGGTGGTCGATGGCGACACTCTGCGCCTGGACGATGGCCGCAACGTGCGCATGATCGGCCTTAATACGCCGGAGCTGGGCAAGAAGGGTCGCTCCGACGAACCGTTCGCAGTGGCGGCGCGCAAGCGTCTCGAAGCGTTGGTGGCGGCCAGCGACGGGCAGGTCGGTTTGTTGCCCGGTAAAGAAAGCAAGGATCGTTACGGCCGCACCCTGGCCCACGTCTATGGTGCAGATGGCGCTAACCTTGAGGCGCAAATGCTCGCCGAGGGCCTCGGTTTCCTGGTGGCGGTAGCGCCGAATGTCGATCTGGTCGCGTGTCAGCAGGCGGCGGAGCGTAGCGCCCGTCAGGCCGGGCTCGGTGTGTGGCGCCAGTCACCTGTACTGAAGGCGGATCAGATCAGTGCGTCCGGGTTTGCCGTACTCAGTGGTCGTGTGAGCAAGGTTCAGCGCAATCGCGGCGGGGTTTGGATCGAGTTGCAGGATTCGGTTGTATTGCGTGTTGCACCCAATCAACTGGCGCGATTCGATATCGCCTCGCTGGAACGCTTGGAAGGCAAGCAGGTCGAGGCACGCGGCTGGGTGCTGGACCGTTCGCGCCGCGGCGGACTCAAGGAAGGCCAGCCGCGCTGGATGTTGCCCCTGACCGACCCGGCGATGCTTCAAGCGGTACAGTAATAAAAAATTGTAGACATTTTTTATGTCGATTGTGAACAGTCTATCCCTTGTGTTCCGTGGCTCTTGGCCCAAAGTCGTAGGGCCGGGCGCTTGACAGGGGTGACCGGTCAGTCTTGTGGGGACTTTGCGAGGCGCGTATCCTCGCTGACCAGTCTGTCCAACAGTAAAAGCGGAATGCCAAAATGTCTGATCTGAAAACTGCCGCTCTCGAATATCACGCCAATCCTCGTCCAGGGAAGCTGAGTGTCGAGCTCACCAAGGCCACTGCTACCGCTCGCGACCTGTCGCTGGCGTACAGCCCGGGCGTAGCCGAACCAGTACGCGAGATCGCCCGCGATCCTGAACTGGCCTACAAGTACACCGGCAAAGGCAACCTGGTTGCAGTCATTTCCGATGGCACCGCGATTCTCGGCCTGGGTAACCTCGGCCCATTGGCTTCCAAGCCAGTGATGGAAGGTAAAGGCGTGCTGTTCAAGCGCTTCGCCGGCATCGACGTTTTCGACATCGAAGTCGACTCCGAAAGCCCACAAGCCTTCATCGACACCGTCAAGCGCATCTCCATCACCTTCGGTGGCATCAACCTGGAAGACATCAAGGCACCAGAGTGCTTTGAAATCGAACGCGCTCTGATCGAGCAGTGCGATATTCCGGTGTTCCACGATGACCAGCACGGCACCGCTATCGTGACCGCGGCCGGCATGATCAACGCCCTGGAAATCGCTGGCAAAACCCTGTCGGAAGCCAAGATCGTTTGCCTGGGTGCCGGCGCTGCCGCCATCTCCTGCATGAAGTTGCTGGTGAGCATGGGCGCCAACATCGAAAACATCTACATGGTCGACCGTACCGGCGTGATCCACTCCGGCCGTGACGACCTGAACCAGTACAAGGCTGTGTTCGCTCACGCGACCGACAAGCGCACCCTGGCTGACGCCCTGCAAGGCGCTGACGTGTTCGTTGGCCTGTCCGGCCCGAACCTGCTGAGCGCTGAAGGCCTGCTGTCGATGGCGCCTAACCCGATCGTGTTCGCCTGCTCCAACCCGGATCCGGAAATCTCCCCGGAACTGGCGCACGCCACCCGTAACGACGTGATCATGGCCACCGGTCGTTCCGATTACCCGAACCAGGTCAACAACGTACTGGGCTTCCCGTTCATCTTCCGTGGTGCCCTGGACGTTCGCGCCAAGCGCATCAACGAAGAAATGAAAGTGGCTGCGGCCAACGCCCTGCGTGAACTGGCCAAGCTGCCAGTACCTCAGGAAGTGTGCGACGCCTACGGCGGCATCAAGCTGGAATTCGGTCGTGAGTACATCATTCCGAAGCCAATGGATGCCCGTCTGATCACCCTGATCTCCGATGCCGTGGCTAAAGCCGCCATCGAGACCGGTGTGGCGACCCTGCCGTATCCGAAGAACTACCCGCTCAAAAGCGTGGATGACGTGTTCAACGGCTAAGCCGTTGTAGCGCTTCAGCGAAAAGCCCCGGCTTGTGAGAGTCGGGGCTTTTTTGTACCTGACAGTTTTGTGCCGCCTGTGAGGGCCTCTTCGCGAGCAAGCCCGCTCCCACAGGGTTAGAAGCGTACATAAAACCTGTGCTCACCATCGCCCAATGTGGGAGCGGGCTTGCTCGCGAAGAGGCCGGGCCAGACAGCATCAAAACCGGCAGGCAAAAAAAGCCCCGCACTTCTTTCGAAGACGGGGCTTTTCAGTGCTGCGGCAATCAGAACAAATCGATCGGCGCCGCTTCATCCGCCGGCAGCGGGCTGCCAGGTGCCAGGCCGTTGCCCAGTTCGTTCCCCGACGGTGGCGTATCTTCGACCTTGAACAGTTCGAAGTAGGCCCCCGGCGTGCCCGGGCTGGCTGCGCGGCCGCTGATCGGGTCGACTCGCAGGCTGAGGATGCCTTCCGGCTCCTGTTGCGTATGCGGCGGTTTGCCTTTGAGCGCGGCGCCCATGTAGTTCATCCAGATCGGCAGCGCGACGGTGCCACCGAACTCCTTGCGACCCAGGCTTTCCGGCTGATCGAAACCGGTCCACACGGTGGTCACGTAATCGGCGTTGTAACCGGAGAACCAGGCGTCCTTGGATTCGTTGGTCGTACCGGTCTTGCCGGCAATGTCAGGGCGGCCCAAGGCCAGTGCGCGGCGACCGGTACCGAGCTTGATCACGTCCTCAAGCATGCTGTTGAGGATGTACGTGGTGCGCCCGTCAACGATGCGTTCGGCCACGGCGGGAGCTTGTGGCGCCTGCGTAGCGCCCGGGGCTTCGCCTGGCGTTGCGCTGACCGTGAAGGCTTGAGGGGCGGGCACGGCAATGCCATCGCTGGCCGCACCGCCCTGAGGTACGCTCCGCGGGTTGGCGACGAACAGTGTGTCGCCGTTGCGGCTTTCGATCTTGTCGATGATGTACGGGGTGATCTTGTAGCCGCCGTTGGCGAAGGTGCTCCAGCCAGTGGCGATTTCCATTGGCGTCAGGGTCGCGGTGCCCAGCGCCAGGGACAGGTTGGGTGGCAGGTCCTGTTTGTTGAAGCCGAAGCGCGTGATGTAGTCGATGGTCTTGCCAACGCCCATCGCTTGCAGCAGGCGGATCGATACCAGGTTGCGCGACTTGTACAGCGCTTCACGCAGGCGGATCGGGCCGAGGAAGGTGTTGGTGTCGTTCTTCGGCCGCCAGACCTTGTCCAGGTACTCGTCGACGAACACGATCGGTGCGTCGTTCACCAGGCTGGAGGCGGTGTAGCCGCTATCCAGTGCGGCGGCGTAGACGAAGGGTTTGAAGCTCGAACCCGGCTGGCGCTTGGCCTGCAATGCACGGTTGTAGTTGCTCTGCTCGAAGGCAAAACCGCCGACCAGCGAACGAATGGCACCGTTCTGTGGGTCCAGGGATACCAGCGCGCCCTGGGCCTGCGGGATCTGGCTGAACTTCAGCGAATTGTCCGGCTGACGCTGCACGCGAATCAGATCGCCGACCTGGGCCACGTCCGAGGGTTGTTTCGGGTTGGCGCCCATGCTGTTGGTATTCAGGAACGGCCGGGCCCACTTCATGGTGTCCCAGTTCACGTGTTCCTGGCCGGTGCGGGTCAGCACTTGCAGGCCGTTCTTGTCGACCTGGGTCACGATGGCCGGTTCCAGGCCGCTGATGGTGCGTTGTTTGGTCAGTTCGGTGGCCCAGGCTTCGCGAGTCTTGCCCGGCAGCCGCGACTCTGGCCCGCGATAGCCGTGGCGCTGATCGTAGGTCATCAGGCCTTCATGGACCGCAGTGTTGGCCAGTTCCTGGAGGTCGCTCGGCACCGTGGTGGTGACGCGGAAGCCTTCGGTATACGCCTCGCTGCCATAACGCCCGACCATTTCAGCACGGGCCATTTCGGCGATGTACGGGGCGTTCACTTCCGGGGTCGGCACGTGATAGCTGGCGTTCAGCGGCTCGTTGATCGCAGTGGTGTAGTCGGCCTCGCTGATTTTTCCGAGCTTGTACATGCGTCCCAGGATCCAGTCACGACGCTCCTTGCTGCGCGCCGGATTGGCCAGCGGGTTGAAACGCGACGGCGCCTTGGGCAGGCCGGCGATCATCGCCATCTGCGCCAGGCTGACATCGCGGATCGATTTGCCGTAATAGACCTGTGCCGCCGCCTCGATGCCGTAGGCACGGTTACCCAGATAGATCTTGTTGACGTACAGCTCGAGGATCTCGTCCTTGGTCAGCTGCCGTTCGATCTGCAGGGCCAACAGGATCTCGGTGGTTTTGCGCGAAAAGCTGCGTTCGCTGGTCAGGAAGAAGTTCTTTGCTACCTGCATGGTGATCGTGCTGCCGCCGGACTGGATGTGTCCGCTTTTGATCAGCTGGGTCGCGGCACGCATCAGGCTGCTCGGATCGACGCCGTAGTGGTTGGCGAAATTGTCGTCTTCAGCACTTAGTAACGCATTGATGAAGTTGGGGGGAATGTCGGCGAAACGGATCGGTGTGCGGCGCATTTCGCCGAACTCTGCGATCAACTTGTTATCGCTGCTGTAGACCCGCAAAGGGATCTGCAACTGGATGCTTCTCAGCGCCTCCACGGACGGTAGTCCGGGACTAAGGTAAAGGTACGCCCCGCTCAGACCCAGAAGGAGTCCGCAGAAAACCGCGACGATGGACCAACCGAAAAACTTCAGCAGACGAATCAAGGCTTTTGGATATCCAGGGCAAAAATGAATTGGGCAACAGGGTTCAGGCTAAATGAGAACGACCTGCGCTTGAGCAAATGCGGAAAAAAACGTTGGGCATTATAAGCATTTTTCTGATCGGGAGCGTCATTGGCGCTGCTGTCAAGACGGGTGGATTGAACGCAATGGATATTGCAGAGTCCGTAACTCACGGAAAGTCATAGGGAATTGGTAGTGCTAGGACTCTTCAACAAAAAATCCAATACGCTCCTGGGAATCGACATCAGCTCCACCTCGGTGAAACTTCTTGAGTTGAGCCGTCAGGGTGAGCGTTTTCGAGTTGAGGCCTATGCGGTCGAGCCGTTGCCGGTCGGCGCGGTGATCGAAAAGAATATCGCTGAGCTTGAAGGCGTGGGGCTGGCCCTCGCGCGCGCGCTGGCCAAGGCCAGAACCGGCCTCAAGAACGTGGCCGTGGCCGTGGCGGGCTCAGCGGTGATCACCAAGACCATCGAGATGGATGCCGGTCTTTCCGAGGACGAGATGGAAAGCCAGCTGAAGATCGAGGCTGATCAGTACATTCCTTATCCCCTGGATGAAGTCGCGATCGACTTTGAAGTCCAGGGCACCTCCGTGCGCAATCCGGATCGCGTCAACGTACTGCTAGCGGCTTGCCGCAAGGAAAACGTCGAAGTCCGTGAGGCAGCCCTGGCCCTGGCGGGGCTGACCGCCCGCGTGGTCGATGTCGAGGCCTACGCGCTGGAGCGTTCATTCGAATTGCTGGCCAGTCGACTCGCGGTTGCCGAGGAGCGTTTGACGGTCGCAGTGGTGGACATCGGCGCCACCATGACCACCCTGAGCGTGCTGCACAACGGGCGGATTATCTACACCCGCGAACAACTGTTCGGCGGTCGGCAACTGACCGAAGAAATCCAGCGACGCTACGGCCTGACGCTGGAGCAGGCGGGGCTGGCACAAAAGAAGGGCGGTCTGCCGGATAACTATGCCGCTGAGGTCTTGCAGCCATTTCGAGAGGCACTGGTGCAGCAGGTGTCGCGCTCGTTGCAATTCTTCTTTGCCTCAGGCCAATACAGCGCCGTCGACCATGTCCTGCTGGCCGGCGGTACCGCGTCGATCCCGGGGCTGGACCGTTTGATCGAGCAGCAATTGGGTACGCCGACCCAGGTCGCGAATCCTTTTTGCGAAATGACTCTGGGCAGCAAGGTCAATAGTGCTGCCCTGGCGAGTGATGCCCCGGCGTTGATGATCGCCTGTGGTCTGGCCCTCAGGAGCTTCGTCTGATGGCACGGATCAACCTTTTACCTTGGCGTGAGGAGCGGCGTGAAGTCCGTCGCAAGCGCTTCCTGCTGGTCCTGGTGGCCGTGATGGTGGGCACGATGGGCGCGGTGCTGGTCGCGAACCAGGCCATCAGCGGCGCCATCGACCGGCAAGTCGCCCGTAACGATTACATCGGCAAGCAAGTCGCCGTGGTCGATGAGCGGATCAAACAGATCAATGATCTCAAGGCGCGCCGTCAGCAACTGGTCGAGCGCATGCGCATCATCCAGGGCCTGCAAGGCAATCGCCAAATCAGCGGGCGAATATTTGACCAGCTGGCGCGAGCCCTGCCCGACGGCGTGTATTTCACCGAAGTGAAAATGACCGCAAAGACCTTGTCCATCACCGGCGCTGCGCAATCCAACAACCGTGTTTCAGACTTGATGCGCAACCTCGAGGCATCAGACTGGTTCGATGCGCCGAGTCTGACCGAAGTCAAGGCCACAGCTGCCGGCCAGGTGGTACAGGCTAATGTCTTCCAGTTGACCGTTCGCCAGGTTCAGCCCGCAACACCGGAGGGGGGCAAATGAGTCCGTCCGAATGGTTCGAAGGGCTGCGCAAGATCGACATCAATGATCTGGATACCAGCAACATGGGTTCCTGGCCGCCGGCGATCAAGTTTCTGGTGGCTGGTTTGCTCGTGCTTCTGGTGCTGGCCCTGGGCTATAACTTTTCCACCCGCGACCTTGTGAGCCAGCTCGATCTCAAGCGCGAGGAAGAGTCGACACTCAAGGAACAGTTCGCCGACAAAGCCCGCATGGCGGCAAATCTGGATCTCTACACCCGGCAGTTGAAGGAGATGGAGGACGCCTTCGGCGTGCTGTTGCGGCAACTGCCCGGCGACACCGAAGTGCCCGGCTTGCTGGAAGACATCACGCGTACGGGCCTGGGCAGTGGCCTGGAGTTCGAAGAGATCAAGCTGCTGCCCGAGGTCGCCCAGCCGTTCTACATCGAATTGCCGATCCAGATCACGGTCACCGGGGATTACCACGACCTGGCCACCTTCGTCAGTGGTGTGGCCGGATTGCCGCGAATCGTCACCTTGCACGATTTCGATCTTGCGCCCGTCAGCCCCGAGGGTGCTCCGAAGCTGCGCTTGACCATCCTCGCCAAGACCTACCGCTACAACGACAAGGGACAGCATCAATGAGCCCGGCACGTTGTTTTTTTGTGGTGGTGTTGCTGTCTGCCCTGTTCGGTTGTGGCGCAGGCGATGACTACACCGATCTGGACGCGTACATGAACGAAATGCGCCTGCATGGGCCGGGGAGGATTGAACCAACGCCAGTATTCCGGTCTTACCCGGCATTCACTTACAACGCGGCGAATCTGCGTAGCCCGTTCTCACCGCAGATCAGCACTGAACTGGCGGCTCAGCGCAGGGGCTCACGCAACGTTAAACCCGACCCGGGTCGGGTCAGGCAATACCTCGAAGGCTTCAACATCGAGCAGTTTGAAATGGTCGGCACCCTTTCCAATGCAACGGGCTCCTATGCCCTGCTGCGCGGGGCGGGTGGGGTGCACCGGCTGAAAGTCGGCGATTACCTGGGGCGTAACGACGGACGGATCGTTGCGATCAGCGGCTCGCAAGTCGATGTGGTTGAAATTGTCCCTGATGGTCAGGGTGCTTGGCTGGAGCGTCCCCGGACCATTTCCTTGAAAGAGCACTCATAGTGGAACTCCAAAAATGAACAGGATTCTTTCCACCGTTGGCCTTTCGCTATGGATAGCGTTGTTGTCGCCGATGGTACAAGCGGCCAATCTCAAGGCGCTGGATGTCGCGGCGCTGCCCGGTGACCGTGTCGAGTTGAAGTTGTCGTTCGATGCGCCGCCCCCGGTGCCCCACGGCTACACAACGGATTCACCGGCCCGGATTGCCCTGGATTTGCCGGGTGTCGCCAGTCGGCTGGCCAGCAAGACTCGCGATCTCGGCAGTGGAAATGCCCGCAGTGCAACGGTGGTGGAAGCCGGGGACCGTACGCGATTGATCATCAACCTGACCCAGCCGGCCCCGTACGACTCGCGAATTGAAGGCAACAATTTGCTGGTAGTTGTCGGGCAGGGAGTCAAACCGTCGACATCCAGTCCGGCTGCCGCAGCAATGCCGGTTCCGCCACGAGCCGCCGCGACGGCAGGCAAGGCCATTCGGGGTGTGGATTTCCAGCGGGGAACCCAGGGCGAAGGCAACGTGGTGATCGACTTGTCGGATCCATCGATTGCGCCGGACATACAAGAGCGCGAGGGCCGGATCATCGTCGGATTTGCCAAAACCCGGTTGCCCGAGCCGTTGCGCGTGCGTCTGGACGTGAAGGATTTCGCCACGCCAGTGCAGTTCGTCAATGCCAGCGCGAGCGGCGATCGAGCCACCATCAGCATTGAACCCGGTGGCACGTTCGATTACTCGACCTATCAAACTGACAATAAGCTCACGGTCAGCGTTCGCCCGGCGACGGTCGACGAGCTGCAAAAGCGCAATGCCGGGCAACAGGCCTACAGCGGCGAGAAGCTTTCGCTGAATTTCCAGGACATCGATGTGCGCTCGGTGCTGCAACTGATCGCCGATTTCACCAACCTCAATCTGGTGGCCAGCGACACGGTACAGGGGGGAATTACCCTGCGCTTGCAGAACGTGCCGTGGGATCAGGCGCTGGATCTGGTGCTGAAAACCAAGGGGCTGGACAAGCGCAAGGTCGGTAATGTCCTGCTTGTTGCGCCGGCCGATGAAATTGCTGCCCGTGAGCGTCAGGAGCTCGAATCACAGAAGCAGATTGCCGATCTGGCGCCGTTGCGTCGGGAGCTGTTGCAGGTCAATTACGCCAAGGCGGCGGACATCGCCAAGCTCTTTCAGTCGGTGACCAGTGCCGAAGCGAAACCCGACGAACGAGGGTCGATCACCGTCGATGAGCGCACCAACAACATCATCGCCTACCAGACTCAAGACCGGCTTGATGAGCTGCGCAGGATCGTCACGCAACTGGATATCCCGGTGCGCCAGGTGATGATCGAGGCGCGCATTGTCGAAGCCAACGTCGACTATGACAAAAGCCTTGGGGTGCGCTGGGGCGGTTCGATACAGAACAAGGGCAACTGGAACACCTCCGGCGTCAGCAACGGACTGAATGGGTCATCGACCATCGGCACGCCCGGCAGTACCAGCACCAACTCACCGTTCGTCGACATGGGTGTAGCCAACAACACCTCGGGAATCGGCATCGCGTTCATCACCGATAACGTCTTGCTGGACCTGGAGCTGACGGCGATGGAGAAAACCGGTAACGGGGAAATCGTCTCGCAGCCCAAGGTGGTCACGTCCGACAAGGAAACCGCGAAAATCCTCAAGGGCACCGAGATTCCCTATCAGGAAGCCAGTTCCAGCGGCGCGACTTCGGTGTCGTTCAAGGAGGCTTCGCTGTCGCTGGAGGTGACGCCGCAGATCACGCCCGACAACCGGATCATCATGGAGGTCAAGGTCACCAAGGACGAACCGGACTTCCTGAACAAGGTCCAGGATGTACCGCCCATCAAGAAAAACGAAGTCAACGCCAAGGTCCTGGTCAACGATGGCGAGACCATCGTCATTGGCGGTGTTTTCTCAAATACTCAGAGCAAGGTTGTAGATAAGGTGCCATTTCTTGGCGATGTGCCGTATCTTGGCCGCCTTTTCCGGCGTGATGTGGTTTCGGAGAAAAAATCCGAGCTGTTGGTATTCCTCACTCCGCGTATCATGAATAATCAGGCGATTGCTGTGAGTCATTGATTCTGTGCGAAATTTGATTCTTGTTGGACCGATGGGTGCTGGAAAAAGCACCATCGGCCGGTTGCTGGCCAAAGAGCTGCGCCTGCCATTCAAAGATTCCGATAAGGAAATTGAATTGCGCACGGGCGCCAATATCCCTTGGATCTTCGATAAAGAAGGCGAACCGGGCTTTCGTGATCGCGAGCAGGCAATGATTGCCGAGCTGTGCGATTGCGACGGTGTGGTGCTGGCGACAGGCGGGGGCGCGGTCATGCGCGAAGCCAATCGTCGGGCACTGCATGCCGGTGGGCGGGTGGTTTATCTGCATGCGTCGGTCGAGCAGCAGGTCGGCCGCACGTCCCGCGACCGCAATCGACCACTGTTGCGTACCGCCGATCCGGCCAAGACCCTTCGGGATCTGTTGGCGATCCGCGATCCGCTTTATCGGGAAATTGCCGACCTGGTGGTCGAAACCGATGAGCGGCCGCCACGAATGGTCGTACTCGACATTCTAGAGCGCTTGCAGCAGTTGCCACCCCGTTAAAGCGCCGCGCGAAATGCGCTATCCTCGGCGTCCCGCCATGACCGCTCAAGGTTGTGGCGGATGGCTACGGAACGGCGTCACACCAGCAGAGGCCGTGGATATTCGTTAACTCAAGGCAGAACGCCTGATTCCATCTTCACTGTGGGGACACATGCAGACACTCAAGGTCGATCTAGGCGAGCGCAGCTACCCGATTCATATTGGCGAAGGTTTGTTGGATCAGCCCGAACTGCTGGCCCCGCACATTCGCGGACGGCAAGTAGCGATCATCTCCAACGAGACTGTTGCGCCGCTCTATCTCGAGCGTCTGACCCGCAGCCTGGCGCAGTTCTCGGTGATTTCCGTGGTACTGCCGGACGGTGAAGCCTTCAAGACCTGGGAAACCCTGCAGCTGATTTTCGATGGTCTGCTGACCGCCCGGCATGACCGCCGCACCACGGTGATCGCCCTTGGCGGCGGTGTGATCGGTGACATGGCCGGCTTTGCCGCCGCCTGCTACCAGCGCGGCGTCGATTTCATCCAGGTTCCGACCACGCTGCTGTCGCAGGTCGACTCCTCGGTGGGTGGCAAGACCGGGATCAACCATCCGCTGGGCAAGAACATGGTCGGCGCCTTCTATCAGCCGAACGTGGTGCTGATCGATACCGCCAGCCTCAATACCCTGCCGGCGCGCGAACTGTCCGCCGGGCTGGCCGAAGTCATCAAGTACGGGCTGATCTGTGATGAGCCGTTCCTGACCTGGCTCGAAGACAACGTCGATCGCCTGCGCAGTCTGGATCAGCAAGCTCTGACCTATGCCATCGAGCGCTCCTGCGCGGCCAAGGCGGCGGTGGTCGGTGCCGATGAGAAAGAGACGGGCGTTCGTGCCACATTGAACCTGGGCCACACGTTTGGCCACGCCATCGAAACCCACATGGGCTATGGTGTATGGCTTCATGGTGAGGCGGTGGCTGCTGGCACAGTAATGGCGCTGGAAATGTCCGCGCGACTGGGCTGGATCAGCGAGCAGGAACGTGATCGCGGCATTCGTCTGTTCCGGCGTGCGGGGCTGCCGGTCATTCCGCCGGAAGAGATGACAGAAGCCGATTTCCTCGAACATATGTCCATTGATAAAAAAGTGATCGACGGTCGTTTGCGCCTGGTGCTGCTGCGCCACATGGGTGAAGCGGTGGTGACCGACGATTATCCGAAAGAGGTTCTACAGGCCACGCTGGGGGCAGACTACCGCGCCCTGGCCCAGCTTAAAGGTTAATAAGAACACGATGACTAGTTTGCATGCCGACGAGGCTTTCCTCGGCCATTACCAGTTGAGTCATGACCCTTTTGCTCCACGGGTGCCTGGCTTCAAATTTTTCCCGGCCCAGCGCAAACCCGTGCTGGGGCAACTGCATCACCTGGCGCGTTATAGCCAGTTGTTGCTGGTGGTCACTGGCCCTCAGGGCAGTGGCAAGACTCTGCTGCGCCAGGCCCTGGTGGCCAGCACCAATAAGCAATCGGTACAGAGTGTGGTGGTTTCCGCCCGTGGTGCCGGTGATGCAGCGGGCATCCTGCGCCAGGTCGCCCAGGCGCTGAACGTGGCCCACGCCGAGATCGACACGATCCTGGGTCAGGTGGTGCAGCTTGCGCTTACCGGTCAGGAAGTTTATTTGCTGGTGGATGATGCCGAGCAGCTCGACGAATCTGCGCTCGAAGCCTTGATGGCCCTGGCTGCTGGTGCGCCGGAAGGGCGACCCCATGTGTTCCTGTTCGGCGAGTCGTCGCTGATCGCTCAGCTTGATGCCTTGCACCTTGAGGAAGAGCGTTTTCACGTCATCGAGTTGCAGCCCTACACCGAAGAAGAGACCCGCGAATATCTGGATCAACGGCTTGAGGGGGCGGGTCGGGGTATCGAACTTTTCACCGCGGATCAGATCTCTGATATTCACGAAAGCTCCGACGGTTGGCCTGGCAACATCAACCAGGTTGCCCGCGATGCAATGATCGAAGCCATGATTGCCAGCCGCTCAGCGGTGAAGCGTCCAAAAATGGGGTTCAATATGCCGAAGAAACACGTATTGGCGATTTCCGCCGTCGTCGTGGTCGCGGTAGCTGCCGCCTGGTTGATGCCGGGTCGCAACAAGGCACCGACCACAGGTGCACCGGCCAACGAACAGGCGCAATTGCCGCTTGGTCAGGGGCAGCCAACAGCAAATGGCGGTGCTCCGGCCGTCGAATTCGCCGGCAATACGCAGCCGATGCCATTGCCGTTGGTCGGTAACTCGCAACCGGTCATGCGCGGTCCGCTGGCTGAAGCCGCGGGTGGCATTACCGAGGGCGACGACGGCGTGCCGGTTGAAGGCTCCAGCGCCACACCGCCGACGGTAACCACCACTGCGCCGCCTGTGGGCGTTCCTGCCGGCCCTGCGCCAACGCCAGCGGCCAAGCCAACGCCTGCGCCAACTCAGGTCGCCACCGCCAAGCCAGCGCCTGCTCCAGTGGCCAAACCTGCTCCAGCCCCAGCCCCAGCCAAGCCAGCCGTTGCTGCGGCGGCCAAGCCTGCCGAGAAACCGGCTCCGGCTCCGGCGGCCAAGGCTGCAGGCGGAACCTGGTACGCCGGTCAGGCACCGGGCAACTACGTGGTGCAAATCCTCGGCACCAGCTCCGAAGCGTCCGCACAAAACTTCGTCAAGGAGCAGGGCGGCGAGTACCGTTACTTCAAGAAAGTCCTCAATGGCAAGCCGCTTTACGTCATCACCTACGGTAACTTCGCCAGCCGCGATGCAGCCGTAACCGCCATCAAGGCCTTGCCAGCGAAGGTTCAGGCTGGTAAACCTTGGCCTCGCACTGTCGCCAGCGTCCAACAGGAACTGGCAACAACTCGCTGAAGATTCGGCGGCCTTACCCAGGCCGCCTCTCCAAGCACCTCAAAATTTCTACAAGTGCGCGCCGCCTTCCGGGCTGCGTGCCTTGTGGTGTCTGCGTCATAGTAGCTTTTGAGTCGTAGCGGTCAAAATTAAAAAAAGTTTTGACTAGCACAGCAGATCGCTTTAAACCTTTCACAAATGCGACATAGATTTGCGACATTTCGTCGTCAAATTTGTGGGGCCAAGTGTCGGTGTGTACAATGACCTCCCTTTTGCTCCCGCAAAGCTGGCGTACGTTCGGCGCGGATGGCAAGTGGTTGAATTGAAAAGAAATTTGCCTCGAGAAGAGGCAGCCTGGTGAGAAAGTGTCTATGAAAGCAGGTCTGTACCAACCAGATGAATTCAAGGATAACTGCGGTTTCGGCCTGATAGCCCATATGCAGGGCGAGCCCAGTCATACCCTTTTGCAAACGGCCATCGAGGCCCTGACCTGCATGACCCACCGCGGTGGGATTAATGCCGACGGCAAGACCGGTGACGGTTGCGGTCTGCTGATTCAAAAGCCGGACGTGTTCCTGCGAGCCATCGCCCAGGAAACGTTCGGCGTCGAAATGCCCAAGCAATATGCAGTGGGCATGGTCTTCTTCAACCAGGACCCGGTCAAAGCCGAAGCCGCTCGCGAGAACATGAACCGCGAGATCCTGGCCGCCGGCCTGCAACTGGTCGGCTGGCGCAAAGTTCCGATCGACACCAGCGTCCTCGGCCGCCTGGCCCTTGAGCGCCTGCCGCAGATCGAGCAAGTGTTCATCGGCGGTGAAGGCCTGAGCGATCAGGACATGGCCGTCAAGCTGTTCACCTCCCGTCGTCGTTCGTCCGTGGCCAACGCCGCCGACACCGATCATTACGTGTGCAGCTTTTCCCACAAGACCATCATTTACAAAGGCCTGATGATGCCGGCGGACTTGACCGCCTTCTATCCGGACCTGAGCGATGAGCGCCTGCAAACCTCGATTTGCGTGTTCCACCAGCGCTTCTCCACCAACACCCTGCCGAAATGGCCGCTGGCTCAACCGTTCCGCTTCCTGGCGCACAACGGCGAGATCAACACCATCACCGGCAACCGCAACTGGGCCGTGGCCCGTCGCACCAAGTTCACCAACGACCTGATGGACCTGGAAGAACTCGGCCCGCTGGTCAACCGCGTCGGTTCCGACTCCTCGAGCATGGACAACATGCTCGAGTTGATGGTCACCGGTGGCATCGACCTGTTCCGCGGTGTGCGGATGATCATTCCGCCTGCGTGGCAGAACGTCGAGACCATGGACCCGGATCTGCGTGCGTTCTACGAATACAACTCGATGCACATGGAGCCGTGGGATGGCCCGGCTGGCGTGGTAATGACCGATGGTCGTTACGCGGTGTGCCTGCTCGACCGTAACGGTCTGCGTCCGGCGCGTTGGGTCACTACCAAGAACGGCTTCATCACCCTGGCCTCGGAAATCGGTGTCTGGAACTACCAGCCTGAAGACGTGATCGCCAAGGGCCGTGTGGGACCGGGCCAGATCTTTGCCGTGGACACCGAAACCGGTCAGATCCTCGACACCGATGCGATCGACAACCGCCTGAAGTCCCGTCATCCGTACAAGCAATGGCTGCGCAAGAATGCCCTGCGCATTCAGGCGACCATGGAAGACAACGACCACGGTTCGGCGTTCTACGACGTCGATCAGCTCAAGCAATACATGAAGATGTACCAGGTCACGTTCGAAGAGCGAGACCAGGTGCTGCGTCCGCTCGGCGAACAGGGCTACGAAGCCGTGGGCTCGATGGGCGACGATACGCCGATGGCCGTGCTGTCCCAGCGCGTGCGCACGCCGTACGACTATTTCCGCCAGCAGTTCGCGCAGGTCACCAACCCGCCGATCGATCCGCTGCGTGAAGCCATCGTCATGTCGCTGGAAATCTGCCTCGGTGCCGAGCGCAACATTTTCCAGGAGTCGCCGGAACACGCTTCGCGCGTGATCCTCAGCTCGCCGGTCATTTCCCCGGCCAAGTGGCGCTCGCTGATGAACCTCGATCGTCCGGGCTTCGAGCGCGCGATCATCGACCTCAACTACGACGAAAGCGTCGGTCTCGAAGCGGCGATCCGCAACGTGGCCGATCAGGCTGAAGAAGCCGTGCGTTCTGGTCGTACCCAGGTCGTGCTGAGTGACCGTCACATTGCCCCGGGCAAGCTGCCGATCCACGCTTCGCTCGCCACCGGCGCGGTGCATCACCGCCTGACCGAAAAAGGCCTGCGTTGCGACTCCAACATCCTGGTGGAAACCGCGACCGCTCGCGATCCGCATCACTTCGCCGTGTTGATCGGTTTCGGTGCCTCTGCCGTTTACCCATTCCTGGCCTATGAAGTGCTGGGTGACCTGATCCGTACCGGTGAAGTACTGGGCGACCTCTACGAGGTGTTCAAGAACTACCGTAAAGGCATCACCAAGGGCTTGCTCAAGATCCTGTCGAAGATGGGCATCTCGACCATCACTTCGTACCGTGGTGCGCAGTTGTTCGAAGCCATCGGCCTGTCCGAGGAAGTCTGCAACCTGAGCTTCCGTGGTGTGCCAAGCCGCATCAAGGGCGCGCGTTTCGTCGACATCGAAGCCGAGCAGAAAGCCCTGGCCACCGAAGCCTGGAGCCCGCGCAAGCCGATCCAGCAGGGTGGTTTGCTGAAGTTCGTCCACGGTGGCGAATATCACGCGTACAACCCGGACGTGGTCAACACCCTGCAAGCCGCTGTGCAGCAGGGCGACTACAGCAAGTTCAAGGAATACACGTCGCTGGTGGACAACCGCCCGGTGTCGATGATCCGTGACCTGCTGAAAGTCAAAACCCTCGACACTCCATTGGATATCAGCGAGATCGAACCGCTGGAATCGGTGCTCAAGCGCTTCGACTCCGCCGGTATTTCGTTGGGCGCCCTGTCGCCAGAAGCTCACGAAGCCCTGGCCGAAGCCATGAACCGCCTCGGTGCGCGTTCCAACTCCGGTGAAGGCGGCGAAGACCCGGCGCGCTACGGCACAATCAAGAGCTCGAAAATCAAGCAGGTTGCCACCGGTCGTTTCGGTGTAACCCCGGAATACCTGGTCAACGCTGAAGTGCTGCAGATCAAGGTCGCCCAGGGCGCCAAGCCCGGCGAAGGTGGTCAACTGCCGGGCGGCAAGGTCAACGGTCTGATCGCCAAGCTGCGTTACGCAGTGCCGGGCGTGACCCTGATCTCGCCACCGCCGCACCACGACATCTATTCGATCGAAGACTTGTCGCAGCTGATTTTCGACCTGAAACAAGTCAACCCGAAGGCACTGGTCTCGGTGAAGCTGGTTGCAGAAGCGGGCGTCGGCACCATCGCTGCCGGTGTGGCCAAGGCCTACGCGGACTTGATTACCATCTCCGGCTACGACGGCGGCACCGGTGCATCGCCGCTGACCTCGATCAAATACGCAGGCGCTCCGTGGGAGCTCGGCTTGGCCGAAACCCACCAGACCCTGCGCGGCAACGACCTGCGCGGCAAAGTCCGGGTGCAGACCGACGGCGGCCTGAAAACCGGCCTCGACGTGATCAAGGCGGCCATCCTCGGCGCTGAAAGCTTCGGCTTCGGCACCGCGCCGATGATCGCCCTGGGCTGCAAATACCTGCGCATCTGCCACCTGAACAACTGCGCCACCGGCGTTGCGACCCAGAACGAGAAGCTGCGCAAGGATCACTACATCGGTACCGTCGACATGGTGGTGAACTTCTTCACCTACGTCGCCGAAGAAACCCGTGAGTGGCTGGCCAAGCTGGGCGTGCGCTCCCTCGAAGAGCTGATCGGTCGTACCGATCTGCTGGAAGTCCTCGAAGGCCAGACCGCCAAGCAGCATCACCTGGACCTGACCCCGTTGCTGGGCAGCGACCACGTGCCGGCGGACAAACCGCAGTTCTGCGGTGTGGAACGCAACCCGCCGTTCGACAAAGGCCTGCTGGCCGAGAAAATGGTCACCATGGCCACCTCGGCGATCAATGACCTGAGCGGCGCCGATTTCGACCTGGAAATCTGCAACTGCGACCGTTCCATCGGTGCACGGATCTCCGGCGAAATCGCGCGCAAGCACGGCAACCAGGGCATGGCCAACGCGCCGGTCACGTTCCGCTTCAAAGGCACGGCCGGGCAGAGCTTCGGCGTGTGGAACGCCGGTGGCCTGCACATGTACCTGGAAGGCGACGCCAACGACTACGTCGGCAAGGGCATGACCGGCGGCAAGCTGGTCATCGTTCCGCCGAAGGGCAGTGTCTACCGCACCCAGGACAGTGCCATTATCGGCAACACCTGCCTGTACGGCGCCACCGGCGGCAAGCTGTTCGCCGCTGGTACCGCGGGCGAACGTTTCGCCGTGCGTAACTCCGGTGCCCACACTGTCGTGGAAGGCACTGGCGATCACTGCTGCGAGTACATGACCGGTGGTTTCGTCTGCGTATTGGGCAAGACCGGTTACAACTTCGGCTCTGGCATGACCGGTGGTTTCGCCTACGTGCTCGACCAGGACAACAGTTTCGTTGACCGGGTCAACCACGAACTGGTGGAAATCCAGCGGATCAGCGGCGAGGCGATGGAAGCCTACCGTAGCCACCTGCAACGCGTGCTGAACGAGTACGTCGAGGAGACCGACAGCGAGTGGGGTCGTGAACTCGCCGAGAACCTCGATGATTACGTGCGCCGTTTCTGGCTGGTCAAGCCCAAGGCTGCCAACCTGAAGTCGTTGCTTTCCAGCACCCGTGCCAACCCGCAGTGATATGCGCCTGAAGAGTTTGATGAGGTTTTAAAATGGCTGAACGTCTGAATAATGACTTCCAGTTCATCGAGGTCGGGCGCAAGGATCCGAAGAAGAAACTGTTGCGTCAACGCAAGAAAGAGTTCGTGGAAATCTACGAACCCTTCAAACCCCAGCAGTCGGCCGACCAGGCCCACCGCTGCCTGGGTTGCGGTAACCCGTATTGCGAATGGAAGTGCCCGGTGCACAACTTCATTCCCAACTGGCTGAAACTGGTGGCCGAGGGCAACATCCTCCAGGCCGCCGAACTGTCGCACCAGACCAACACCCTGCCGGAAGTCTGCGGTCGGGTGTGCCCGCAGGACCGTCTGTGCGAGGGTGCCTGCACCCTCAACGACGGCTTCGGCGCGGTGACCATCGGTTCGGTGGAGAAGTACATCACCGACACCGCGTTCGCCATGGGCTGGCGCCCGGACATGTCCAAGGTCAAGCCGACCGGCAAGCGTGTCGCGATCATCGGTGCCGGGCCTGCGGGCCTGGGCTGTGCCGACGTGCTGGTGCGCGGTGGTGTAACCCCGGTGGTGTTCGACAAGAACCCGGAAATCGGCGGTCTGCTGACCTTCGGTATCCCCGAGTTCAAGCTGGAAAAGACCGTGCTGAGCAATCGTCGCGAAGTCTTCAGCGGCATGGGCATCGAGTTCCGCCTCAACACCGAGGTCGGCAAGGACGTGACCATGGAGCAACTGCTCGAAGAATACGATGCGGTATTCATGGGCATGGGCACCTACACCTACATGAAAGGCGGCTTTGCCGGTGAAGACCTGCCGGGCGTGTACGACGCACTGGACTTCCTGATCGCCAACGTCAACCGCAACCTGGGCTTTGAAAAGTCGCCGGAAGATTTCGTCGACATGAAAGGCAAGAAGGTCGTGGTACTCGGTGGTGGCGACACGGCGATGGACTGCAACCGCACCTCGGTCCGTCAGGGCGCCAAGTCGGTGACCTGCGCCTATCGTCGTGACGAAGCGAACATGCCGGGCTCGCGCAAAGAGGTGAAGAACGCCAAGGAAGAGGGCGTGAAGTTCCTCTACAACCGCCAGCCGATCGCCATTGTCGGTGAAGACAAGGTCGAGGGCGTGAAAGTGGTCGAGACCCGTCTCGGCGAGCCGGACGCCCGTGGCCGTCGCAGCCCCGAGCCAATCCCGGGTTCCGAAGAGATCATCCCGGCCGACGCCGTGGTCATCGCTTTCGGCTTCCGCCCAAGCCCGGCGCCGTGGTTCGAGCAGTTCGAGATCCAGACCGACAGCCAGGGCCGCGTGGTGGCGCCGGAACAAGGTCAGTACAAGCACCAGACCAGCAACCCGAAAATCTTCGCCGGTGGCGACATGGTGCGCGGTTCCGATCTGGTGGTGACGGCGATCTTCGAAGGCCGTAATGCCGCCGAAGGGATCCTGGATTATCTGGGGGTCTAAACCCTGATCCTGAGCCGAATGCAGTAAAAATGTGGGAGCGGGCTTGCTCGCGAAGAGGGAGTATCAGTCGACAGTTTTGTTGCCTGACACACCGCATTCGCGAGCAAGCCCGCTCCCACAGTTGTTTCGTGGTGTTGCTAAACTCTGTATTTCATTGCGACAAATTGACCCGAAAGACAAAAGCCTCCGCTCTTGCCGTGCCTTTTGCGCCCGGCTCTGAGAAAATGCCCTCACTTTTTTTCCGGATGCCGACATGACTGCCCTGAAGAACGACCGTTTCCTGCGCGCCCTGCTCAAGCAACCTGTAGACGTCACCCCCGTGTGGATGATGCGTCAGGCCGGTCGCTACCTGCCTGAATACCGCGCCAGCCGTGCCAAGGCCGGCGATTTCATGAGTCTGTGCATGAACCCGGCGTTCGCTTGCGAAGTCACGATGCAGCCGCTCGACCGCTATCCACAACTGGACGCGGCGATCCTCTTCTCCGACATCCTGACCATCCCCGATGCCATGGGCCAGGGCCTGTACTTCGAAACCGGTGAAGGTCCGCGCTTCAAGAAAGTCGTCAGCACCCTGGCCGACATCGAAGCCCTGCCGATTCCTGACCCACAGAAAGACCTTGGCTACGTGATGGACGCGGTCAGCACCATCCGCCGCGAACTGAACGGCCGTGTGCCGCTGATCGGCTTTGCCGGCAGCCCATGGACCCTGGCCACCTACATGGTCGAAGGCGGCTCGTCGAAAGACTACCGCAAGACCAAAACCATGCTCTACGACAACCCGCAAGCCTTGCACCTGTTGCTGGACAAGCTCGCGCAGACGGTCACCAGCTACCTCAACGGCCAGATCATGGCCGGTGCGCAAGCGGTACAGATCTTCGACAGCTGGGGCGGCAGCCTGTCGGCGGCGGCGTACCAGGAATTCTCCCTGGCCTACATGAAGAAAATTGTCAGCGGCCTGATCCGCGAGCACGAAGGGCGCAAGGTGCCGGTGATCCTGTTCACCAAGAACGGCGGCCTGTGGCTGGAAAGCATCGCCGACGCCGGTGCTGATGCATTGGGTCTGGACTGGACCTGCGACATCGGCAACGCCCGTGCCCGTGTCGGCGACAAGGTCGCGCTGCAAGGCAACATGGACCCGACCGTGCTCTACGCCAAACCGGAAGCGATCCGCACAGAAGTCGGGCGTATTCTGGCCAGCTACGGCAAGGGCAGCGGCCACGTGTTCAACCTCGGCCATGGCATCACGCCGGAAGTCGATCCGGAACACGCCGGTGCATTCCTGCGTGCCGTGCATGAATTGTCGGCGCAATATCACGAGTAACGGTCAACACCGTATTCCAGAAGCCTGTCCCGCCTCGTGCCGGACAGGCTTTTTTATTTCCTGCAGAAACACGGCCCGGATAAAGCGTTTCTTCCTGTAAGCGTGTTTCCTTTCTTTGTCGGAAATCCGAAGGCGCAGACTATTCCCGCCTGGTTCGATGATTACTCCTACATAGAACTCATCGTCATCCCCGTAAGGTTCCAGACCCCTGTTCAGCGCAATTCTGAACAATAACGAAGGGAACATCGCCGCCTGCAAGGTGCGTTGTTTTCGATAAGCAGTCTGGAATCCGTCATGAAAATTACATTTGATAAAAGAAGTGCTTTAACGGCCTGCACTTCATCGATGATCCTGTTATCGGCAATGCTGACCTCTCAAACCGTTTCCGCCCATGGCTATCTGGAAGTGCCGCCTTCGCGTGCGTTGGCTTGCCAGAAAGGTTTGAACACAAACTGCGGTGGCGCCCAGTACGAGCCGCAAAGTGTCGGTGAAACCTTCAAAGGCTTTCCGGCAGGCATCGGCGGTGCTCCCTTGCAGGGGCCGGTCGATGGCAAGATCGCCAGCGGTGGTCACGCGCTGTTCTCCGCCATGGACGCACAGTCCGCCACCCGCTGGCACCTGACGGAAATCAAGGACCGCAACATCGATTTCAAATGGCATTACACAGCGGTTCACCCAGCGACCAAGCACGAGTATTTCATCACCCGCAACGGCTGGAATCCGAACGAATCGCTCAAACGCGCCACCTTCGAAAGCACGCCGTTCTGCACCATCGACGGCGGCAACCAGCGTCCTGAGTCCAGCGACAAGCACAACTGCAACATTCCGGCAGACAAGTCTGGCCATCATGTCGTCCTGGCCATCTGGACCGTGGGCGATACCGATGCCGCGTTCTACAACGCTACGGATCTGAACATCCTGGCGGAGCCTGAGCTGCCTGGCGGCTGGTCTTCCGTAGGCAGCATTGCTCCTTCGACTGCATTGCTGGTGGGCGACAAGGTCAAGGCCCGCGCGTTCACCGCCAATGGCGAGAGCCCGGACTACAGCGTCGAAATCAGCATCGATAACGCTGAAGACGGCACGCCGCAAAACTGGTCGTTCAAGCTGGCCGAAAAAATCAACCAGACCCACACCCTTGTTCGCGCCGGTATCCGCGACGAGAGCGGCAATGTCGAGCCGATCAAAGGCACCAACAGCCTCTACGCACAAAAAGAAAGCGGAGTGGTCCGCTACGAAGTGCAACTGGACATGAAGGAAGACACCGCTGCGCGCATGGCGGTGGCCTCGCAGCAAGCCGAATACGTTCTGGATAAAGGCCGGGCGAAGGTCGAGTTCAGCATGATCGCGAACCGTGCGATGAACGTTGAAGCCACCTTGCTCGACCAGAACAACAAACCGGTAGGCGCCACCTCTAAACAAGTGGCCAGTGGCTCTACCTCGCTGTCCATGGATGTGAGCAGCAACCCGGGCGCACACACTCTGACCCTGGTCGGCACCACTCTGGAAGGTCGCACGACCCGTCAGGACACCCAGACCACCCAACTGACCGGTGAAGGCGCCGGCATCGAATACGACTTCGTGTTCCCTGAAGGCCTCAGCGACTACACCGCGGGCACCAAGGTGTTGCATCCGAAGACCAACGAAGTCTTTGAGTGCAAGCCATTCCCTGAGTCGGGTTTCTGCAAGCAGTACAGCCCCTCCGCCAACGGCTTCGAACCGAGTGTCGGTGCTCACTGGCACATGGCGTGGAACAAGTTGTAAGTCCCCCTCGTAGTACTTCAGGCGATCGGTAGACGATCGCCTGAAGCTTTATTCCCCTGACGTTGATCGAGTTGAAAATGACGGTTTCGGGTTATTCCAGACGGCGCGTGTTGCTGCATTGGTTGTCTGCGGAAGTGGCCGCCCACATCGGCGCCGTCATCCTGTATGAGGCCTGCAACCACCGGGTGCTGCGACGGATGTCTTTGCGGCTGTGCGGCAAGCCTGTGTCCGAGCGACTTGAGTGAGCCCATGGTGAGGTTTTCGCGCGAACGTTTGACTGGGCTGGCCTTGCTTCTGAGCAAGGCGAGCCTGCTGGTTGTGCCGCTGGTCTATGGGGCATTCCTGGGCTGGCAGGAGTGGCGCTATCGCGAACAGTTGGTGTTGCCAACTCCGGTCGAAACATCGCGAACCGCTCCCGCACCCCGTCAAGCGCTCGACGCAACGGCGGTTGCAACGGTGCTCGGTCTGACGACGGGTGCCGAATTGCTGCCAAGCGCGGAACCGCTGACCTTGCAGGCAAGCTTCGTCGTCACCCACGGTTTGTCCCGGGTGCTGCTGGCGGACTCGCAAGGCGCGCGCATCTACCAGGTCGGCGAGCGCTTGCCGGGGGGAAGCGTCTTGCGTCGCATCGAGGCCGATCATGCGGTGTTGTGGAGCAAGGGCCGGGAAGAACTGTTGACGCTGCAGCCTCCCGTCACGGGTTTTCTGCAACGGCTCGACCCTCACGGCAAGCCCCAAGTGCCCAGCGGTTCTCCGCGTTTTTTTAGCCCGTTTGCCGGGTCGACAGAGTGATCAAGTTCATGAATAGCTTTCTCGGTGCACAAGCACTGCGACCGGTGATTTTTTTCGTCGCCATGGTGGTAACGCTTTCCCACGGCGCGCTTCAGGCCGAGGAAGAAAAATGGCAGCTGGCGATGAACAACGCTGAGCTGCGCGACATCGTCGAAGAGATCTCCGGCATTCTGGGAACCACCGTGGTGCTGGACCCCAAAGTCTCCGGTCGTATCACCGTCATGTCCCGGCAGGCCCTCGATCGTGAAGGGGTGCGTCGGTTGTTCTATTCGGTGCTCGACGCCCACAACTTCACGGTGATCGATGAGGGCGACCGGATTCTCATCACCCCGGTTGCCGAGGCCAAGACCCGGGCCGGCCAGGGCACGGTGAAAACCACTACGGCGTCGCAGTTCGTGACCGAGGTCATCGGCTTGAACACCAGCAGTGCCTCCGATATCGCCGGGCTGGTGCGACCGTTGGTGTCTGCCAATGGTTATGTCGGCCCTTCGGTGTCGGCCAATGCGTTGGTGCTGACCGATACGGCTGCCAATGTGAAGCGCATTGCCCGGGTGATCCGCGAGCTGGACTCCGGGCAGAACAACCTGCACGCGGTGGTTCAGCTCAAGCATGCCCAGGCGGGCGATGTCGCGCCGGTGATCGAGGCCTCCATGGGCAAGCGCAATGCCGAGTCAGCGATACAGGTACTGGCCGACACCAGGACCAATCGCCTGATTTTCATCGGCCCGCCGGTCGTTCGCCAGCGCTTGATCGAACTGGCCCGAGGTCTGGATACGCCGGCCACCACGACCCTCGACAATGCACGGGTGATTCGCCTGCGTCACAGCGATGCCAAGCAGTTGGCCGAGATCCTGGAGTCGATGGGGCAGGGCAGAAAGCAGACATCCGCCATCGGCAGCGCCAAGGACACGTCTGGCGCTGCAACCTTCATGATCAAGGCCGACGAAAGCCAGAACGCGCTGGTGCTGATCGCCGAGCCGGCGCAGGTGCGGACCATCGAAAACATCGTGCGTCAGCTGGACCAGCCACGGGCCCAGGTATTGATCCATGCCGCCATCGTCGAGATTTCCGGCGACATCGCCGAGGCCGTCGGCGTGCAGTGGAACCTCAACACGGGTGACGCCAAGGGCTTCATCAACTTTCCCGGCACCGACATTCCGATCGTCGGCGGGCTGAAGTTCGACGAGAAAAGATCGGCGCCTGAAGGGGCGATCCTGCAACTGGGCAGCGACCGCTTCGGTGCGCTGGTTTCGGCGCTGGCCAGCAACACCCACAGCAACCTGCTGTCCACGCCAAGCCTGTTGACCCTGGACAATCAGGAAGCCGAGATCATCGTCGGCCAGAACGTGCCGTTCAAGACCGGTTCCTACGCCACCAACAGCAACGGCGCGGAGAATCCGTTCACCACCGTCGAGCGCAAGGACGTCGGCATCAGCCTGAAGATCAAGCCTTACATCAACGAAGGCTCGACGTTACGCCTGGAGGTCGAGCAGGAAGTGTCGGACATCGCACCGTCGGTGTCGGGCATCGATTCCTCGGACCTGATCACCAACAAGCGGGCGCTCAAGAGCACCATCCTCGCCGACGATGGCGAAATCATCGTGATCGGCGGCCTGATCAGGGACAGCGTGCGCACCCAGAAAAGCGGCGTGCCGCTGCTGCGTGACATTCCCTACCTCGGCGCGTTGTTCCGCTGGAGCCGCGACACCCAGACCAAAAGCAACCTGATGGTGTTCTTGCGCCCGACCATCGTGCGCAGCAAGGAAGACCTGTCCCAGGTCAGCCAGCAGCGTTACAACGCGCTGCGTGACTTGAGCAAATCAGGGGCGGGGGAAAACAACTCGTTGTTGCTGCCGTCCGAGGCGCGCGGGTTGTTCGAACCGGCCAGCGACGCGCCAGTGTTCGATTTGCGCGGCAAGGCGCAGTGAATCCATGAGCGAACTCTGCGAGCAATTGCCCTTCGGCTTCGCCCGGCGTTTTGGCGTGTTGCTGGAGCATGACGGCGACGATCTGCGTCTTGCCCTGCGCAGTGATGCGCCGCTCACCGCATTGGCGGAAGCGCGCCGGGTGTGCGGGCGGGCATTGCCGTTTCAAATCGTCGGGGCCGATGAGTACGCCTCGCGCCTGGCGGCGGCCTATCGCGAGGGGCACAGTGCGGTGGAGCAAGTTGCCCAGGGGCTGGACGAAGAACTGGACTTGCTCAGCCTGGTCGATCAGGTCCCGCAAACCGCCGACCTGCTGGAGCAACAGGGCGACGCACCGATCATTCGCCTGATCAACGCGCTGCTCGGTGAAGCGGTGCGTGAGCATGCCTCGGATGTGCACCTGGAAACCTTCGAGCATTATCTGTCGGTGCGCATGCGGGTGGATGGCCAACTGCGTGAGATGCTCAGGCCCAAGCGCGAACTGGCGACGCTGCTGGTGTCGCGGATCAAGGTCATGGCGCGCCTGGACATTGCGGAAAAGCGCGTGCCCCAGGATGGGCGAATGGCCTTGCGCCTGGCCGGGCATGAAGTCGATGTGCGGGTCTCGACGCTGCCTTCGGCCCATGGCGAACGGGTGGTGCTGCGTCTGCTCGACAAGCAGGCCGGGCGCCTGGACCTGCATCGGCTGGGCATGCCGGACGATACCCTCGCGGTCCTGCGCCAGTTGTTGGGCAAACCCCACGGCATTTTGCTGGTGACCGGGCCGACCGGTTCCGGCAAGACCACCAGCCTGTACGCCGCGCTGAGCAGCCTGAATGACCAGACCCGCAATATTCTCACGGTCGAAGACCCGATCGAATATCACCTGCCGGGTGTCGGCCAGATGCCGGTCAATCCGAAGGTCGACATGACCTTCGCCCGGGGCCTGCGGGCGATTTTGCGCCAGGACCCGGATGTGGTGATGGTTGGCGAAATCCGTGACCGCGAAACCGCTGAGATCGCTGTCCAGGCGTCCTTGACCGGGCATCTGGTGCTCTCGACCCTGCACACCAACAGCGCGGCCGGCGCAGTCACGCGGCTTGTGGACATGGGTGTCGATGCCTACCTGCTGGCGTCCTCGCTGGTGGGTATTCTGGCCCAGCGCCTGCTGCGCACCTTGTGCCCTCATTGCAAGGTTTCGTACATCGCCGACGCGGCGGCCTGCCAGCGCCTGGGGCTCGACACGAGCACGCCGCACACCCTGTTCAAGGCCTCGGGCTGTGAACAGTGCCAGCACGGCTATCGCGGACGCATCGGCATTTACGAACTGATCAGCGTGACACCCACCGTCTCGGCGCTGATCCATCAGGGCGCCCGCGAGCAAATCCTCGTCGACGAAACGCGCAAGGTCTCGCGCAGCCTGTTCCAGGACGGGCGCCAGCGGGTGCTGGAAGGATTGACCAGCCTCGATGAGTTGCTGCGTGTGACGCAGGAGAACTGACCGGTGCCGACCTTCGACTACCGCGCCCACGACGCCCAGGGACGATCCTGCAGGGGACGACTGGAGGCCGATGGACCCCGCCATGCGCGACAGTTGTTGCGTGAGCGCGGCTTGTGGCCACGTGTGTTGACCGAAGTCCGGATCGGCAGTGGCACAGGCAGGCAACCTCGCGGAAGAAGCCTGAGCGCAGCTGATCTGGCGCTGTTGACGTTGCAATTGTCAACGCTGGTTCAGGCCGGACTGCCCCTGGAAGAAGCGCTTGATGCGGTGGCGAAGCAGAGCTCAAAGCGCAAGGTGGCGGGCTTGCTCTCGGCGGTCAGGAGCCGGGTGATGGAAGGCCACGCCCTGGCCTCGGCACTGGGGCAATTTCCCAGGGCTTTCCCCGAGTTGTTCCGCGCCACCGTTGCCGCTGGAGAACGCTCGGGGCATCTGGGCCATGTGCTGGAGCAACTGGCGGCCTACACCCAGGCCCGCCAGGCCTCGCGGCAAAAGATCCAGATGGCCCTGGTGTACCCGTTGATCCTGATGTTGGCCAGCCTGGCAATCGTCGGTTTTCTGCTCGGTTATGTGGTGCCGGATGTGGTGAAGATCTTCGTCGACAGCGGCCAGCCGTTGCCCTGGCTGACCCAGGCGCTGATCGGTGTGAGCAACGGCCTGCGCAACCATTTCCTGTTGTTGATGAGCGTGCTGGCGACGCTGTTCGGCCTGTGGCGCTGGAGCTGGCAGCAGCCGCAGTGGCGCCTGCGCTGGCATCGTTGGGTGCTGAATGCACCAGTCATTGGTGAAGTGCTGCGTGCCATGGAAGCCGCGCGGTTTGCCAGCACCCTGGCAATCCTCGGCAAAAGTGCCGTGCCGTTGGTGGACGCACTGGAGATTGCCGCCGCGGTCATCGGCAACCTGACCATCCGCGCGCGGATGGTCGATGTCGCCCGCTCCGTCCGCGAAGGCGGAACGCTGACCCGTGGCCTTGAACTGAGCGGGGACATCCCGCCGATGATGCTGCACATGATCGCCAGCGGCGAACGTGCCGGCGAACTCGACCGCATGCTGGCCCGGGCCGCCGAACAACAGGAAAACAGCCTCGCCGCGCGCATTGCGCTGGTGGTGAGCCTCTTCGAGCCGGCAATGCTGGTGCTGATGGGCGGCGTCGTGCTGCTGATCGTCATGGCCATCCTGCTGCCGATTCTCAGCCTCAACCAATTGGTGAATTGATCCATGCAACCTGTCCGTAAAAACCTTTCCCGCGCGCAACGTGGTTTTACCCTGATCGAAATCATGGTGGTGGTGGTCATCATCGGCGTGCTGGGGGCTATCGTGGTGCCACAGTTCATGAGCCGCCCTGATCAAGCCAAGGTTACCGCCGCCAGAATCGATATCCAGGCCATCGCCACCGCCCTGGAAATGTATCGCCTCGATAACGCTCATTACCCTTCGACCCAGCAAGGCCTGGAAGCGTTGGTCAAACGTCCCTCCGGACTGCCCGCGGCACGGGGCTGGAACCCTCAGGGTTACCTCAAGAGCATGCCGGTCGACCCGTGGAGTACGCCTTACCAGTACCTCAATCCGGGTGTGCGATCGGCAGATGGCACTTACGACCTTTTTTCCCTGGGCGCTGATGGCGTTTCGGGCGGCGAAGGGTTTGCAGCCGAAATCGGCAATTGGGGCAATTGATCCGTGGGCTACCGCTGTCGGGGGTTTACGTTATTGGAGCTGATGATCGTGATTGTCGTGGTTGGCGTCTTGCTGGGCATGGTGAGCTTTGTCGGTGGGGGCAGTCCCGCGCGCGAGGTCAGGCAGGAAGCCGAGGCGATGGTGCAGGTGATTCATCAATTGCGTGAGCGTGCGGTGTTCGAGGGGCAGGAGTATGGCTTGCGGCTGGGTACTGATGGCCATCGGGTGATGCGCCGGAGTGATGGCGGGTGGGAGCCGGTGGAGGAGCTGACTGCCTGGCCTTTGAGCGTGCGAGTACGTTTGCAGCAGGACGGCTATGGGGTAGAGCTGGACGCTGATGAAGGACCGCCGCAGTTGCTGTTGCTCAGCAACGATGAAACCAGTGCCTTCACGCTGACATTCGAGTCCAGCAACAGGACCTGGCTGAGCCTGTCCGGCGATGGCATCGGCGAGGTGGCGATCGATGACTAGCCGGCCATCCTTGTCGTCCATGGATGGCTTCACGCTGCTGGAAATCATGGTGGCCCTGGCGGTCTTCGCGACACTGGCGGCAGCCGTGCTGTCGGCCAGTCAATACGCGGTGAAGCAGCGCGGCGCGGTTGAGGAGCGACTGTTTGCGGCGTGGCTGGCGGACAACCGGTTGAGCGAGCTACGCCTGCAATCCGGCCTGGCGGCCGGTCAGCAACAACAGGTCGTGTCTATGGATCAGCGCGACTGGGTGCTGCAACAGCGCATCAGCGCCACCGGCGATCCGCGTTTGCTCCAGGTCGACATTCAGGTCAGCCCGGCGAACAGTGCGCACGCCTTGCATCGTGCCAGCGGCTGGATACTCGCGGTTCATGAATAAGCAGCGCGGGTTCACCTTGCTGGAGCTGGTCATCGCCATGGCCATCTTCGCCGTGCTGGGGCTGGCCAGTTGGGGCTTGTTCGATAGCGTGCTGCGAGTGCAACAGGGCACGACAGCCCACGAGCGAGCACTCAGGAGCCTGCAACGAGCGATGGCGGTGATCGAGCGGGATCTGCTGCACGTCACCGCACAGCCGATGGTGCTCGCACCGGCGCTTTTGCAGTTCCAGCGCAGTCACTGGCGCAATCCTCTGGACCAACCGCGCAGTGAGCGTCAGGCGCTGACCTATCGACTCGATGGCGGCGTGCTGTGGCGCGAAAGCCAGGGTGAAGGTACGGAGTTCGTGCAGCGGCAAAAACTGCTCGAAGATATTCGTGAGTTGCGCTGGCGTCTGTTCGACAGTCAGTCCGGCTGGGTTGCTCATTGGCCGGCCGGGAAGGACGCGAAGGCGCCCATGGCGCTGGAAGTGCAAGTGTCGGTCGGGCGCTTCGAATCGATTCGTCGGGTGTTGCCGATGCCGGGTGCATTGCCGTGAACGGGCGGCAACGCGGCATTGCGTTGATCAGTGTATTGCTGGTCATGAGCCTGGCACTGCTGATCATTGGTGGCGTGTTGCGCAGCCATCACCTTGCGCTGCAAAGCAGTGGGCAACAGTTGCAGCAGATACAGCTGCGGCAACTCGCATTGGGCGGGGAAACCTGGGCGTTGTTGCTGTTGCGCGATGCGTTGCAGGACGCGAAAAAACCCGTCGAGCGGATTCAAGGCTGGACGGCCATGGCACCGGGTTTCGAGGTTGAAGATGCGCAGATCCGAATCGATATCCATGACCTTGCCGGGCGCTTCAATCTCAATGCGTTGTTACGCCAGGGGCAGGTGAACCAGGTCACCCTCAACCGTTGGGCGCGCCTGCTCGAGCTGCTCGAACTGCCTCCTCTGCAACTGAGCCAGGTCGGGCCGCTGGAGGAACTGAGCCAGCTGCGCTTGCTGCCTGGCATTGACGCTCGCCTGCTGCAGCGGCTGGAACCCTGGGTGGCGCTGTTGCCCACCGACGCCGCCTTGAACATCAACACCGCACCGGCGCTGCTGTTGAGAACGCTCGGCGAGGTGGACGCCGCGACCGCCGATGCGCTGGCGCGTCAGGTAGCAACGACACCCTGGGCGAGCGTCCAGGCGTTTACGCAGGACCCGTTGCTCTCCGGGCAGGGCCTGAGCAATCACGGACTTGGCATCCAAAGCCGCTGGTATCGGATAAGGGTGCAGGTGACCCGGGGCGGGCGCGAACTGCATCTGGCCACGGATGTCGGGCACGACCCCAAGACTCGACAGCTGACGGTGCTGCAACGACGTTTTCTTCCCATGAGTAGCCACGAGAGACCGCGATGAACACTTGGTTTTACCTGACCGCCGAGGGGCACGACGCGCCATCCAGCCTCTGGCCCTGCGTCCTGTGGTCACAAACCGGTCAACGCCAGCCGATGCCACTGAATCAGGCGGCCTCGGCATTGCAGGGGCAGGCGGTCGATGTGCTACTGCCCATGGAAATGTGCAGTTGGGTTCGCAGCGAGCCATGGCCGTCGCGACGCAGGCCCGAAGCCCAGGCCATGGCCTACGCCGTGGAAGATCAACTGAGTGAAGCGCTGGAAGTTGTGCATCTGAGCGTTGGCGCTCGTGATCGTGACGGCTGCTACCCGGTCATGGTCATTGGCCGCGAACGGTTGGCCGCCGTGCTCGACTTGCTGCGCGAGGCGGGTATCGAGGTGCGCGGGGTGTTCGTCGATGCCGATGTGTTGTCCGGCGATCAGCCGTGCGGCACATGGTGGTTCGGTCGCTGGTTGTTGGGTGGAGGTCTGTCGGCGCGCCTGGCATTGTCGCAAGACGACTTGGCGCTGCTCACTCCGTTATTGCCCAAGGACATGCAATGGCTGGATGAGCGTGAGGTCCCCGCCGTCATCGACCAATGCCTGACCCAGCGCCCGACCCGGGCCATCAACCTGCTGCAAGGCGCATTCGCCCCACCGGGCAAGCGTCTGCCATGGCGTGCCGGCGGGTGGGCGCTGTTGATGCTGACACTGTTGACCTGGGGTGCCAGCGAGACGCGGATCCGCTTCCTCGACAGCGAAGCCCGTCGCCTGGCCGCCCAAAATGAACAGCGATTCAAGGCGCTTTATCCGGAGCAAAGCCGCATCGTCGATATGGCAGCACAACTCAAGGCCCTGCAAAGCCAGCCTGTGGATTCGCAAAACACCCGCATTGCAGGGCTGCTCCAGTTGATTGAGCAGGTGATCGGTGCCAGTCCGGTCGAGGTCCAGCGCATCGAGTTTCGAGCAGGCGAAGGCTGGAAAATCCAGCTGACCGCCAGCGGCTTTACCGAACTGGAGCAGTTGCGGGAACGCGGGCGACAACAAGGCATGCCCGTCCGGCTCGATAGCGCGAACAAAGCCGCTGACCGGGTGCACGCCACCCTCACCGTGGAGGACGAGGCATGAAGCAGGCATGGCGGCGCATTTCCGTGCGCGAACAACGGCTGTTGCAGGTGTTGGGGGCTTTTTTGTTGGCGGTTGTGGCTTTCAGCCTGATCTGGCAACCAACCCGGCAGCGGCTGGAAACTTTCGAGCGACAGTATCAACAGCAGGCGGGGCTGGCCGCGCAACTGCAGCGGGCGTTACCGCGCAGCCATGTCCCCGTCGACAGCGAAAAACCGCTATCGCTGCGCATCAGCGAAAGCGCCGCGGCGGCGGGGCTGGAAATCCGTCAGATGGAGAGCGACAGCGATCTGCTGCGCCTGACCCTCAATGGCAATGCGCAGCCGTTGATGCAGTGGCTCGATGGCATGGAGCGCGATGGAGTCGTGCTGCAAACCCTGACGCTGGAGAAGCGTGACGATGCCCTGGAGGCGCGGCTGGTACTCAAGTAGCCGAGGTGTGCTGTGGCAACAACGGCAACTTCGCCAGCTTCAACGCGACCAGCAGGGCAATCACCAGCAGCGTGCCGATGAACAACCCGATGCCGTTCCAGCCGCCCAGGTGCCAGAACACGCCACCCGCCGTACCGGCGATGCTTCCCCCGGCGTAGTAGCTGAACAGATACAAGGACGATGCTTGCCCCTTGGCCCTGGTGGCGCGGCGGCCGATCCAGCTGCTGGCCACCGAGTGGGCGCCAAAGAAGCCGAAGGTAAAGATCAGCATGCCGATGATTACCAGCGGCAATGGCGTGAACATCGTCAGGGCCAGGCCACCGATCATCAGCGCGATGGTGCTCCAGAGCACTTTGCGGCGACCGAGTTTGTCGGCCAGCGAGCCGATTTTCGCTGAGCTGTAGATGCCCGACAGGTACACCACCGACAGCAACCCGACGAAGGCCTGTTCCATGTGGTACGGCGCGGCCAGCAGGCGATAGCCGATGTAGTTGAACAGCGTGACGAACGCGCCCATCAACACAAAGGCTTCAAGAAACAGCAGCGGCAGGCCGGCGTCGCGAAAGTGCATGGTGAAACCGTCGAGCAGGCTGCGCGGGTGCAGCGAGCGGGCGCGGAAGTTGCGCGATTCGGGGAGGATTTTCCAGAACACCGCCGCGGCAATCAGCGCCAGGCCACCGATCACCAGCATCGCTGTGTGCCAGCTGACGAAGTCGATCAATACCCCGGTGATCAAGCGTCCGCTCATCCCGCCAATCGCGTTGCCACCGATGTACAAACCCATGGCGAGGCCGATGTGCTGTGGGTGGATCTCTTCGCTCAGGTAGGTCATGGCGACCGCCGCCAGACCGCTCAACGACAACCCAATCAGCGCACGCATCAGCAGCACACCGTGCCAGCTCGGCATCATCGCACTGGCCATGGTGCACAGCGCAGCGGCGAACAGTGCGGCCACCATCACCGGTTTACGCCCGATGCGGTCGGAAATCGGACCAGTGATCAGCAGGCCGATGGCAAGCATGCCGGTGGCGATAGACAGGATCAGGCTGCTCTGCGCCGCGTTGATGGAATACTCGTGGGACAGCAGCGGCATCATCGGCTGCACGCAGTAGAGCAGGGCGAAAGTCGCGAAGCCGCCACAGAACAACGCCAACACCGTGCGCATGAACGCCGGGGTGCCTTTTTCGATGTAGATTTCCGCCAGCTCAGCGGCGATAGCGTCCGGTGCTGCGGGAGGAACTTCATGGGCGAGTGGGGCGACAGCAGTTTTCACGTGGGACCTCGGAGGGCGCAGCCGGTCAGGCAATGAAAAAAGCATATAGCTGGCTAATGATTCAATCCAATATATTGTTCGACCTGTTTGATAGCTTTTACGACCTAATGGGGTTTCCATGGAATTGCGTCATCTGCGCTACTTCATCGCCGTCGCCGAAGAACTGCACTTCGGCCGCGCCGCACAGGTGCTGGGCATCTCCCAGCCACCGCTGAGCCAGCAAATTCAGGCGCTGGAACAGGAAGTCGGCGCACGGCTGTTCGAGCGTACCAATCGTCGGGTCGAGCTGAGCGAGGCCGGTCGGCTGTTTCTGCAAGAGGCGCGGCTGGTGCTGGCGCAGGTCGACAAGGCGGCAGATGTCGCGCGACGGGCGCAACTGGGTGAGTTGGGTGAGCTGAAAATCGGCTTCACCTCGTCGGCACCCTTCAACTCGACCATCCCCCAGGCGATTTTCTCTTTCCGCCAGCGCTTCCCGGCGGTGCATCTGAACCTGCGGGAGATGAGCAGCACCCAAGTGGCCGATGCGCTGGTGGACGAGTCGATTGAAGTCGGCATCATGCGCCCGCTCGGGCTGCCGGACTGCCTCAGTGTGGTCGAGTTGATGCGCGAGCCGCTGGTTGCGGTGCTCAGCTCAAAGCACCCGTTGGTAGAGGGCAGCGAGGAGGGATTGTTCCTGTCAGCCCTGGCGCTTGAGCCCTTTGTGTTTTTTCCGCGCAGCTACGGCAGTGGCTTGTATGCGCAGTTGCTCAGCCTGGCCCGGGATGCCGGATTCACTCCGCATTTTGCACAAGAGGCTGGCGAGGCGATGACCATCATCGGCCTGGTCGCAGCGGGGCTGGGTGTGTCGGTGATGCCGGCGTCTTATCAGCGGATGCGTATTGATGGCGTGGTCTATCGGCCTTTGCTCGATCCGGCGGCGGTGTCGGCGGTGTGGCTGGTGCAGCGCAAGGATCAGAAGTCGGCGATGGCGCGGGCGTTTGTGGAGTTGTTGACGAGGAAGGTCGAGCCGTTAGAGGCGTGACTGCTGCGCAGTCAATCGCGAGCAAGCTCGCTCCCACAGGTTTCAGCGGTGTGAACACGATTTTGGAAGCGCCGGGAAACCCTGTGGGAGCGAGCTTGCTCGCGATGGCGTCCGAGAGAACACCAAAAAGACCATCTGTATGGGCAAGAAACACCAGTCCTGCCGGACGCTTTACCACCCGCCGTGGGACATTTCCGAAATCCTTCGTAAAGGCTACAGCGCCTTGCGACGTTGCCTGCAACTACTCCAGAATCCGCCGGCTTGTGCGCTTTGAGGGCCATCGCTAACTTGATCCGCGTCACTGATTGTCAGTGATCGGGTTTAGTAGCCCGTGTTTACACGATGCGCATTTGCACTTCTGACAGTCAGGTATTTTCTATACCTGCACTTGATGGCAGCTATGCGCAGGGCGCCCTCGGGCGCGCCGGTTTCGTGTCCCCGGTCTACTAACCTGCGTACAGCTGCCACCCTTTTGTTTAGTAGCGACTCGGTGTTGGCTTCACTTTTATGGACACCGAATCATGACCAATAAAGCAAAAAACCGGTCGGGCACCGATCCGGATACCTCACGCCAACCCGGCAAAATCTTCCTCGTCGCTCCTGAAGTCGACAACCACACTCTGCTGGAGTACGCATGTGTGTCACTGGCATCAGCCAATGCCATGGCGAGCGACTTCGCGAGGAGTCTGAACGGAGCGCAAAGCAATGCCCTGCTGGGTATTCAGCAGTCGATCATGCTGGGGGAAATGGCGGTGAATCGGGTGTTGGATAACCTCGACCCACCGTGATCGTCCGGGGAGGCGAGAACCCTTGTGGGAGCGAGCCTGCTCGCGAAAAACGTCCAGACAACGCGGTCATTCAGGCACCGCGCGTTATCGTTGACGTCCATCGCGAGCAAGCTCGCTCCCACAGGGGAAATATTTTAGGTTACGACCAGCGCTTGAAAATCAGCGAAGTATTCACCCCGCCAAACGCAAAATTATTGTTCATCACGTACTGATTTTTCATCTGACGAAACTCGCCGCGCAAGTAGTCGAGCTTGCCGCAATGCGGGTCGACTTCGTCGAGGTTGAAGGTGTGCGCATAGAGGTCGCGGTTCATCATTTCAATGCTGAACCAGGACTCCAGCGCACCACAGGCGCCGAGGGTGTGGCCGAGGAAGCTTTTCTGCGAACTGATCGGCATGTGTTCGCCGAACAGGCTGCTGGTGGCCAGGGTTTCGGCGATGTCGCCCTGTTCCGTGGCGGTGCCATGGCCGTTGACGTAGCCGATATCCGACGGCTTCAGCCCGGCGTCTTCCAGGGCCAGTTCCATGGCCCGGCGCATGGTGACTTGTTCGGGACGGGTGGTGTGCTGGCCGTCGGCGTTGCTGCCGAAACCGACGATCTCGGCATGGATGCGCGCGCCACGGGCCAGGGCGTGTTCCAGTTCTTCGAGCACCAGCATGCCGCCGCCTTCGCCGATCACCAGGCCGTCGCGAGCGGTGTCGTAAGGGCGTGGGCTGCGTTGTGGGGTGTCGTTTTTCAGGCTGGTGGCGTAGAGCGCGTCGAAGACCATGGCTTCGGTCGGGCACAGTTCCTCGGCGCCGCCGGCGAGCATCAGCGGCAGGCGCCCGAACTTGATCGCCTCGTAGGCATAGCCGATGCCCTGGCTGCCGCTGGTGCAGGCGCTGGACGTCGGGATCAGGCGACCGGTGAGGCCGAAGAAGATGCTGATATTGGCTGCCGTGGTGTGCGGCATCATGCGCACGTAGGAGTTGGCGTTGAGGCCCTCGGCCACCGAGTTGAGCAGCATGTTGCCGAACGCCTTGATCTCGTCGGTGCTGCCGGTGGAGGAGCCGCAGGCAACGCCCATGCGCCCGTCCTTGATCGACTCGTCGCCCAACAGACCGGCGTCGGCCAATGCTTGCTCGGCAGCGCCCACGGCAAGCCGCGAGACCCGGCCCATGCTGCGCAGTTGCTTGCGGGTCCAGTGGCTCGGCACCTTGAAGTCATCGATGGGGCCAGCCAGACGCGTGTTGAGCTCGGTAAACCGATCCCACTCGTCCATCCGGCGGATGCCGCTGCGGTTGGCCGCGAAGTTGCCGGCGATGGTCTCCCAGTCGCTGCCCAGTGAGGTGATGCCGGCCATGCCGGTGACGACGACGCGCTTCATCAGCACAGGCCTCCGTTGACGGCCAGAACCTGCCGGGTGATGTACGAGGCTTCCGCCGACATCAGGAAATTCACCGCGCCGGCCACCTCTTCAGGGGTGCCCATGCGTTGTGCGGGGATCATTTTCATCAGTTCTTCCACCGGCACGTTTTCGTCGAGCATGGCTGTGTCGATCAGGCCGGGTGCGACACAGTTAACGGTGATTTTGCGCTTGCCCAGCTCGATCGCCAATGCCTTGGCCGCGCCGATCAACCCAGCCTTGGAGGCACTGTAGTTGACCTGGCCACGGTTGCCGATCAGCCCCGACACCGAAGTGATGCAGACAATCCGCCCGGCGGCGCGACGACGGATCATCGGCATCATCACCGGGTGCAGCACGTTGTAGAAACCGTCGAGGTTGGTGCGCATCACCACATCCCAATCGTCCTCGCTCAGGGCCGGAAAGGCTCCGTCGCGGGTCAGGCCGGCATTGAGCACCACGCCGTAATAGGCGCCGTGGGTTTCCACGTCGGCCTCGAGAATTTCCTTGCTGCGGGCGCGGTCGGACACGTCGAACTGCAGGATGCGCGCACGACGGCCCAAAGCCTCGACTTCGGCCTTGACGGCTTCGGCGTCGGCCAGGCCGCTGCGGCAATGCAACACGATGTCGTGCCCGGCCTGGGCCAGGCGCAAGGCGATGGCGCGGCCGATGCCACGGCTGGAACCGGTGACCAGTACGGATTCAGTCATCACTGAACTCCTTCGGGTTCATGGAGATATTGAGCGGCCTGGGGTGGGCGGAACACGTTCAGACGGGCGGTGACGTGTATGCCGGGGGCGTTGATGTGGCACTCGAACACGCCCATGCCGTTATCGTCTTCCAGGGAGCGAATCCCGTGGATGGTCAACTCGGTGCCGGCCGGAAAACTTTCGACGTTGCATTCGAATTTGCGGCTGCCGAGCAGGAAACCCAATTCCACCGCATCACCGCGCTGGCGCGCATGGCAACCGGCGAAGGCGGCCACGCTCTGGGCCATCAGTTCGATGCCGACCCAGGCCGGCAGGCTGCCGTCGGGGAGATTGAACAGGCCATCGGGCTTGACGGTCAGGCGCGTGTGAATCTGCTCTTCATCGAACGCCAGGATCCGGTCGATAAGGATCATATCGCCAGCGTGTGGCAGCAATTCGGCGAGCGGCCAGTCAATCATGGGGCGTCTCCGATAATCAGGCTGACGTTGTTGCCACCGAAGGCAAAGGAATTGCTCATCAGGTAGCGGGGTGCAATGGACGTCAGGCGCGTGGCTGGGGTCACCCATTGCAGCGGTGGCAGTTCGGGGTCGGGCTGTCCGTCCCAGACGTGCGGCGGCAGGGCATGCTCGCGATTGTCCGGGCTCAGGCTCAACCAGCAGAACGCCGCTTCCAGCGCCCCGGCGGCACCGAGGGTGTGACCGGTCATGGGTTTGCTCGACGAACAGGGCACGCCGGCCGGGAACAGCGTCGCCACGGCCTGGCTTTCCATGGCGTCGTTGTGCTGGGTGGCGGTGCCGTGCAGGTTCAGATAAGCGATCTGCTTCGGTTGCAGGTTGGCGCGGCCCAAGGCTTTGCGCATCGCTTGCAGGGCGCCACGCCCGGTCGGCTCCGGGGCGGAGATGTGATGCGCATCGGAACTGGCGCCGCTGCCGAGCAGGGCAATCGCTTGGCTGTCGCCTGCACGCTTGGTCATCAGGAACAGCACCGCCGCTTCGCCAATGTTGATGCCGTTGCGGTTCACCGAAAACGGATTGCAACGTTGTTCCGAGACTGCTTCCAGCGCCGAGAAACCGTTGAGGGTCAGTTTGCACAAGGTGTCGACACCGCCACACAGCACCGCGTCGCAAATGCCCAGGTCCAATAGTCGCTGGGCGCTCATCAAGGCCCGGGCGCTGGAGGTGCAAGCCGTGGAAATGACATAGGCCGGCCCGCTCAATTGCAGCCACTCGGCGAGGAAGTTCGCCGGTGCCCCGAGTTCCTGTTGCTGATAGTCGTACTCGGCAGGGAACTGCTTTTCGCGCAGGTAATGCGCCAGGCCCTGGCTGGCCTCGTCGATGCCCGAGGTGCTGGTGCCCAGCACCACACCGATGCGGTCGCGGCCGTAGGTCTGGATCGCGCTGTCGATGTCCGGGCGGATTTGCAGCGAGGCTTCCAGCAACAACTGATTGTTGCGACTTTGATGGCGCGACATCTCGGCTGGAAGGGTTGCCAGTTTGCCCTGGACCGCACCGACCGGCAGCGTGCGTTGCGGCACCCACCCGGCTTGTTCGCGCATGCCGCCGCAGTCGCCGGCAAACAGGTTGCGGGCAACTTCCTGCTTGTCCCGGCCCAGCGCGCAGACCAATCCGAGGGCGTTGAGGTAGGCCGTCATGGCGTTTCACCGCTCAGGGGGGTGACTTGATAGCTCGGACCACGCGGTAGCTTCAATTCAAAATTCTGCGGTTGTGCGTAGCGGATGTCCCAGCGCTCGGGCAGGTACCGTTGCCTGCCGTGCTGCCAGGCGCCGGGATAATTGGCCGCCAGTTCATCTTGCGGCGTCAGCGCAAACAGCAGCGCCGCGAACAGCTCCCGGGCTCGCGGATTGGGCGGTAATAAACCATCGGACTCCCAGGTTTTATCGATCAATTTCTGGCGGGCCTGGGGAATGCCCAACAGGTCCATCATCGACCAACGGATACCTGACTCTTCACGCTGGATCACCAGCACCCAGTCCTCGCGTTCGTCGGCCTGCCCACGCTGGATGTGCAATTGCAGCGGCAGCGGCAGATCCGGATTGTGCACGGGCAGCGGCGCCCGGCCGGCGCAGGCGCTCAGCATCAGGGTTGCGGCGATTAACAGAAATCGAAATGCACCGACTACCCCTGTGGGAGCGAGCTTGCTCGCGATGGCGGCGGCAAATCCGGCATATCCGCTGGCTGACCCACCGCTTTCGCGAGCAAGCCCGCTCCCACAGGTTTGGTGCTTCGAGCGGTTGGCAATGAACATCACACAGTTCCTTCAAAAGGTTTGCGCGCCACCACATTGACCAGGGTTTCTTCCCGTTGGCCAAAGGGTTTTGGCTTGCACACACCCAAGTGTTCGAGCAGGCCGAAATCCTTGGCGCGACTCCACCACAGGTACGGATAAGACACGTTTTGCGCGGTAAATTCGAAGCCCTGCTGGTGAATCATTTGCAGGTACTGCGCAGCGCTTTTCTGCACGTGCATGGGGTGGCGGAACAACCAGCGGATCACCCAGGTATCAATGTAAGCCTCGGTGGATTCGGCGAACAGCAGATAACCGCCGGGTTTGAGCACGCGGTAGAACTCGGCCAGTGCCTGTTCCTGCTCCACCAGATGATGGAAGGTCTGGTGACAGAACAGCAGGTCGATACTGGCGTCCGGCAAGTTCAGGCTGGCACAGTCGCCGCCGATCAACTCCACTTCCATGCCCTGGCGGGCTGCTTCTGCGCGGCTCTGGTCCAGGCTCTGGGGATCAGCATCGACGCCAATCAGGCGACCGGGCGCAAAGGCCTGGCGCAGCAGCGGGAATGACTTGCCCTGGCCACAACCGGCATCCAGCAGCACCGGGCTAACCGGTAGCGTTTCGCTGAACAGGCTGCGCAAATCGTCGATCGCCAACCGCAGCACATAGTGTTGCCAGATCTGGCTGCGCAGGAACCACAAGCCGAAACGGGTTTCTTCTACGTACTTGTCGCTCAAGTAGTTCATGACGCATCCATTGCACAAAACTCCGATATCACCTTCAACCGGCGCCTGGCTTCGCTGACGAACGGGTTGCTTGGGTCCCAGGCATATCCGGCAAGTATGGAGCTGATCATCCCGCGGATTTCCGGAGAACTGCCCTCATGGAAAATCACGTCCTGGAAGGTCCCGGCGTACCAGCCTTCGACATAGCAACGGAACGTGTCGACGCCGCGCTTGAGCGGTTCGGCGAACTCGGTTTGCCAGTCGACGGCTTCGCCTTGCAGCTGACGGTGCAAGACCCCGGCGGCCATGCTCGCCGAACGCATGGCGATGGTCACGCCGGAGGAGAATACCGGGTCGAGGAATTCCGCGGCATTGCCCAGCAGCGCGAAACCCGGACCGTGCAGGGTTTTGACGTTGGCCGAGTAACCACCGATGGTTCGGGCCTCTGTGTCCCACTGCGCATTTTGCAACACGCTGGCCAGGCTTGGCGTCTCGGTGATAAAGCTGCGCAGGCACTCGTCCAGATTGTCGCTGCGGCCGGCGAAACGCTCCTCTGCCGCGACCACACCGACCGAGCAGCGCCCGTTGCTGAACGGGATGGTCCAGAACCATACGTCGCGCTGGGTCGGATGAGTGGTCACGAGGATCTTGCTGCGGTCGAAGGCCGGGAGGTCGATACGGTCTTCGACGTGAGTGAACACGGCCTGACGCACCGGGAAGTTCGACGGCGCTTCGAGGTCGAGCAAGCGCGGCAGCACGCGGCCGTAACCACTGGCATCGAGCAGGAAACCGGCCTCGACGCGGTACTCGCTACCGTCCTCGCGGCGCACGCCGAGCTGCGGTTTTCCGGGGTCGATGTCGACGCGGACGATGGTTTCGCCATAGCGGATCTCCACGCCTTGCAGCGCGGCCTGATCGGCCAGCAGCTTATCGAAATCGGCGCGCTGGACCTGAAACGTCGTCGATTTGCCGTCACTGAACGTCTCGCCGAAATCGAACGCGCTGTAGCGCTCGCCCCAGGCAAACGCGGCACCGGTTTTCAGCTGGAAGCCGGCCGCGTTGACGGCGTCGAGCATGCCCGCTTCTTCGATGAAATCCAGGCAGTGGGCCAACAGGCTTTCACCGATGGAAAACCGTGGAAAATGCTGGCGCTCGATCACCAGCACATCGTGTCCCTTGCGTTTGAGCAATGCGGCGGCGATGGCACCGGATGGACCGGCGCCGATGACCACGACTTGACGACATTCCATTTCAACGGTTGGCATGGGGGCTCCTTGCCGGGACAGCGGCTTTCAGGGGGATTCGGTGCATGCCGGTCAGTGCTGGCAGCAGTGTAGCGATCAGGCCCATCAGCATCAGGGCAAAGTACAGCGGCGGGCTGATGAGTTGCTGTTGCAGCAGCAGGTTGAGAAAAACGATCTCGCTCAAGCCGCGGATGTTCAGCAGCACACTTTCCCGCCAGCGGCTGGCACCCTGGAACGAGGCCCCGGCCCAGCCGAGGCCGAGCCAGTTGCCCAGCAGTTTGCTCAGCATCGGCAACAGCAGCAGGGCGACCAGTTGCACCCAGCCGAGGCTGTCCATCGCGCTGTGCACGTTGATCTGCACAATGCCGAACGTGAGGATCAGCGGGATGGCGATGTATGTCTGCAAGCGGCCCATCCACATGGCCGGCAACGGGAGGACCAGTGGGGCTTTCAGCGCGGCCATGATCAACACATAGCCGATGCCGAAAATCAGCGCATTGAGCTTGAAGTGTTCAGCGACGACCAGCAGGGCGAAAAAGCTCAGGCTGTAGAGCCATGTCTGGCGCAAACCGAGTAATCGCAGCAGCACCGGCAGGCACGCGCCGGCCAAGGGCAGCAACAGGCTGCTCAGGTGCAGGCTGCCCTGGGCGATGCCGAACAGTGTCCAGCAGGCGAGGTCGATGAGGATCGCGGTTTGCACCAGTCGCCGGGTGGCGGCGGGCGGGTAGTCGATGTGCCGCAGGTACAGGTACAACACCGGAATCGCGGTGATGGCGAACAACAGGCCGACGGCCAGCGAGCTGATCCACGGTTGCGCCGGCAGCAACCAGACCGCCGTGGCCAGGCCGCAGGCAAACGGAATGCAAAAACTGGGCAGGGCGATTTTCAGGCTTTGGCGATCCAGTTGCAGGTCGATCACATCGCTGAGGATGTAGCCCAGCAACAGGGCAAAGCTCAGGCTGTAGAGGTTCTTCAGCCAGCCCGGCGACACCAGCAACGCACCGCTCAATTGCCATTGGGGCTCGATCCAGAAGTACATCAACAGCGGCAAGCCGAGGGTCGCCAGCAACAACTGGCTGACGATGGGAATCAGGCCGAAATGCCGGCCGACGCGAGTCGCCACGGCGAACAACACCAGCGCCATCGCCCAGAACAGAACGACCATCATGTTGCCCGCTCCACGGCCGTGGGCTCATGCACCTGGCGACCGGCCCACGGCGCGAGCAGGAAGCTGAAGATCAGGCCCAGGCTCACCGACAGTCCGAAGTTGCTCACCGCCGGGGTACTCGACACCGCCAACAGACCGAACGACAGCCAGGTGGTCAACGCTGCCAGCAGGGTGCCCAGCAGGCTCACGGCCGCGCCGCCGACCTGTTCGCGCATCAGGATCGCGTAATCGACGCTGATCGCCGTTACCAGCAGCAGGCCGAACAGGCTGAACAGGGTCAACGGCTGCCCCAGCCAGCCGAGGCTGGCCAGGCTGCACAACGCCGCCAGCAGGGGCAGGGACACGATACGCAACGCGCCGCCGAGGCCGAATGGCAGGATCAGCACCAGCACGATCAACACACAGGAGGCGAGTTTCAGTTCCGCAGCACTGATTTGGGTGGCCGCGAAGACGTTGTTCAATTCACCCAGTCGATCCACCAGTGTCACGCCGGGTAAGTCCTCACCCTGGAGCCGCAGCAGGGCCGGGTTGTTGATGCCTTGCAGGCTGACCATCGCCGCCACGCCGTCATCGGTCGGCCCCAGCCACAGGGGCCGGTAGGGTTCTGCCAACGGGCCGCCGAGCGCTGCGTCGATGTCCACGGTCGGCAATGCCTGTAGCTTCGCAAGCTCCGCTTGCAGCGCCTCGGCCGGTACGCCGATGTCGAGCAAGGGTTGCCAGAACGAAGGCAGTTTGCTCAGCGCGTCGCGCACCTGTTGCTGTTCGTTCGGCGGGCTGACCAGTTGATTGAGCGACAGATAACCCTGGAGCTTTTCCAGGCCAATCAATTGATCCAGTCGCTCTCTCAAGGCGGTTTGGCGTTCGAGCAACTGCTGCTGATTGGCAGCGCGTATCAGGAAGAACTGGCTGGTGGGTTGATAGCCGGTGATCCGTGCAATGGCCTGGGCTTCGTCGGTCAATTGTTGCGGCGCGCTGATCCACTGGCGGATGTCGTTTTTGCTGCCCAGTTGCAACAGGCCGCCGACGCAAAAGGCGATCAGCAGCGCCAGCAAGACAGGCGTTTTCAGCTGTTTGAGCAGCGCTTCACGACAGTCCAGCAAAAGCTCGCAAATGCGCAATGGCCACTGCGCCGGGCGCAGGTCTACGCCCTTGAGCAATGCCGGCAACAGGCACACGGCGGACAGATAGGCACCGAGCAAACCGGCGGCAGAGAATGCGGCAATCTGGGTCAGCGCCGGGAAGGGTGTCCAGGCCAGGGCCAGATAACCGATGCCGCTGGTGATCAGGCTCAGGGTCAAGCCGGGCAGGGTCAGGCGCAGGGCCGGCCAGCTGTGCCAGGGTTTCAGGCTCCAGCTCTTGGACAGGTAATGCAGCGGGTAATCGACCGCAACACCGATCAGGCTCGAACCCAGCACCAGGGTCATCACGTGCATATGGCCGAACAACGCCACGCAGGCCACCGCACCGAAGAGCATGCCCACCAGCACCGGCACGAACGCCAGCAAGACGCGCCAGCGCCGGAAGGCCAACAGCAGCAACAGCAAAATCCCCACGGTGGCACCGCCACCGACCCAGGTCATCTCCCGGGCGGCCTGCTGCTGTCCGCTGGCCGCGTACAACAGGCCGCTGGCGGCGAGCAGTTGCACGTCGTGCCGGGCGGCTTCTTCACGGCTATGCTCGAGCAGGTCGGCCACTTGCAGCGGCAGATTCATGTCGAAGGCGTTGCCGGTGGTGCGCGCGCGCAGCAGCACCCAGCTCTTGCCATCGGCATCGGCGACCAGGGCGCCGCTGCCGATGTCCAGTTGCACCGAACCGCGTTGCGGCTGGCTGTTCTGGATGCGCCCGGTCAGGCCCAGCCAGTCGTCCTGGCTGGGCACCAGGCTGTAACCGTTGAACGGATCGAACAACGCCTGCACCCGTTGCTGGATAAAGGTGTCGGGGTGCTCGATCAGCAGTTGTCGGTCCGCCGCCTGGAGCATCGCCAGGCGACCTTGCAGCAACTGCGTGCGCAGTGCTGGTAAGTCGGCTTGCAGGGTCCACTGGACCTTCTCGAACAAGCCGCTGGCCTGCCATTGCTCGCCGAGTGTCTGCGCCATGGCGACGGCCTGCTGGCGATCGCTGTGGCCGACCAGCACCAGCATTTCGCGGTTCAGCGGCTCTTGCATGCGTTGTTCGGCGCGCAGTTCCAGGGCATCGGGCGCTGTACCGGGCACCAGTTCCATCAGGTTGGCCGACAACGGCGCGGCGCCACGCCATTGCCAACCGGCGAGCGCCAGTACTGCCAGTAGCAGGAGCAGGAACAGCCGTGGCAACCACCGTTCACTCGGCAAAGTCATGTTGCTCCGCGTCGCTCAATGGTTGCGTGCTGGTGCTGTCATGCATGCGCAACAACGTACTGTCGCCCTGGGTCTCGAGCAGCTCGATGCTATGCACCAGTTCTGCGCCGGTAATGTTGATCTGGTTGAACACCTGCTTGAGCAGCATCGAGCGCGGCAGCAGCGTGAGCTTCCAGTTCTGCGCGTCGCCGCTCAGGGACAGCTCGAAATCCCGTTGCAGGCCACTGCTGTCACCTTGCAGCACGGCGAGGAACAAACGGTTCTGCTCGGCACCGGCGCTTTTGCCCGGCAGCATTTGCCAAACTATGCCGTCACGCCGGGCAATGCCTTTGGCAGTGATGCGATAGTCCTGTTGCAGTGGCGTTTTCAGCAGCCACAACAGGCCGTGGTTTTTTGCCAGCACGAACGTGCCCTTGCTGGTCAGCGGCTGAGGCAGGGCGCGCAGGTGTTTTTCCTGAATGAAACTGCCGTGGATCACCTCGGGCCTGGCCAGTTGATCGCTGAGTTGTTGCAGGTCGAAGGCATGGGCCAGTCCAGGAATGCCCAGTAGCACGCAGAACACTGTAGGAGCGAGCTTGCTCGCGAAAAACCTGAGGGCGCCGCGGATTGTCAGATGTCCAGTGTCATCGTTCACGACCATCGCGAGCAAGCTCGCTCCTACAGGGGAGCGGGGGACGTAGAACCTCATGGCAGGGCCCTCTCAACAGCGTCGGTGAAGACCTTCGGCGAGGTCAGTTGCATCTCACGGCTGGCGATGTCGACGGCCACCTGTACCGACATGGCCCGCGTCAGGCGCTCACCGGTTTGCAGGTCGCTGATCAGGTAGTTGATCTTCAGGCGGTTCTCCCACTCCACCAGGTTGGCGCGCACGTTGAGTGTCTGGCCGAACACCGCGCCGCGCACGTAGCGCAATTGCAGGTCGATCACCGGCCAGGCATAGCCGGATTCGTTCATCGCCGTGTAGTTGTGGCCGATCTTGTCCAGCAGCGCACAGCGGGCGACTTCCAGGTATTTGACGTAATGGCCGTGCCAGACCACGTGCATGCTGTCGACATCAAAGAACGGTACGACGATTTCCGTGTCGGTGTAGAGAAATCCCTTGCTACGCATGCAGCCTCCAGTGTTGTTCGGCGATGCGTTGCAGGCACAGGCGCAATTCGCCTTCCAGCGCGCGGTCTTCGATGACCGGTGAGAAGTCCCTGGCCAAGGCTTCATGCATGGCGGCCAAAGCGGGTGGCAGGGGGCGTGCATCTTCGGCCTGGCCGCGCAGCCAGACGCCCTGATTGGCCGCCAACAGCGTGGCGGCCGCCACCTGTTCGGTGAGTTCCAGCACGCGGATCGCATCCCGGGCGGCGATGGTGCCCATGCTGACTTTGTCCTGGTTGTGGCATTCGGTGGAGCGCGAGAAAACACTGGCCGGCATGGTGTTCTTCAGCGCTTCGGCGGTCCAGGCGCTGGTGCCGATCTGCACCGCCTTGAAGCCGTGGTTGAGCATGGCGCGGTCGGCCGTGGCGCCGGACAGGTTGCTCGGCAAGCCATGGTTGTAGCGCTCGTCCACGAGCAGCGCGAGTTGCCGATCCAGCAGATCGGCGACGTTGGCCACGAGGTTTTTCAGGCTGTCCATGGCGAAGGCGATGTGGCCGCCGTAGAAGTGCCCGCCGTGCAACACGCGTTCGGCTTCGGCGTCGATGATCGGGTTGTCGTTGGCGCTATTGAGTTCGATCTCGATGAACGAACGCAGCCAGTTCAGGCTGTCGGCCAGTACGCCCAGTACATGGGGGGCGCAGCGCAGGGAGTAGCGGTCTTGCAGGCGATGCAGCGGCGCAGTCGGTGCGTCGATGGCCAGATCCTGGCGCAACCACGCGGCGACCTGCATCTGCCCCGGGTGAGGCTTGGCGGCGAACAGGCGCTCGTCGAAGTGCTCCGGGTTGCCTTGCAGCGCGACCACGTTCAGCGCGGTGACGCGCGTGGCCAGATGCAGCAGGTAATCGGCGCGGGCGTAGGCAAGGCAGGCCAGACCGGTCATCACCGCAGTGCCGTTCATCAATGCCAGGGCTTCTTTCGGACGCAAAACCAGTGGCTGCCAGCCAAGTTCGCGGTGCACATCGGCAGCCTGCCGGCGTTCGCCGCGGAACATCACCTCGCGTTCGCCCGACAGCGTGGCGGCAACGTACGAAAGCGGCGTCAGATCACCACTGGCGCCCACCGAGCCTTCCTCCGGAATCAGCGGCAGGATGTCGTGTTCAAGGAACGCCTGCAGGCGCTCCAGCAGCTCCACTCGCACTCCGGAAACACCATGGCACAGCGACTGCAAACGCGCCGCCAGCACCGCGCGGGTGGCTTGGGCGTCGAGCAGTTTGCCCAGGCCGCAGCCGTGGAAGGTGTACAGATGACGGGGCAGCGCCTCGACGTGATGCAACGGCACCGCGACCACGCAGGAATCGCCGTAACCGGTGGTCACGCCGTAGATCACGCCTTCCTTGTCCAGCAGCGAGTCGAGAAAACGCGCGCCCTTGGCGATGCGCTCGCGGTAGGCGGGATCGCTTTGCAACTGCGTCGGCACTTTGCGGTTGGCCAGTGCCAGCACGTCTTCAATGCGCAAAGGGCGTTCGCCGAAGGTTACCGGCTCAAGCGTTGGCGTCGTCATCGGTCTTCCAGAAAGGGTAAAAGTTGAACCATTGTTGGGGCGCTTCGAGGCAATAGTGACCCAAGCGTTCGGCGTAGCGGGAGGCCCACTGATGAATGACCTGTTCGCGGTCGCTGCGCTTCCAGGTGATTGCGTCAGCGAAGGGTTCAATGGTCAGTCGATAGTCGCCGTCGGGCTTTTTCAGGCACAGCAGCAGGTTGACCGGGCATTTCAGCAGGCCGGCCAGCAGCCACGGGCCCTGGGGGAACCTGGCCGGATGACCGAGGAAGTCCACGGTCGCGCAGCGGCCGCCATGCAGCGGCACGCGGTCGCCGGCAATCGCCAGCCACTCGCCACGCTCCAGGCGCTCGCTCAGTTGCAGCATGATCCCGGGGTCCAGTTCGCTGACCTGGATCAGGCGCAAATTGGTCGCCCCGGCTTCGCCCAGTAAACGATTGAACTGTTCGGCGTGTTTGGTGTGCACCAGCACGTTCATCGTGACCTTTTCGCCGATCTCTGCCAGTGCACGGCAGACTTCCAGATTGCCCAGGTGTGCGCCCACCAGCATCTGCCCGCGGGCACCGCGCAACTGGTCACGCAGCAGCGCCGGGTCGATGATCTCGATCTGTTCGATGCTCAGCTTGCCGTTCCATACGTCGAGTTTGTCGAGCATGGAATCGGCGAAAGCCATGAACTGGCCGAACACCCGCCAATGGCTCGGGCGTAACTCGCTGCGCCCGCTCCAGTCGGTCAGGCGTTGCTGGTATTGCCAGGCACTGTGTCGGGCGCTGCGGCCGAACAGGAAAAAGTACAACACGATGCCATACAACACTGGGCTCAGTACCCGACGGCCCAGCACTTTGGCGCCGAACGCGGTGAGCTTCATCAGCCAGAAACTGCCCCGTTCTTCGCGGTCGGCCCAGTGCTGCTTGTCTGCGCTCATGCCCGCCACCGTCGCCAGAGGATCACTGGCGCACGCAGCAACATGCCGAAGAACAGCCGCGTGTGCATGCTGGAAATCAGCACGTTGTCGTGGAACATCCGAAAATGCGAAACGCCGTCCAACGGATAGTGGACTTTGGTTTGCAACCAGTGCATCGGCTGATTGCGCCAGGACAGGCGCACCAGGATGTCCGAGTCGAAGTCCATGCGCTTGCCGATTTTCGCTGACTCGATCAACGCCAGGACCGGTGGCAATGGGTAAACCCGAAAACCGCACATGGAGTCGCGAATCTGCAGCGACAGGGTGTTGATCCAGACCATGACGTGAGTCAGGTAGCGCGCATACAAGCGGCCTTTCGGTACGCTGGCGTCATATTGCGGATAACCGCAAATCACCGCCTGTGGGTGGCAGCGTGACTGTTCGATGAAGCGTTGGACGTCCTGCAAATCGTGCTGGCCATCGGCATCCACCTGCAAGGCATGGCTGAAACCCAGGCGCGAAGCTTCGCGCAAGCCGGTCATGACCGCGCCACCCTTGCCCTGGTTTTCGGCCAGACGGATCAGGTAAACCATTTCACGTTGGGCCAGGCGATCCAGCACCTTGGCGCAGCGCGGGCTGCTGGCATCGTCCACCAGAATGCACGGCAGATGGCTGGCGATCAGCGCATCGACCACCGTGGTGATGGCTGTTTCGTGGTTGTACACCGGGACGATGGCGCAGGGGCTATGCATGTCGGTTCACCTCTGCAGGACCGAGGTGTCTGCATCGCGAGCAGGTCGAATCGTCGCACCGTCGCTCCCACACTGGATTTGTGAGCGACACAGCTCCCCTGTGGGAGCGGGCTTGCTCGCGAAGGAGTGCGCAGCACTCTCCAAACTCATGCATGCGCCGCCTCCAGCAAGATCCGCCCGCTGGAGCAGGTGGCGGTTTCGTTGCGATAGGCGAAATACAATTTGCCGCGCACCGGGTCGAAGCGCAGGTGCAGCTGGATTTCATCCCCCGGGCGCACCAGTTGCTGGAACTTCAAGACTTCCATGCCGGCGAATTTTTTCGGCAGGTTCATCAGTTGCTGGCCCAGGCTCAGCGCCCAGTCCACCTGCACCACGCCAGGCAACACCGGCGCCTTGGGGAAATGCCCGCTGAAATAGGCCAGGTCCGGTGGCACGGCCAGTTGCAGGCTCCACTCGCCATTGCTTTCGATTTGCTCCAGCACCTCAGGCGATTTGGGGCGCGGCGCCAGCAGCAAGGCGTCGACGTCGGCCTGGGGCAGTTTGCCCTGAGTGTTCAGCGGCAGTTGTCGCAGCAGGCGCCAGCGTCTTGGCAGGGCCAGGGCTTCGCAGTGTTGGCTCAGGTGCTGGCGCAGTTGCTCGGTGAGGCTGCGTCGGCCCTGATTGCGCAGCACATGCAAACCGGCCTCGCTCAGCACCAACAACGCCCCAAGGGAGGCGCGGTTTTCCTGAACGACACCGAGCCGCGCTTCGACGACCCATTCATGGGCCGTCAGCGCCTGTTCCAGCATCGGCAGCGAGATGCGTTTTTCTTCCAGCTTGACGATCCGGTCCAGTCGCCCAAGCAATTCGAAGCGGCCATCGACAGCGATGCGCGCGGCATCGGCAGTGTGTTCGACCTGGCCATTGGGCAAATACGGCGAAGCGATCAGCAGCGCACCCTCACTGTCTTGGGTCAGCGTGACATCGGCAAAGGGCTGCCAGAGTTCCGCGCCCTGACGCCAGGCGATGCCACCGGTTTCCGAACTGCCGAAAATTTCCGTTGGCCATTGCCCCAGACGCTCATGCAGGCTCTGTGCGGCCTCGACCGGCAATGCACCGCCGGAGGAAAACACCCGGCGTACGGAGCTCAACGCAGGCCAGTCGAGGTTGTCGCCCATGCGCTTGAGCAGCGCCGGGCTGGCCACCCAGGCGAAGGCCGGGTACTCGCGGCTTGCGCGTTGCAGGTCCTCTGGAAAGGCCAACTGCCGACGTACGAATGGGCGGCCAGCGCACAGCGGCCACAGCACCCGGAACAGCAGACCGTAGATGTGCTGGGTGGCGACGCTGCCAATGATGCACGCCGGGCCCAGGCCTGCGCCCCACAGCTGTTCCAGGGCTTCGACTTCATTAGCCAGTTGGCGCAGGTTTTTTTCGATGCGCTTGGGTTCGCCACTGGAGCCGGAGGTGCACAGGCTGAGTCGGCAGTTGTCCAGGTCCAGGGCGGCGGCACTGAGCGGCGGTTGTTGGAGGTCGCCAATGTGTGCATCGTCGGGCTGATCGCTCAGCCACAGATCGACTTCGCCTGACCAGCGTTGGCGGGTCTGCGGTTGCAGGTCGGACGGCAACAGCACGCTGACCCCGGCACGCCAGGCGCCGAGCAGGGCAATCGCCAGGTCGGCGGCATCCTCAAGGTGCACGGCCATCTGCCGTGCACCCCGGGCTTGCAGGCCGGCGGCCAGGCGCAGCGCCTGTTCGCACAGTCGGGCGTGATCCAGTGCCGGAGCGGTCGTTACGGCGCGCTCCGGCTGAGCCTTGAGCAGCAGGTGCTCAAGTTTTATCCAATTCATGGGCGGCCTCGTACCCTTTGTCGTATGAGCCATTCAATGGCAAACATCAGGCCTATCAATCCGTAGGAAATCAGGCCGGTGTACAGCGTCCACCAGCTCAGCGGTGCCCAGAGGGTCAGGGCGGCGGCACACAAACCGTTGCATAGAAAAAAAACGCTCCAGGCGATGGTCACCTGACGGGTATAGCGAATGCCCTCGGCCGGCAATTGCGGCTCGCGTACCCGGGCCAGGCGTTCAACGATCGGTGGGCCGAATGTCAGGCTCGATCCGAACAGCACCAGCATGAAGCTGCTGATCAACACCGGATACCAGCGCAACAGCGCCGGGCTGTCGAACAGCGCCAGCAACAGGCAGAACACAATGGCTACCGTGGCCATCCACAGGCTGCCCGGCCGTCGTTTGCCAGTCAGCGCCCGGGCCAGCCACAGTCCGCCCAGCAGCAGCCCGAACTGCCACGGGGCGAAATGCTCCATGCCGAAATACACTGCGAAGGGATACAAAAGACCCGCCAGCAGCAGGCCGAGGCCAATCAGTCGATTCATGCGGCCGGTTGAACCAGACGGTAGACCGCCTCGACCACGTCACTGACGGTACGCACCGATTTGAATTCTTCGGCGGCGATTTTCTTGCCGGTCTGACGTTTGATGTGATCAATCAGGTCGACCGCGTCGATGCTGTCGATTTCCAGGTCCTGATACAGGTTGGATTCCAGGCTCACACGCTCCGGGTCCAGTTCGAAAAGCTCGACCAAGGCATCGCGCAGGGTGTTGAAAATGTCGTCACGAGTTTGCATGGTCCGGTCTCAAGCTGCCTGTTTTGCGCTGACGAACGCCGCAAGGCTCGCCACGTTACTGAAGTGATTACGTGTGTCCTTGGCATCGGCGTCGATTTTGATGCCGTATTTTTTCTGGATGGCCAGGCCCAGTTCCAGGGCGTCCACCGAGTCCAGGCCCAGGCCTTCGCCGAACAGGATCTGGTCATTGCCGATGTCGTCGGCACTGATGTCTTCGAGGCCAAGGGCGTCGATGATAAGCATTTTGATATCACGGTGCAGATCGCTCATCTTCGGCGAGCTCCTTAATAAAGTAAGAATGTAGATGTTCGTTGAGCTTGCGCGAGGCCTGCGGAGCCGGCCCCTGCGTGGCGAAGGTCTGTGGGTCTATATCGGCCCCGACCCGGAAACTGAAGTGCACGCGCCGCTTGGGGATGCGATACCAGGGTTCGGCCTTGGTCAATGTAGTCGGGCTGACCTTGATAATGACCGGGGTGAGGATTTTCGCACCACGCAGGGCGATTGCCGCGCCTCCCCGATGAAAGGCCGGTGCCTGGCCGGGTTGGGTGCGCGTACCTTCGGGGAAAATGATCAGGGTCTGGCCGTCTTTCAGCGCGTCGGCAGCCGCGTCGAGCATGTCCATGCTGCCGTCGTTGCTGATGTATTCGGTGCAGCGCAGTGGTCCGCGGGTGAAAGGATTTTCCCAGAGGCTTTGCTTGACCACGCAGTTGGCGTGACGCACCAGGCCGATCAGAAAGACCACGTCGATCAGCGATGGGTGATTGGCAATGATCATTTGCCCGGGACGACCGAGTTTTTCCGCGCCTTCAATGTTGTAGGTCAGCACCCCGGTACGGGCCATGAAACGCACAAAAATCCAGAAACAGCGGCTGACCGTTTGCCGGGCCCGCAGCCGATGGGTCCGGGCGTCGCCGGGCAGGCAGTTCAGCAAAGGGAAAATCACCAGGCGCAGGCACAGCCCGCCCAGCCCGAACAGGGCAAAGCTCGCGGCGGTGGCCAGCAAGCGCCAGTAGTAGGCGTCGCGGTTTTTCTCGGTCACAGGTTGCGTTGCCAGGTCCATACACGATTTTTCCAGGCATGTTGGCAGTTGGTTTGCTGGCCGAGCAGCGTACACAGCAGATTCAGCGCGTGGGGCCAGCGGGATTTGGACAACGCATCCGAGGGGCTGTTCAGGGACAACTGCCAGTCGGTGCCGGGCGTGATCAGCAGGCCGACGGCATAAGGAAGCGGCACGTCGTCGATCCAGGTTGAGTAAGCCTCCGGCGGCCGCTCTTCGGTGACCACCAGCAGTACCGCGCCAGCGCCTTCAGCCAGCAGCGCGGCAGCTTCGAGCATGCCATGTTCCAGGCCATCGCCTGCGGCGGCCAGGGCGGTCATTTCGCTGGTTTCGCCACGCATGATCGACCACAAGCCAATGATCGCGTTATGCACCGACAAGCTGAACCGGGTTGGCGACAGTGGCTGATCGGTGGCCAGATCGCTGAGAATCTCGATCGTGCGGGGCGTTTCGCCGTGACGGGAAACAAAGACCAATGGCAGATCCTGCCGACCTTCGGCCAATGGCCAGCCGACACTGAATGCCATGCGCGCCAGACGGCTGAGCCGCCGACGCTGCATGGCCGGCAGAAAGGAAACGTCGGGAACGGCATCGCTGTCCGGCAGCACGACCGGTTGTCGGCACCAGGCCTGCCAATCGTTCACACTTTCAAGCCCCGGGGCCCAGGCGCGCCATTGGGCGATGTTGAAGTTGATCACAGACATTCATCCCACCCTCACGGGCTTACTTGACGCGGGGGAGTGGCCGAGAGCCGGGACTTACCCTGCGTGGCGTTTGGCGCCGAGTGGCGCGCATTATCCCGGTGCCGGGAACGTGTAGCAAATGCTGGTTACATTTTGCTCAGCAAGATGAAGCGACCGTCGCGCAAAAAATTGAACGATTGGTAATTATTCACAAAATTTTACTCCGTCTGTCGGTTCTGGCGTCGAATCACCGAGCCGTTCAGGGCTTTTCAAGCAAGAGAAGGCAACTGACTGTGTAGTCCTTGCACTGGTGAGGTAGCGTAGCCATACCGTGGGCCACTACACTCGGTCATTCTTTGATACACGGAGGTTTTGACATGCGGCGCGTGGTGTTCAATCAGAAAGGTGGTGTTGGCAAATCGAGCATTGCCTGCAATCTGGCGGCAGTCAGTGCCAGCGAGGGCTTTCGCACCTTGTTGGTGGATCTCGATGCCCAGGCCAACTCCACTCAGTACCTGACGGGGCTCACCGGTAAGGACATCCCGATGGGCATCGCCGATTTCTTCAAGCAGACGCTGTCTTCCGGGCCGTTCTCCAAAAAGAATCAGGTCGACATCTACGAAACCCCCTTCGATAACCTCCACGTTGTTACTGCCACCGCCGAACTGGCGGACTTGCAGCCAAAGCTTGAAGCCAAGCACAAGATCAACAAGCTGCGTAAGTTGCTGGAAGAGCTGAGCGAAGACTACGACCGGATTTACCTCGATACCCCGCCAGCGCTGAACTTCTATGCGGTTTCAGCGTTGATTGCCGCCGATCGTGTGTTGATTCCCTTCGATTGCGACAGCTTTTCACGCCAGGCACTGTACGGCCTGATGGCGGAAATCGAAGAGTTGAAGGAAGACCATAACGAAGGCCTGGAAGTCGAAGGCATCGTCGTCAACCAGTTCCAGGCCCGCGCCAGCCTGCCCCAGCAAATGCTCGATGAGCTGATCGCCGAAGGCCTGCCGGTGTTGCCGGTGTACCTGGCCAGCTCGGTACGCATGCGCGAATCCCACCAGGCCAATACGCCGCTGATTCATCTCGACCCGCGGCACAAGCTGACCCAGCAATTTGTCGAGCTGCACAACCTGCTGGAAAACGCCTGACTCTAGCTGTCAACACAGAACCCCTTGTGGGAGCGGGCTTGCTCGCGAAGAGGCCGTTACATTCAACATCTAAGTTGACTGACACGACGCCTTCGCGAGCAAGCCCGCTCCCACATGGGATTCGGCTAGTCCTTAGATCCCCTGGCTACGCAACCAGCTCATCAGTTGCGGCAACGGGAACGCCCCGCTCTGCCGGGCGACTTCCCGGCCGTTCTTGAACAGGATCAGGCTCGGAATCGAGCGAATCCCCAACTGCGCCGACAACTGCTGGTTCGACTCGCTGTCCAGCTTGGCCAGCCGACACTTGCCCGCCAGTTGCCCGGCCGCCTGCTCGAACACTGGTGCAAACGACTTGCACGGCCCACACCAGTCCGCCCACACATCCACCAGCAGCGGCAGATCGCCCTTGATCTGGCTGGCGTAGTCGCCTTGCTTCAATTCAAACGGCTTGTTCAGCAGGACTTCGGCCTTGCAGCGCCCGCATTTCGGGTGGTCGTCGAGGCGCTCGGTGGGAACGCGGTTGAGGCCGTTGCAGTGGGGGCAGGGGATGAGGAGTGGGTCGGTCATGAGCAAGATCCAATGGGAAGCTGATAACACTTAGTTGGAGACGTTTGCTCATGTTTTCAATCGAGTAGTGTCCGGCAATGAAACTAGGCTGGGTCGTGCCGAGCCACACCGCTGGTCTGCCAAGGATTATCGCAACTTGCGATATTTTTGATCTGTGATTAACTCACCATAGCAAAATGCGATAAGGATGTTGCATGCATGTTCTCACCGAAAAAAGAGTACGTGAAGCCAAGGCCAAATGGCCAATGGCAGCCAACGCGCTGGATCATTGGTATCAATTAGCCAAAGGAAGCAAACCGCCGGATTTTGCGGCGATGAGAGCCACATTCCCTGCTGTCGACAAGGTAGGTGAGTTTCATGTTTTCGATATCGGTGGCAACAAGTTGCGGCTGATAGCTTTTGTCAGATATCGATCGCAAAAGCTTTATATCAAGCATGTGCTGGATCACCGCGAATATGACCGCGGCAAATGGAAGGAGGAAAGAGCATGAGTGTCCTGATCAAAAGAGTTGCCGAGCACTGGGAATTCGTCTCACCGCTGCTTCGAAAGCCGAAAAGCGAAGATGACTATGACCTGCTGGCGCATGCGCTGGACGAGTTGCTCGAGATGACCGGCGATGATGAGTCCCACCCGCTGATGAGTCTGGTGGATATCATCGGTGACTGGATTGAGGAGTGGGACCATAAGCATCACCCGATGCCGAAGCCTAGCGGGGTCGAGGTTCTTGGCTACTTGATGCGTGAACACGGCCTGAGTCAGAGTGACCTGCCTGGCATCGGCCCTCAGTCTGTGGTTTCCGAGATCCTGAGCGGCAAGCGCCAGCTCAACTTGCGACAGATCCGCTGGCTGGCCGAGCGCTTTGGTGTGTCGGCAGAGGTCTTTATCTGACCCGCCTCACGACGAACAACTGATCTCCAGATGCTTGCCCCATTCCGGTGGTCGCTCGGCATAGCTTTCCATCCCGGGTTGTTCCTCGAACGGGTTGCTCAGCACAGCGTGCAGCCGACGGACTTCCGAGTAGTCGCCGCTCTGCGCTGCCTCGATGGCCTTTTGCGCCAGGTAGTTGCGCAGGATGTACAGCGGATTGACCGCATGCATCCGCTGTTGGCGCTGCTCTTGATCAAGCGTACCGTCACGGGCCACTCGGGCGACGTAGAGTTCGCCCCAGGCGTCAAAGCCCTTGAGGTCGACGAAGTCGTCACGCAGGCGGGTGATGGCCTGTTCCGGTGCTTCATCACCTAAACGGCGGAAAAACAGGCTGTAGTCGACGCCGCTGTTTTGCATCAGTTGCAGCAGGTTCTCCAGCAAATTCTGGTCGTCATCCTCCGCCGTGGTCAGGCCGAGGCGGCGGCGCATCAGGTCCAGGTAATGGGCCTGGAACAGCGGCAGGTACAGGCCGAGGGTTTCGCGCAGGGCTTCGACGCTGATGAACGGCGTCAGTGCCTGGGCCAACGCGCTGAGGTTCCACTGGCCAATCGGCACCTGGTTGCTGAAGGAGTAACGACCCTGGTCGTCGGAGTGGTTACAGATGAAGTTGGCGTCGAAATCGTCGAGGAAGGCGAACGGGCCGAAATCGAAGGTGATGCCCAGGATCGACATGTTGTCGGTGTTCATCACCCCGTGGCAGAAGCCATAGGCCTGCCACTTGGCAATCAGTTCGGCATTGCGCTCCACCACTTCGCGGAACATCGCCAGGTACGGCTCCGGTTGTTCCAGGCACTGCGGGAAGTGCATGGCCAGCACGTGATCACCCAGCTCTTTCTGCTGCTCGGGGCGCTTGGTGTAGTAGAAATATTCGAAGTGCCCGAAACGCACATGGCTCGGCGCCAGGCGCAGGACCATGGCCGCGCGCTCCTGCTTTTCGCGCCACACCGGGGTATCGGAGCCGATCACGCACAGGGCGCGGGTGGTCGGGATGTTCAGGGCATTCAGGGCTTCGGAGGCGAGGAATTCGCGGATCGACGAGCGCAGTACCGCCCGGCCATCGCCCATGCGTGAAAACGGCGTCTGGCCGGCGCCCTTGAGGTGCAGGTCCCAGTGTTCGCCGGCCTCGTTGTACACCTCGCCGAGCAACAGGCCGCGACCATCGCCCAGTTGCGGGTTGTAGGAGCCGAACTGATGCCCGGAATAGACCATTGCCCTTGGAATCGCGTCGGCCCAGAGCTTGTGGCCGCTGAACAGTTCGGCGAACTCCTGGGTTTCGGCCTCGGCCGGGTCGAGGTCCAGTAGCGCCATGGCGGCGGGGCTGGCCACGACCAGGCGCGGATTATCGATGGGCTCGGGTAGCACATGGGCGGAAAACGCATCGCCCAGGCGGTCGAAGCGGTTATCGAAGGTGAGTTCGTCGAGGGCTTTCAAGGGCCGGCTCCAGCAGAATGTCCGAGCATTCTGCTGGGGAAAGGCCGGTTAGTCGAGTTTGGCGGCCGGCGGTTGTTGCGACGACTTGCCATCGACGATCGGCACGATGGTTTTCGCTTCCGGCTCGATCGGCACCATCTTGTATTCCTGGCCGTGCAGGTTCTTGAGGTAGACCTCCATCTGCCGGAACGAGATGTTGATGTGCTGCTTCTTGAACTCGCGGTTGATGAAGCGGTTGACCTCGTCGAGCACCGGGTTACGGTCGCCGAGGTCGCGCACGTGCATGCGCAACTCGTGGTCGAGGGTGCTTTCGCCGAAATTCAGGAAGTACACGTGCGGTTCCGGGTCTTTCAGCACGCGCGGGTTATCGCGTGCGGCCTTGAGCAACAGCTCTTTCACCAGGTCCAGGTCCGAGCCGTAGTCGACGCCGAGCTTGAGGGTCACCCGGGTGATTGTGTCGGTCAGCGACCAGTTGATCAGTTGCCCGGTAATGAACGTCTTGTTCGGGACGATGATGTCCTTGCGGTCGAAGTCGGTGATGGTCGTGGCGCGGATGCGGATCTTGCTCACCGTGCCCGACAGGTTGCCGATGGTGATGGTGTCACCGATCCGCACCGGACGTTCGAACAGGATCATGATGCCGGAAATGAAGTTGGCGAAGATCTCCTGCATACCGAAACCGAGGCCGACCGACAGCGCCGCCACCAGCCATTGCAACTTGTCCCAGCTCACGCCGAGGGTCGACAGCGTCGAGACGAAACCGACGCCGGCGATCACGTACGACAGCAATGTGGTAGTCGCGTAGGCGCTGCCCTGGGCAAGATTGAGCTTGGACAGCACGAACACTTCGAGCAAGCCCGGCAGGTTGCGCGCCAGGGCGAAGGTGATGCCGATGATGATCAGCGCACCAAGCATGTCGCCGATGCTGATCGGTACCATGCTCATGTTGGCGCCGGTACCGCTGGTGTATTCGTAGAGGGTGACGTTGTCCAGGTACGAGAACACCGTGATCAGGTCGGCCCAGACCCAATACAGTGCCGCCATGAAGCCGCCGAGCAGTGCCAGGCGGATCAGGCGCAGGGACTGTTCGTTGACTTTCTCGATGTCCATCGTCGGTTCTTCGATCAGGGTTTCGCCATCGCCGGCCTCTTTGGCGGCCAGCCGTTTGGCCAGGGCGCGCTGGTAGGCCAGGCGCCGGGCCGCCACACTGAGGCCGCGCACGAAGGTGGCTTCGATCACCAGCCAGAACATCAGCAGGTACAGGGTGTTGATCAAGCGGTCGCTGAGTTTCAGCGCGGTGTAGTAGTAGCCGAAGCACACCGCCACGAACAGCGCGACGGGCAGGGCGGTGAACAGGATCCCTACCAGTTTGCGGAACAGCGAAGCGTTTTCGTGGGTCGGGCTGCTGATGAGCAGGCGGCTGAGCAACAAGGTCATCAAGGCGTAGCAGATCAGTACCACTGGCATGCCGAGCACGTCATCGGCCAGTGCCGCCGGTTGCAGTTCGGCTACGGCGACGACGGTCACCAGTGCCATGACCACGATGCCGAGGCGGCGGATCCATCTGCGCAGGAACTCCACCTGGGGCTTTTCCCAGCGGAAATGCAGTTCCGCCACGCCACCTGGCGCGAGGATCCGGTAGGCGGTGTAGAACACCAGCCAGGCTCCGGCCATTTGCAGCAGCGCCGCGCCCATATTGGCGTTCTGCCCGCGGGCGTCGATTTGCAGGGCCAGCCCGCACAAGGCGAGGCCCAGGGAAACCGGCATCGCCAGCAGAATGTTGATCAGAATCGCCTGCGGCGTGTGCCACTGGCTATCGCGCTTGAAGTGACCGATGTCCTGGTGAACCTTGATCAGTCGCGCGTACAGATTCTTGCGCCGCCACAGCAGCGCACCGATCAGCAGTGCCAGTGGCAGGAACAGCAGCGGGCGTTGGGTCAGGCCATCGGTCAGTTCGCTCAGGCTTGAAAGTACCGGCAGCGAATCGAGTTGCCGCTCGAGGCGATCCGGCACACTGTGAATCCACTCCAGGTCCAGCGGCTTGTTGCTGGGAATCCAGAACATCTGCTCATCGAGGGTCGCCCGCAGGCTTTGCGCGGTGCTGAGCAATTGCTTCTGGTTCAGTTGCAGGGTGATGGATTCATTGAGCACCGCGCTCAGTTCGCGGTTCAGTCGCTCCAGCAGGTCGGCGCGGGTGGTGGCCAGTTCCATCAGGCTTTTGCGCAGCTGCGGCGTGACTTGCTCGGGGGGTTGGGTCGACAGCAGGTTTTCGACGTAGGTGGTCGGATTGCTCAGCAATTCCCGTTGTTGGCTGACTTCGAACTGATACAGGCGAATGTCGGCAATCTGATCCGCCAGGTTGCGGTCGAGCCGCAGGCGCGGCAACGCCTGTTTCTGTTTGTAGAGAATCTTCGAGAGCAGCAGGCTGCCTTTGAGCACGTTGATTTGCTCGTCCAGGGCCGCATCGCTCTGGGTCAGGCTGTCCAGTTGCTGCTTGGTCTGCAGGTTCTGCTGGGTGACTTCGTTCAGGCGGTCAGTGCTTTTGAGCAGGTAGTCCGAGAGCTTCAGGTTGGCCGCGCTTTCGGTGGCCAGAAGGCTGCTGCCGCCGGCTTTCTGCGCTTCGATGGATTGCTGGGTGACCGTTTCCTGGGACAGCGCCAGACGCTTCTGGTTGATCAGGGTTTGCAGTTCCTGGATTTCCTTATCCAGGCGATCGGATCGCTCCGACAACAGGTCATGCTGGCTGCTGCCGAGGTCTTGCAATTGGGTATTGCCGGCCAGTTCCTGGCGCCGCAGCGGGATCAGCGCGTTCAGCGCCGCCAGCTCGGCATTGAGCTGGTCGCGCTGCTCGGCGCTCAGGGTCTTGCCGGCGTCCTTGCCGTTCTTGAGGATGGTGTTGATCTGCTGAATGCGCGTCTGGCTGCTGGATATCTCCGCCTGGGCGCGCTCGGGGCGGGTCTGGGCGGTGATGATCAGGCTGTTGGCATCGGCCAGGGCCTTTTGCAGGTCGCTTTGCTGGGTGGAACGCTCGGTGAGCAGTTGTTCCAGCTGCTGGATCGGCTCCTTGGCGAAACGCTGCGCCACCGGCACCACGGAACTGGCCTTGAGGCGGGTCAGTTCACGCTGGTTCTCGATGGTCTGTTTGGGCGCACTGCTCAATTGCTGCTTGAGCGCGACCAGCTTCTGCTCGTAGTCACGCTTGTTGTTGAGCTGGCTCAGCGTGCCTTGCAGGACGGATTGCAGGGCCTTCTGATCGGCTTCCGGCAGTTTGCGGTCGGCGATCTTGTCCAGGCTCGCCTGCACGGCTTCGCTGGAAGGCGGTTCGGCCGCTTGCAAAGGACTGACAGAGAGACTCAAGCCCAAAAGGGCGATGGCGAAAATGGAGCGCAGGTTAGGCATAAAGACCGGTCAAGCAAGTGATAGTGGAAGCAGTTTAGAGGAAGAGTCCGGGACCCGGGCGACTTCCTTCGGGGAATCTGACGCCCACTTTACCGATCTTGTTCCCGTCCATGACGGCCACGGTCCAAATGGTGTTGTTCCATTCCACCTGGTCGCCCACTACCGGCGCGCCGCCAACCTTCTGGGCAATGAAGTGGCCCAGGGACATGTCCGGATCGATGCCTTCGACCTTCAGGCCATACAGGGCCGCAACCGCGGCCAGCTGGGCGTCTCCTTCGAGTACGAAGTCGCCGAAGAAGCGCAGATCGAGGCCCCGTTGTGGCGCCTGGCTGAAGAGTTTTCCGAGGGCCGGCAGGTTGTGTTCATGGCCGATAACACACAACAAATCATCGACTTCGAGCACCGTACTACCCGACGGATGGAGCAATTGTTGGCCACGAAACAGGGCCGCGATACGGGTGCCCTCGGGCATTTTCAGCTCGCGCAGGGGCGAACCGATGCACCATTTTTCCGCGCCGAGGCGATAGACGAACAGCTCCCACTCGCTGGTGACGTGCACTTCCAGGGCCGAGCGGGAGATGGGCGCAGGCTCCGGGGGTACCGTCACCTTCAGCAGCTTGGCGACCCAAGGCAGGCTCGTGCCCTGAACCAATAGCGACACCAGCACGATAAAGAACGCGAGGTTGAAGTACAGCTGGGCGTTGGGCAGGCCGGCCATCAGCGGGAACACCGCCAGAATGATCGGAACCGCGCCGCGCAAGCCGACCCAGGAGATGAACGCTTTCTCACGCCCGTGAAACGCCTTGAACGGCAGCAGGCCAACCATCACCGACAGTGGCCGGGCAAACAGAATCATCCACAGCGCCAGTGCCAGTGCCGGCAAGGCAATAGGCAGCAGATCGTGAGGCGTCACCAGCAGCCCCAGCACCAGGAACATGCCGATCTGCGCCAGCCAGGCCATGCCATCGAGCATGTGCAAAATGCCGTGGCGGCTGCGCACCGGACGGTTGCCGATCACCAGGCCGCAGATATACACCGCCAGGAAGCCGCTGCCGTGCAGGGCGTTGGTCAGGGCAAAGACGACCAACCCGCCAGCGATGACCAGAATCGGATACAAACCGGTGGCCAGATTGATGCGATTGACCAGTTGCAGCATCAGCCAGCCACCGCCCAGGCCGATGACGCCACCGATACCGAACTCGCGGATCAGATGCGTCAGCAGGCTCCAGTGCAGGCCGGTCTGGCCGCTGGCGAGCATGTCGATCAGGGTGACGGTGAGGAACACCGCCATCGGGTCGTTGCTGCCGGATTCGATTTCAAGGCTGGCGGTTACCCGTTCGTTCAGGCCTTTGCCACCCAATAGCGAGAACACCGCCGCGGCGTCGGTGGAGCCGACGATGGCGCCGATCAGCAGGCCTTGAATCAGGTTCAGGTCGAACAGCCACGCGGCTGCCATGCCGGTCAGCCCGGTGGTAATCAGTACCCCGACCGTGGCCAGGGACAACGCCGGCCATAACGCCACGCGGAAACTCGACACCCGGGTGCGCAAGCCGCCGTCGAGCAGGATCACCGCCAGCGCGAGGTTGCCGACCAGATAAGCCGTGGGGTAATTATCGAAAATAATGCCAGCGCCATCGACACCGGCCGCCATGCCGACGGCCAGGATGATCACCAGAATCGGGATACCGAGACGGGACGAAAGTGAGCTCACCAGAATGCTCGCACCTACCAGCAACGCGCCGATCAAGAACAGGCTGTTGATGGTCGTCGCATTCAAAGGCAGTACTCCAGAAAGCTGAAAGGCGGGCGCAAACTGACCATGCAGTCTGCGTGCCAGCGATTCTAACCTGTTGAATTGCGTCGCTGTCAAAAAAGGTTTTGAGGCCGCCTGCTCAGATGCTGTCTCTATGATTGGCTAGTGTTGCGTCGATGAAAGATCCATTCGAGCGGGGCGTTGGTTATCCGCCCCGGACTTGAATTGAGTTGGATTTTCAATTGGCGTTGCTCAATAGGCTTTCAAGGATGAAGCGACTGTCTTGCTGGATCTTTGAGTCCGCATTTTGATAAATGCTGGCGGTTGTTTTCTACGATGTGTCAGGACCATCCAGAGTCGACGATATCTCCCAAGCGTACGAGACCTGTTACTGAAATGATCATCATTGATTTAGCGCTTTGACCTTTTACGAGAATATTGCTCTGGTTGTTGTGAGGCAAGTAATCCAGAAATGCATCGCCTGGATTCTTGAATTCGGAGATGTCCGAAAGATTGAAATTCAATGAACCCACTCCGGCCTTTTTCAGGGCTATTGACATGTCGATGCGGTCTTTGCCTGTTTCGAAATTAGAGATGTATTGAGGCTTTCTGGATACTTCGAGAAATTCGACTATGCCATAGGTAACGCCGCCTCTGTCGTTTGGTGTCAGGGTAATGCCAGGGCTTGCTGCAGTAGCGGTGTGCTGTGGCGCGGGGTCTGCAGTTTCTGAAGTAAGGGGTGTGAAGTTATTTTGATTGTTTGTCATGATGGGTTGGTTCTCTTTGGGTATAAGTAAAGGTGTTTTGATTAGTTGTTTTGTTCAGTCCGCTATTCGGCGGTGAGTAAATTATTCCATGGTCTGAATTGTTATTGCGAGCGCGGGTTCTATTCGAGGTGTTTCTTGGTTGTTTTATACAGTTAGTGGGAGCGTTAATGATTATTTGAGTTTGTCGAGCTTGCCTGAAGTGTAGAGTTGTTCAGTGCGCAATTTTCTTTATATTGAATTGGCGTTGTGGCGCCGAATCAGGGGAAGTTGGATGGGGTGAAGTGAGGGTCGGATGTATTTATTGATTTTGTTGCTCGCGGTGGCGGCCCGTTCGATTTCATTGTTCTGCCGGGTCGGTCACGCTGTTGTGTTCCTCGGCGGCAGAGGCCAAATGGTGGGAGGCGGAAACCCGAAGCAGGGATGTCGCACAAACGCCACGGCGACGAAGTGCAGGAACCAGATCGGTCAATCACAGTCTCTACAGTTCGCGAGAAAGGTCGCCCGTCAGCAATATCAAGGCTTTGCGCCTGTATAACCCTGGCATCCAGGGTGACTTTTCTTTATCGTACGCGCCCTTTGAAAAAGCCCGGAAAATCAAAATGTTGGAAGCATCCCTCAGCCAATTGGAACAACTGGTCAGCGACCTGGTGCAACAGAACCAGAACCTGACCGCGGAACTGGCCCAGGCCAAAGATGAAAACGAAAGCCTGCAACTGAGTCTGATGGAACACGAAGAGAAACAAGGCGCCACGGCGGCTCGCATCCAGGCCCTGGTTGAGCGCGTCAGCGCAGGCCCTGTCAGCGCATGAGTTACAACGCCGCAGGGGTAAAAGTCGTCTCGATCCTGGGGGAGGACTATTCGATCAAGGCACCGGTCGGGGAAGAACAAACCCTGCTGGACGCCGCGATGATGTTGAAGGCAGCCCTGGCCGAAACCAAGAGGAAGTACCCGACGCTGATCGGTGACCGACTGCTGGTGCTGGCGGCGATGAATCTGTGCTCCCAGCAGATCGAAATGCAGAAACAGCACAAGCTCGAACTCGACCGTTACCAAGAGCAAGTCAGCGCCACGGTTGAAGTGATCTCCAAGACGATCAATCAGGCCTGATCGGCTTTGCGCACAACCAAAGAATAGATTGTCGGTTGGTTTGTATACAATCGGCACGGCTGTTGCAGTGTTTCAGCCTCTTATTCTTTGGGGGTGCTCCATGCAGTTCTGGCGACGCAGTATTCAATGGCAGTTGATCCTGAGTATGGGCACCGCCCTGCTCGTCAGTATCCTGATCGTGGTGGGCATTTATACCCTGGTGCTCAACCGCCTCGTCCAGAGCTATCTGGTCGAGCAAGCCTTGCCGTCGAGCATCGAAGCGATGCGCAACGACATCGAACGGATCCTCGTTCAACCTCTCACCGCCGCCAGGGACATCGCCAGCAACAGCATGGTGCGCGACTGGTTGGCCGGGGGTGAAGACAGTGCCCAGGCCGGCACGTTTACTACCTATCTCGAAGGTGTTCGCGCCGAGCACAAGGCCTTTACCGCGATTATTGTCGGCACCGCGTCCAACCATTACTTCACCGAAAAAGGCCTGGACCGGACCCTCAGTCGTTCCAATCCCAAAGACGCCTGGTTCTACTCCTTTCTCGACAGCAACCAGCCGCGCACCCTCAATATCGACAATGACACGGCGACCGGAGAATTGGCGCTTTTCATCGACTTCAAAGTCGAGCAGGCCGGTAAAGTCGTGGGTGTTGCCGGGCTTGGCCTGAGCATGAAAGAGCTCTCGGAGCTGATTCACAACTTCAACTTCGGGGAGCGTGGCAAGGTCTATCTCGTGCGTTCCGACGGTTTGATCCAGGTGCATCCCGAGGCGCAATTCAGTGGCAAACGCAATCTTACGGAGCAAATAGGCGCTGCGGCGGCACAAGCAGTAATGGGTCAAAAATCCGCCACCAGCCGCGGCTTCCAGCGTGACGGTGAAGACTTCCTCGCGTTAAGCCTTCCATTGCGCGATCTCGGCTGGACCCTGGTGGCCGAAGTGCCGCAATCACAGATCTACGCCGAAGCCCGCAGCGCCATGTGGATGAGCAGCGGCATCGGCCTGGCGGTGGCGATTGTTTGCCTGTTGCTGGTGGTGTTGCTGGCCCGTGGGTTGGTACGACCGATTCGTCAGGTAACAGCGGCATTGGTGGCCATCGGTAGCGGTGGTGGGGATTTGACCCGCCGGTTAGATTCCAGTCGCGCCGATGAGCTGGGCGATCTGGCTCGCGGTTTCAATCGGTTCCTGGATAGCCAGCGCGACATGATCGGCGAAGTGCTGACCACCAGCGAACGTTTGCGCACGGCTGTGGGGCAAGTGGCCCGAGTTGTGGACAACACCGCTGAACGCTCTGGCCGCCAGCAGGAAATGACCGACATGGTCGCCACTGCTGTCCATGAAATGGGCCTGACTGTTCAGGAAATCGCCCAAAACGCCGGTAATGCGGCGGTCGCGTCGCAAACGGCTCGGGATGAGGCGATGCAGGCACGGGAAGTGGTGGGTGGTTCGATCCGGCATATTGAAAGCATGTCCGACGAAATCGGTGTCGCCGCCAGCGCTGTGGGTGAATTGGCGCATCAGGTGGCGTCGATCGATCAGGTGCTGGCGGTGATTCGCGGGATTTCCGAGCAGACCAACCTGCTGGCGCTCAACGCCGCTATCGAAGCGGCGCGGGCCGGGGACATGGGGCGTGGGTTTGCCGTGGTCGCCGATGAAGTGCGCACTCTGGCGCGGCGCACGCAATCGTCCACCGATGAAATCCAGCAGATGATCGGCAGCCTCAAGCAAGGTGCGGAAAACGCGGTGTCGTCGATGCATTCCGGGCAGGCCGCGACGGGCACGGGTGTCGAGTCGAGCCAGCGTACCGGCGCCTCGTTGACCGCGATTACCGGGCAAGTGGAACGCATCAGCGACATGAACCATCAGGTGGCGACGGCGACCGAAGAGCAATCGGCGGTGACTGAAGAAATCAATCGCAACGTGCAGGGGATTTCCGATCTGGCCCGGGCGACGGCGGGGGAGGTCAGGGCCTGTCGGGATGATTGCCAGACGTTGCAGCGGTTGGCGGATGATCTGGCGCGGCAGATGGGGGGGTTCAAGCTGAAGTGATGTGTTGTGTATTCTGACGCCTTCGCGAGCAAGCCCGCTCCCACATTTGATTCAGGGTGCGCACCTATTATGTGTTCAACCCTGAACCAGTGTGGGAGCGGGCTTGCTCGCGAATGGATCTAAGCAGCACTACAAATACTTGGGGTTAGAACCACTCATCCTGCATGCCCAGGCACACATCATCCCGAGCCTCAAGAATCGCCAGCTCATGGTGGCAACCCGGCACTTCCCACGTCAGGAAGTACCGCGCCGCCTGCAACTTGCCTTTATAGAAGGCCACATCCGCCGCATTACCCTTGGCCAAGCCTTCCTCGGCACGGATCGCCTGCTCCAGCCAGCGCCAGCCAATCACCGTGTGACCAAACACCTTCAGGTACAGCGCCGAGTTCGCCAGGCTGCTGTTGACCTTGCCTTGGGCCAGATCAGTCAGCAGGCCAATGGTCACGGTTTGCAGGCGCGCCACCAGTTTCTCCAGCGGTTCGCGCAGCGGCGTCAGCGAATCAAACGCCTGGGCGCGCTCGGCGGTGTCGGCGATCAGGCGGATCAGTTGCTTGAGCCCCGCACCGCCGTTCTGCGCGAGTTTGCGCCCCAGCAGGTCCAGCGACTGAATGCCATGGGTGCCTTCGTGGATCGGGTTCAGGCGGTTGTCGCGGTAGTACTGCTCCACCGGATATTCGCGGGTGTAACCGTGGCCGCCGAGGATCTGGATCGCCAGTTCGTTGGCCTTCAGGCAGAACTCCGACGGCCAGGATTTGACGATCGGCGTCAGCAGGTCCAGCAGTTCATGGGCCTGCTTGCGTTCGGCTTCAGTCGCAAGCGTGGTGGTGTCATCGAACAGCCGCGCTGCGTACAGGCCGAGGTCGAACGAACCTTCGACGTAAGCCTTTTGCGTTAACAGCATGCGTTTCACGTCAGCGTGCTGAATGATCGCCACTGGCGCTGTATTCGGGTCCTTGCTGTCCGGCACGCGGCCCTGCGGGCGTTCGCGGGCATATTCCAGCGAGTACAGGTAGCCGGCGTAACCGAGCATCACCGCACCCATGCCTACGCCGATGCGCGCCTCGTTCATCATCTGGAACATGTAGCTCAAGCCCTGGTGCGGCTTGCCCACCAGATAGCCGACACACTCACCGTTATCGCCGAAGTTCAGCGCCGTGGACGTGGTGCCACGCCAGCCCATCTTGTGGAACAGTCCGGCCAGTAACACATCGTTGCGCTTGCCGAGGCTGCCATCATCGTTGACCAGGAACTTGGGCACGATGAACAGCGAAATGCCCTTCACCCCGGCCGGCGCGTCCGGCAGCTTGGCCAGCACCATGTGCACGATGTTTTCCGACAACGGGTGATCGCCACCGGAAATGAAGATCTTGTTGCCCTTGAGGCGATAAGTGCCGTCGGACGCCGGCTCTGCGCGGGTACGAATATCCGACAGTGACGAGCCGGCGTGGGGTTCGGTCAGGGCCATGGTGCCAAAGAAGCGGCCATCGATCATCGGTTGCAGGAAGCGGCGTTTCTGCTCTTCGGTGCCGAAGCTTTCGATCAGGTTCGCCGCGCCCATGGTCAGGAACGGATAGGAGGTCGATGCGGCGTTGGCCGACTGGAAGTGCGAAAAGCAGGCCTGCGAGAGCAAGGTAGGAAGCTGCATGCCGCCAGCGTCGAAACTGCGCGCGGCGTTGAGGAAACCGGCTTCGAGGAAGGCATCCACCGCCGGTTTCACTTCCGGAATCAGAATTGCCTGACCGTTCTCGTAGCGCGGCTCGTTCTCGTCGCCCTTGCGATTGTGCGGGGCGAAGAACTTCTCGGCGATGCTGCGGGCGGTGCCAATGGCCGCATCGAAGGTTTCGCGGTTGTGCTCGGCGAAACGCTCACGCTGGGTCAGGCCCTCGGCATCAAGGACTTCATACAGCTCGAAAGCCAGATTTCGGGAACTGAGCAACGTCTCGGACATGGCGGCCTACCTTTTGTTGGAATGGACCGAGTCTAGGCGTGGGAATAAAGACTGAACAGGATGATTGATGAGCGTGATGGTGGGGCAGAGCAGCGACTTAGCAGGCACCACAAAACAAATGTGGGAGCGGGCTTGCTCGCGAAGAGGCCGGCACATTCAACATCTATGTTGAATGACACACCGCCTTCGCGAGCAAACCCGCTCCCACAGGGGTTTTGCATTTCAGGCGCCCATTACGGGCGCCTGATTTGTTGCGGTTTAGCCGATGGTCATCAGGCTGGCATTACCACCCGCCGCAGCCGTGTTGACGCTCAACGCCCGCTCGATCACCAGGCGTTCCAGTGCAATGTTGGATTCGCCTTGCGACAGGCCCTGCACGCCAACGATGGCGCCGGCACGCTTGGCAACCTGCTGGCACACCGCACGCAACTGGTCGGAATGGCCGTGATGCACAACCGCATCAAACACCACTTCGTCCTTGTTCCAGTCGGAAACCAGCTTGATGCGTGCCTGAATGTCCTTCGGCAGGCGTGCGAACAAGGCCTTGGTCATGTCAGCTTCCGGCCATACCGCCGAACCGCCGACTGCCAATACCGCTGCCAGTTGAGTCAGCAGATCGCCTTCGACTTCCGCCAGGCACAGCACGTGTTCCCGTGGCAGGATCGCGTAGCTGTTGCGCTCGCCGGTCGGGCCGGCCAGGAGGCGGGTGATGCCGCTTTGCGATTGCGCGGCGAACTGCACGCACAGGGTGCTCAGGTCGGCGAACTTGTGGCTGTCGGCCCAGGCTTTCAGGGCGGTCAGCGGCTTGCTCATGGCGTCGCGCAGACGAACGTCCGGTGCTGCAGCAGCATCACTGCGAGCGAAGGATTGTTCGATCGCATCGGTAGGACGCGTCGACAGCAGGCGGTACAGGTACAGCGGGCCACCGGCTTTCGGGCCAGTACCCGACAGGCCTTCGCCGCCGAATGGCTGCACGCCTACTACTGCACCGACGATATTGCGGTTGACGTAGACGTTACCGGCATTGACGTTGTCGATCACCTTGGCGATGGTCTCGTCGATGCGGGTGTGCACGCCCAGGGTCAGGCCGTAGCCGGAAGCGTTGATCTGGCCGATCAGTTGATCGATGTCCTTGCGCTTGTAGCGGACTACGTGCAGCACCGGGCCGAAGATCTCCCGCTGCAGTTCGTCGAAGCTTTCCAGTTCGATCAGCGTCGGCATCACGAAGGTGCCGCGTTTGACTTCTTCGGCATCGGCGATGGCCACCTGGTACACGCTGCGACCTTTGTCGCGCATGGCCTGGATGTGCTTCTCGATGCCAGCCTTGGCTTCGGCGTCGATCACCGGGCCGATGTCCACGGACAGACGCTCAGGGTTGCCGAGGCAGCTTTCGGCCATCGCGCCCTTGAGCATTTCGATGACGCGGTCGGCAGAATCTTCCTGCAGGCACAGGACGCGCAGGGCCGAGCAACGCTGACCGGCGCTGTCGAACGCCGACGAAACCACGTCGATCACAACCTGTTCGGTCAGTGCCGAAGAGTCGACGATCATCGCGTTCTGGCCGCCGGTTTCGGCGATCAGCGGGATCGGACGACCCTGGCTGTCCAGACGACCGGCAATGTTGCGTTGCAGCAAGCGCGCGACTTCGGTGGAACCAGTGAACATCACGCCTTTGACGCGCTCATCACCCACCAGACCGGCACCGACGGTTTCACCGCGACCCGGCAGCAGTTGCAATACACCTTCCGGAATACCGGCTTCGAGCAGCAGGCGCACGGCTTGAGCAGCGACCAGCGGCGTTTGCTCCGCAGGCTTGGCCAATACCGGGTTGCCGGCAGCCAGTGCGGCAGCCACTTGACCACTGAAGATCGCCAGCGGGAAGTTCCACGGGCTGATGCATACAACCGGACCCAATGGACGGTGAGCGTCATTGGTGAAGTCGTTGCGTGCCTGCACCGCGTAATAACGCAGGAAGTCCACGGCTTCACGCACTTCGGCGATGGCGTTGGCGAAGGTCTTGCCGGCTTCGCGAGCCAACAGGCCCATCAGCGGCTGGATCTCGGCTTCCATCAAATCAGCAGCACGTTCCAGGATCGCGGCGCGTTCGGCTGGCGGGGTGGCCTGCCAGATCGGCGCAGCGTTGAGGGCGCACTGGATCGCGTTGTCGACGTCTTCGACAGTCGCTTCCTGCACATGGCCGACCACGTCACGCAGATCGGACGGGTTCAAGACCGGTGCCGGCGCTTCGGTGCTGGAGGCGCAACCGAGCATCGGCGCGGCTTTCCAGTGGTTGTGTGCGGTAGCGAGCAGCGCGCAGGACAGCGAAGCCAAGCGATGTTCGTTGGCCATGTCGATGCCGCTGGAGTTGGCGCGCTCGGAACCGTACAGGTCACGCGGCAGCGGAATGCGCGGGTGCGGCAGGCCGAAACCACCTTCCACGGTCGCCATCTGCTCGATGCTGGCTACCGGATCGGCCACCAGTTCCTGGATCGAAATCGACTGGTCGGCGATGCGGTTGACGAACGAGGTGTTCGCGCCGTTTTCCAGCAGGCGACGCACCAGGTAGGCCAGCAGGGTTTCGTGGGTGCCGACCGGAGCGTACACGCGGCACGGACGGTTCAGTTTGCCTTCGGAGACTTTGCCTACAACCTGTTCGTACAGCGGTTCACCCATGCCGTGCAGGCACTGGAACTCGTACTGGCCCGGGTAATAGTTCTGACCGGCGATGTGATAAATGGCCGACAGGGTGTGGGCGTTGTGCGTGGCGAACTGCGGGTAGATGACTTCCGGCACCGACAGCAGCTTGCGGGCGCAAGCGATGTAGGACACGTCGGTGTACACCTTGCGGGTGTAGACCGGGTAGCCTTCCAGGCCTTCGACTTGGGCGCGCTTGATCTCGCTGTCCCAGTACGCGCCTTTCACCAGGCGGATCATCAGGCGATGACGGCTGCGGCGAGCCAGGTCGATCACGTAGTCGATCACGTACGGGCAACGCTTCTGGTAAGCCTGGATGACGAAACCGATGCCGTTCCAGCCAGTCAGCTGCGGCTCGAAGCACAGGCGCTCGAGCAGATCCAGCGACAGCTCGAGGCGGTCGGCTTCTTCGGCGTCGATGTTCAGGCCGATGTCGTATTGCTTGGCCAGCAGGGTCAGCGACAGCAGGCGTGGGTACAGCTCGTCCATCACGCGCTCGTATTGGGCGCGGCTGTAACGCGGGTGCAGGGCGGACAGCTTGATCGAGATGCCCGGGCCTTCATAAATCCCGCGACCGTGGGAGGCTTTGCCGATCGAGTGGATGGCTTGTTCGTACGAGGCCAGGTACTTCTGCGCGTCGTGCTCGGTGAGTGCGGCTTCACCCAGCATGTCGTAGGAATAGCGGAAACCCTTGGTTTCGAACTTGCTGGCGTTGGCCAGGGCTTCGGCGATGGTTTCGCCGGTCACGAACTGCTCACCCATCAGGCGCATGGCCATGTCGACGCCCTTGCGGATCATCGGCTCGCCGCTCTTGCCGATGATGCGGCTCAGGGACGAAGTCAGGCCGGCTTCGTTGTGGGTCGACACCAGTTTGCCGGTCAGCAGCAAACCCCAGGTGGCGGCGTTGACGAACAACGACGGGCTGTTGCCCAGGTGTGGCTGCCAGTTGCCGGTGCTGATCTTGTCGCGGATCAGGGCGTCGCGGGTGCCTTTGTCCGGGATACGCAGCAGCGCTTCGGCCAGGCACATCAGTGCCACGCCTTCCTGGGACGACAGGGAGAATTCCTGCAGCAGGCCCTGAACGATGCCGGCACGGCCGCCAGCGCTCTTCTGGTTGCGCAGTTTTTCAGCAATCGAGGCGGCGAGTTTGTTGGTGGCTTCGGCCATCGGTGCTGGCAGGCGTGCCTGCTCGATCAGCATCGGCACGACTTCCGGCTCAGGGCGACGGTAAGCGGCGGTGATCGATGCGCGCAGTACCGATTGCGGCAGGATGCTTTCGGCGAATTCGAGGAAGCACTGGTGGGCGTGATCCAGAGGCGCGTCGACGCTGTCGTCGGAATCCTTGGTCAAACCGCTCAGCTCGGTCAGGGTTGCACCACCCTCGAGTTTTTCCAGGTAATTGAAGATTGCCTGCTTGATCAGCCAGTGCGGCGTGCGATCAATCGAGGTCGCGGCGGCCTTGAGGCGTTCGCGGGTCGGGTCGTCAAGTTTGACCCCAAGGGTGGTGGTAGCCATGTTTTTATCCTCATGTTTGCCACGACTGCGTGGCATCAGCTGGCGGCAAGATTAGCCGTGCGACTGTTGAGGTGCAACCGGGTGCAACCCTTTTTTTGTCGGAATATTACGCAGCTCGTCAGGAAATAAATTCTGGTACGGCTGTGCTGCATTTGCTTGGTGCTTTTTCAGAGAGTTAACACTCGTTTTTGCTCCGAAAAGGAGCAAAAAACGATTTTTAACGTTTATTTCCGACTAGGTGCAACTTATTCTCAAGAAACTGGTTGCACCTTATTTGCTTTGTTGAATAGCATTCGCGCACCAAGGTGCAACCCGGAAAAATCCGGGTGCTCCGGCTGATGGCTTTCCTGGGGAAACATCAGTCATAAATGCGCGGGAATCCGGATCGTCTGTCAAACGTATGCGTTTGCGAGCGGTTCACCAGCCGCCGCTACATAAAAACAAAGCCAGGGCGTAACTTAATGAGCGTAAGCAATCCAACCCTGATCACGTTCGTGATCTACATCGCAGCAATGGTGCTGATCGGCTTGATGGCCTATCGCTCCACCAACAACCTTTCCGACTACATTCTGGGCGGCCGTAGCCTGGGCAGCGTCGTGACCGCACTGTCCGCCGGTGCCTCCGACATGAGCGGCTGGTTGTTGATGGGCTTGCCCGGCGCGATCTACATGTCCGGCCTTTCCGAAAGCTGGATCGCCATCGGCCTGATCGTCGGCGCCTACCTGAACTGGCTGTTCGTCGCCGGCCGTCTGCGTGTACAGACCGAGCACAACGGTGATGCACTGACCCTGCCGGACTACTTCGCCAGCCGTTTCGAAGACAAAAGCGGCCTGCTGCGGATCATCTCTGCGGTCGTGATCCTGGTGTTCTTCACCATCTACTGCGCTTCCGGCATCGTGGCCGGTGCCCGTCTGTTCGAAAGCACCTTCGGCATGTCCTACGAGACGGCGCTGTGGGCCGGTGCTGCGGCGACGATTGCCTACACCTTTATCGGCGGATTCCTGGCCGTGAGCTGGACCGATACCGTACAAGCCACCCTGATGATCTTCGCGTTGATCCTGACGCCGGTTATCGTGCTGCTGGCCACTGGCGGCGTCGACACCACTTTCCTGGCCATCGAAGCGCAAGATCCAAGCAACTTCGACATGCTCAAGGGCACCACTTTCATCGGCATCATCTCGCTGATGGGCTGGGGTCTGGGCTACTTCGGCCAACCGCACATCCTGGCGCGTTTCATGGCTGCCGATTCGGTTAAATCGATCGCCAAGGCCCGCCGCATCTCCATGACCTGGATGATCCTGTGCCTGGGCGGCACCGTGGCAGTCGGCTTCTTCGGTATCGCCTACTTCTCGGCGCACCCGGACATGGCGGGCGCAGTCTCCGAGAACCACGAGCGTGTGTTCATCGAACTGGCCAAGATCCTGTTCAACCCATGGATCGCGGGTATCCTGCTGTCGGCCATCCTGGCTGCGGTGATGAGTACCCTGAGCTGCCAGTTGCTGGTGTGCTCGAGCGCCCTGACCGAAGACTTCTACAAGACCTTCCTGCGTAAATCCGCTTCGCAGCTGGAACTGGTCTGGGTCGGCCGTGCCATGGTGCTGCTTGTTGCCCTGGTTGCGATCGCCCTGGCGTCCAACCCGGAAAACCGTGTACTGGGCCTGGTGAGCTACGCCTGGGCCGGTTTCGGTGCCGCATTCGGTCCTGTCGTGCTGATCTCCGTGATCTGGAAAGACATGACCCGCAACGGCGCACTGGCCGGTATCCTGGTCGGCGCGATCACCGTGATCGTCTGGAAACACTTCGAACTGCTGGGCCTGTACGAAATCATCCCTGGTTTCATCTTCGCCAGCCTGGCGATCTACTTCGTCAGCAAAATGGGCACGCCGACTGCCGGCATGTTCCAGCGTTTTGCTGCTGCAGAGAATGATTACCGCCTGAACAAGTGATGAGTGATGGGTTGAACTCTACCCATCCCTGATAAAAGAACGGCTCGCAGCTTTATGCTGCGGGCCGTTTTTTTTGCTTCTCCAATATCCGTGGTGCCCGTCATCATCTGCGAATTTTCCGGGCAGGGTCTTCGGACGTTTCCTTCAAAACGTAGTGGTTTTCATGAAGTGGTGCGATGAGATTTCCGTCGATAGTCTTTGGCGGTCACTGACAATTCAGTGGTGGGGTGTAGGAACCTCTCAAGACCGTTAGAGCTACTTTGGCGTCACAGCCTGGTTTGCGGCCGTTTGCATGCGGCCGTAAGATCAGTTGCGGCGGCTATGCGCGGGCACGCTTTGGCGTGGTCGAGTTTTGCTCTAAGGGTCTCGATATTCCTACCCCGTGCATAGCTGCCACCCTAGCCCGTAGGAAGGCTAATGGCAGGTCCATTTCTTCCTTAGAGCATTAAAAATGAAATCAATACATCCCGACCCACCCTACGAAAAACCGATCCCCCATCCCGACAACCGCTTCATGGCATTGACCAGCAACTGCACCGATATGCCCACCCTGTTCGTCGACACCCACGCGCCACTCGACATCCTCACCGACGCCGCCAACTACAGAATCCGCGCAGTCACCCAAGTGCTTGAGAACCTGTCCATGCGCGGTTCGATCGAGTGCGAGTCCTTCATCCTCAGCGATTTTGCCTTGCTCTGCGCCATTGCGTTGCGCGATGGCTGTGATGTGCTGGATGTGGTTGGGCGGCGGTTGCGGGCGCGGCCTTCGGCGGTGGTGTAGGCGTCGCCACGAGATCAAGATCAAAAGATCGCAGCCTTCGGCAGCTCCTGCAGGGGCGTGGCGGGTTCGCCGCTCGGCTGCGACCCCCTGACTTGCCACCCAGTAAAAGGTAAACTTCCCGCCCTTCGCAGGAGCAGCCATGAATTATCGTCACGCCTTCCATGCCGGCAATCACGCCGATGTGTTCAAACACCTGACCTTGACCCGCCTCATCGCCCTGATGTCGCGCAAGGAGCAGCCGTTTGCCTATCTCGACACTCACGCCGGCATCGGTCTGTATGACCTTCAGGGTGATCAGGCCAACCGTACCGGTGAGTACCTGGAAGGCATTGCGCGTTTGTGGGATCAGCCGGATCTGCCGATCCTGACCGCTGATTACATGCAAGTGCTGCACGAGATGAACCCGGATGGCCAGTTGCGCTATTACCCGGGGTCGCCGGAGTTGGCGCGGCGCCTGACCCGTCCGCAGGACCGTGTGTTGCTCAACGAGAAGCATCCGGAAGACGGTGTGCTGCTCAAGGACAACATGGCTGGTGATCGCCGGGTCAAGGTGCACCTGGGCGAAGGCTGGCATGTGCCGCGAGCCTTGCTGCCGGTGCCGGAGAAGCGTGCGGTGATGCTGATCGATCCGCCATTCGAGAAGCTCGACGAGATGCAGCGCTGTGCCGCGTCGTTGAAGGAAGCGATTGGCCGGATGCGCCAGACCGTTGCGGCTATCTGGTACCCGGTAAAGGATCAGCGCGCGCTGCGCCGCTTCTATCAGGACCTGGCCGGTACCGGTGCGCCGAAGTTGTTGCGGGTGGAGTTGCTGGTGCATCCGCTGGATACGCCCAACAGCCTGAACGGCTCCGGGCTGGCGATTGCCAATCCGCCGTGGGGGCTTGAGGAAGAGTTGCGTGAGCTGCTGCCGTGGTTGTCCCAGAAGCTGGGGCAGACCCAGGGTGGGTGGCAGATGGATTGGTTGATAGCTGAGTAACAAGCTGCATGATCAGAAGATCGCAGCCTGCGGCAGCTCCTACAGGGTTATGCGTACACCCGTAGGAGCTGCCGTAGGCTGCGATCTTTTGCTTTAGCGATCAGATAGGGCAGGTCACGCCGGTACCGCCAATGCCGCAATAACCTTCCGGGTTTTTCGCCAGGTATTGCTGGTGATACGTCTCGGCAAAATAGACGGTCGGGGCCTGGTCGATTTCGGTGCTGATTTCACCGAGACCGGCCTTGGACAGCTCGGCCTGGTAGGTTTCCTTGCTCTTGAGCGCCGCGTCCAGTTGTTCCTGGCTAGTGGCGTAGATCACCGAACGGTACTGGGTGCCGATGTCATTGCCCTGGCGCATGCCCTGCGTCGGGTTGTGCAGTTCCCAGAACATCGCCAGCAGCTCTTCGTAGCTGACCTTGGCCTTGTCATACACCACCAGCACCACTTCGGAGTGGCCGGTCAGGCCCGAGCAGACTTCTTCGTAGGTCGGGTTCGGCGTGAAACCGCCGGCGTAGCCGACCACGGTGCTGACCACCCCTTCACGCTGCCAGAAGCGGCGTTCCGCACCCCAGAAGCAGCCGAGGCCGAAGATCGCGAAGTCGACATCTTCGAAGAACGGGCCGAGCAAGGGGGTGTCTTTAAACACAAAGTGCTTTTCAGACAGGGTCATCGCGGTTTCGCGGCCAGGCAGAGCTTGTTCTTTAGTAGGGAGCACGTTTTTGTTCACCAGAATTTCCGAGCGCAGAACCATGATCAGTCCTCTCAGTCAGGTTGGGTTGTAAAAAAACAGGCTGTCAGTGTGCCCAATGCTGGCCAGATACGCACTACCTTGTGGGAGCGGGCTTGCTCGCGAAGGCGGTGTGTCAGAGCCGTGGTTACTGACTGACTCAACGCCTTCGCGAGCAAGCCCGCTCCCACAGGTTTTGTGTCATCCACAGAATCTGTGTCTGTCAGGCGATTGGGCCACGCGGGTAGCGTTTGAGCTTGTCGATCAGCTCATTGCCCGGGATCGGGCGGTCGAACAAGTAGCCCTGGCCGACGTCGCAGCGGTGACGGCGCAGGAACGACAACTGCTCGGCAGTTTCGATGCCTTCAGCCACGACCTTGATTTTCAGGTTGTGCGCCATGGCGATCACCGCGGAGGTGATTTCCATGTCGTCCTGGTTGTCCGGGATTTCGTGGATGAAGCTTCGATCGATCTTGATGATGTCGATGGGGAATTTTTTCAAGTAACTGAGCGACGAGTAACCGGTGCCGAAATCGTCCATGGCCAGGGTCAGGCCCAGGCGCTTGAGCTGGTCGAGCTGCAAGTGGGTGTCTTCGGTGGCTTCCAGCAGCAGGCCTTCGGTCAGCTCCAGCTCCAGCAAATGAGCTGGCAGGGCTTCTTCCTTGAGGATGTTGGCAATGGAGGCCACCAGGTCCGGATCGGAGAACTGCTTGGGCGACAGGTTGATCGCCACTTGCAGGTTGCCCAGGCCGGCGGCGGTCAGCGCTTTGCTCATGCGGCAGGCCTGGCGGGCGATCCATTTGCCGATCGGAATGATCAGCCCGGTTTCTTCGGCGACGCTGATGAACTGATCCGGGCGGATCATGCCCTTTTCCGGATGGTCCCAGCGCAGCAGGGCTTCCATCCCCAATAGGCGCCCGCTGCGCAGGCACAGTTTTGGCTGATAGAACACGTCGAGTTCGTTCTGGGTCAGGGCGCGGCGCAGGTTGTTCTCGACGAACAGCTTGTAGCTGGCTTCGGCGTTCAGCGCTTCGGTGAACACTTGCACCTGGTGTTTGCCGTTGGCCTTGGCCTTGTGCAGCGCCAACCCGGCGTTGCGCATCAGGGTTTGCGGGTCGCGCCCGTGCAGCGGCGCGCAGGCCAGGCCCACGGAGCCGGTGACGCTGATCAACTGGTTGTCGACGAACATCGGTTTGTCGAGGGTCGCCAGCAATTGGTTGGCCACTTGCTGGCCCGTCGACAGGTCAGTGTTGTCCAGCAGCACGGCGAATTCATTACTGGCGAACCGCGCCAGGCTGCCGCTCGGGATCAGGCTGTTGCGCAGGCGCCGGGCCAGGCTGATCAGCAGTTTGTCGCCGGTCTGGTGGCCGAGGCTGTCGTTGATCCGCTTGAAGTTGTCGATGTCCACCAGCAACAGGCTGATCGGCGCGTCGCTGTCCCGGGCGAAGCGTTCATCGAGGTTGCGGATGAACGCCGGGCGGTTGCCGAGATTGGTCAGGTTGTCCGTGTACGCAAGGCGCTCGATGCGTTGCTGAGCGAGCTTGGTCTGGGTGATGTCTTCGTAGATGCCGATGTAGTGGGTCAGCTCGCGGTTGTCGCCGTAAACCTTGGAGATCGACAACTGGCCCCAATAGGGTTCGAGGTTTTTCCGGCGGCTCTTGAATTCGCCTTGCCAACTGTTGCTCTTGGCCAGTGCCGAAGGCGCATCGAACAGCAGTTCGCTGAGGTTCTCCAGGGCCGGTAGTTCTGACAGGCGCTGACCGTGCACTTCTTCGGTGGAATATTGGGTGATCGCGGTGAAGCTCGGGTTGACGTATTCCACCACGCCGTCGCAGTTGACCAGCAAAAACGCGTTGGCACTTTGTTCGACCGCCCGCTGGAACAGGTGCAGGGCGCTGGTGGCGGTTCTTCGGTTGTGGTTGCTGATGACCTGGGCAAACTGGTCCGCCAGTTCTCCGGCGAAGGCGATTTCATCCGACTGCCAGGCGCGGGTCGCGCCGGTTTGCTCCAGGCACAAAACGCCGACCACCTGGCCATCGACGCGGATACTGGCGTCGAGCATTGCGTTGACGTCGCGCGGGCGCAGGCTTTCGGCCATCTCCCGGGTGCGCGGGTCACGCATGGCGTTATGGGCGTCGATGGCACGGCCGGTGTGCAGGGCGTCGAGGTAATCGGGGAACACGCTGACATCGATCGGCTGCGGTAGCAGGTATTCCTGAGTCGTGCGGTGATAGGCCGAGATCGGCACCAGCATCGAGCCTTCGAGGTGCCACAGGCTGGCGCAGTCGATTTCGTAGATGTCGCAGGCGCTGCGGGTGATCAACTCGGCGGCTTCGCGCAAGGAGTTGTTGCTGCTGTAGCGTTGACGGGTGAGCAGCAGGATCAGGTCCTGCTGGGCACGCACCCGGTCCAGATGCAGCAGTTGTTCCTGCTGGGCACGCTGATTGAGTTCCAGGGCGATTTGCAGGCGCGAGTTCTGGGTTTCCAGATCCAGGGCCGGTTGCAGCGGGTCATCCTCGAACAGGCCGTCGATGACCAACAGGTAGCCGCGTAACAGGTGTCGATTGTGTTGTTTGTAGGCTTCGCCCAGTTCCAGCAGATTCAGGGAGCCCGAGGCGGTGTGCAGGGTGTAGCGGATCAGGTAGTGCGTGCTTTCGCTCAGTTGCTGCTGGATCGCGTCGTGCAGTTCATAGCGCGCTTGCGGCTCCATCAGGCTGGCGTACGGCGAGCCCACCAGCGCGCACAGCTCAACGGCGGGCAGGCCGAACTGGCGTTCGCAATTGGGATCGAGAAACAGCAGTGCCCAGCTGGGTTCATTTAGCCGTTCGAAACGCAGCATGCCGAGCCGCGAGGGCACAGGCAACTGCGTCACTACCTCGGCCACCATACGGCTGGCGGCATCGGGTTGGCTTTTCATGGAGGGAAACTCGCTTCGAATATGCTGAACGCGCTGGGCTCTCGCCCTCTTGACTGTTGCCTGCGGCAAGGTTGCATCATTGCGACACCGACTGACAAGAGAGATGAAGGCCAAGTGCTATAAGAATATGTCGGCAGGCGTGAAGATTTCTGCAGTTCCCGGCAGAAAGTATTGTTATTGATCAGATCGCAGCCTTGGGGAGCGTCCCGAAGGCTGTGATTTTTTGCCATCAGCGCAAATTGATGCCTGTCGATTGCAGCAACTTGCCATCCCGATCGTGGTAATTCACCTGAATGCGATCTGCATCGATGACCAGGTGGGCGAAGTTATCCTGACTGATGACTTTGCCGGTCAATTCTTGTCGATATTCGCCTGCGGCGTTGTGTGCCAACGGCTGGTCGAGGATAAAGCTGGATCGACTGGCATAGGGCATCAGTTTGATGTTGCACAATGGCGAAGACACGATGGTGTGCACCTCAAAGTCCGGGTCTTCGCTGTGGGTCAGTCGACTGGTCAAGGAGCCGTGGACGTCACCGGAAACGAAAATGACATTCTTCAACCGGTGCGAACGAATGGTCTCCAGCAACCGCAGCCGTTGCCCGGGAAAACCGGCCCAGGCGTCATCCCCGTTGTGTTTGGCGTCGGGATAGAACATCACGCTGGTGACCACCAACTTCACCCGGGCAGGGCTGTGGATCAGCCATTGGCACAAGGCATATTCCTGTTCAACATCAAGGATGCGTCGATCATCGGCGGACAGATTACGCTGGGTGCGGCTATCGGTGACGAACCATTCGATATCGCCATCGGTGAACTGATACCAATAGTGCTTCGGATGCCGGCGGATCCGCCCATCGTCAAGTAATTCAAATGCCGGGCTGTGGCTGGCTTGATATAACTCATAAGCAGTGATGGCGTTTTTATATAGAACATCATCGCCTGATCTTTTCTTGGCCGGCCAGTTATCTTCAATTTCGTGATCGTCGAGGATCATGTAAGTCGATAGGTTGGCCATTAACCTGGAAATATGCGGCTGGGAGAAAGCTGCACGGTATTTTGCGAGAATTTGCTGATATTCGCGGTCAGGCGCGAAAAAATTCAAATCATCGACATAGATCTGATCGCCAGTCATCAACATCGCGCTGACCGGCGGGTCGGCTTGCTGTGCCAGTTGTGTCATCGAGGCAAATATCCGGTCGCCCAGGTGTGGCGCCGACGGGATGCCGGCGGTCATCCGCAAGTAACGACATGAGCCAACGAAATAGGCTCGTGGCGTGCCGAGCGTGCCGGATCGGGTGCGCAAACGATAGAGTTCTAGCGGCCATCGCAGCGGCAGTTCTTGCAGTGAATCCGCAGAGTGCCCGGCACTCGTGGTGCTGAACCAGCCGGCCTGGTATTCGTATTCGGTATCGGCCGCCAGGTTATTGAGAGTAATGACATCGGACATGTCTTGCAGGTTTGTCAGCCTTGCAAAGGTAGTTTTAAGCCATTGCTCATGCCCGGACTGCCGATAACGGATGCCGGCAAATACGGGTGCATCTTTTTGCGCTTTGCCGCGCACAAAGATACGCGCGTGATCAGTTGTAGTGTGCCCAACTATTGGGCCGACAGAGAGTTTTAGCATGTTCGAATCCATTCGAATAATGAACTAATCAACCAGTGGCTTTAAAAGTTGCCAGCGTAGTTTTGGGTGTTAAGGCTAAGTGTTTGCTGGCGGGAAAATATCGGGCAAAAAGGGATGGGGGGTGTGGGGCAATCAAACCAGGCATGTAGGACATTGCCTGCGTTTTGTGCAGGCAAAAAAAGCCCCGCCAAATTGGCGGGGTTGAGGTACGAGCGTGGCGCTCGGAAACGTGGAACGCGATCGGCCCTCCGGTGAAGGAGGGCCGGTCGGTGTTACAGGAGCATGGTGCGGATGTCGCCCAGCAGGTCGCTCAGACGCTTGGTGAAGCGTGCAGCAGCGGCACCGTTGATCACACGGTGATCGTAGGACAGCGACAGCGGCAGCATCAGTTTCGGCTGGAAGGCTTTGCCGTCCCAGACTGGCTGGATGGTTGCCTTGGAAACACCGAGGATCGCCACTTCCGGTGCGTTGACGATCGGCGTGAAGCCGGTGCCGCCAATGTGGCCGAGGCTGGAAATGGTGAAGCACGCGCCTTGCATCTCGTCCGACGAGAGCTTCTTGGTCCGGGCTTTTTCAGCCAGGGAAGCAGCCTCGGCGGCCAGTTGCAGCAGGCTCTTCTGGTCGACGTTCTTGATGACCGGTACCAGCAGGCCATCCGGGGTGTCGACGGCGAAGCCGATGTTTACGTATTTCTTGCGGATGATCGCTTTGCCGCTTGGCGCCAGCGAGCTGTTGAAGTCCGGCAGTTCCTTGAGCAGGTGCGCGCAGGTCTTGAGCAGCAACGGCAGGATGGTCAGCTTGACGCCAGCCTTCTCTGCAACGGCTTTCTGGGCAACACGGAACGCTTCGAGTTCGGTGATATCCGCCGAGTCGAATTGCGTCACGTGCGGCACGTTCAGCCAGCTGCGGTGCAGGTTGGCGGCGCCGACCTGCATCAGGCGGGTCATCGGCACTTCTTCGATTTCACCGAAGCGGCTGAAGTCCACGACCGGAATCGGCGGGATGCCCGCGCCACCGGTTGCGCCAGCAGCAGCGGCCGGTGCTTCCTTGGCCTTCTGCATCATGGCCTTGACGTAAACCTGCACGTCTTCTTTCAGGATGCGACCGTGCGGACCGCTGGCACCCACTGCGTTCAGCTCGACGCCGAATTCACGGGCCAGTTGACGCACGGCAGGGCCGGCGTGAACTTTCGCGTCAGGCTTGGCTGGAGCGGCAACCGGGGCAGCAACAGGTGCGGCGGCAGGTGCAACAGCGGCAGGTGCGGTCGCAGCAACAGGTGCGGCCGGTGCAGCGCCTTTGACTTTCAGCTTGAGGATCAGGTCGCCGGTACCGACTTCGTCATCGAGCTTGATGGAAACGCTTTCCACCACGCCAGCGGTTGGCGACGGGATTTCCATGCTCGCCTTGTCGGATTCCAGGGTGATCAGCGACTGGTCGGCCACAACGGTGTCGCCGGCCTTGACCAGGACTTCGATGATCTTGGCCTTGCCCGACGAGCCGATGTCCGGAACGTGGATGTCCTGAACGCTGTCGGCAACCGGTGCAGCCGGAGCTGCTACAGGAGCAGGCGCAGCGGCGGCAGCTGGAGCGGCAGCCTGGGCCGGAGCAGCAGCCGGTGCAGCAGCACCTGCCACTTCCAGATCCAGGATCAGGTCGCCGGTGCCGACTTCGTCGTTGAGCTTGACGCTGATGGCCTTGACCACGCCAGCGGCAGGCGACGGGATTTCCATGCTCGCCTTGTCGGATTCCAGGGTGATCAACGACTGATCAGCCGCGACGGTGTCGCCGACCTTGACCTGGATCTCGATGATCTGGGCCTTGCCCGACGAACCGATGTCCGGCACGTGCACTTGCTGAACGCTGGCAGCAGCAGCCGGCGCAGCAGGAGCAGGGGCGGCGGCAGGTGCGGCAGCCGGTTTGGCTTCAGCCTTGGCGGCTGGCGCAGCGGCAGCCGCAGGAGCCGCAGCAGCGGCACCTTCGACTTCCAGCTCCAGCAGTTCGTCGCCTTCTTTCAGGCGATCGCCCAGCTTCACTTTCAGGCTCTTGATGATACCGGCCTTCGGCGCAGGCACTTCCATGCTCGCCTTGTCCGACTCAAGTGTCAGGATGCTCTGGTCGGCTTCGATACGGTCGCCGACCTTTACAAACAGTTCAATTACTTCACCTTCACCGCTGCCGATGTCAGGTACGCGAATGAGTTCGCTCACAGAATCTCTCCTCAGCAGTCCAGTGGGTTGCGTTTTTCCGGGTTGATACCGAACTTGGCGATGGCCTCGGCCACAACCTTAGGTTCGATGTCGCCACGGTCAGCCAGTGCTTCCAGGGCTGCCAACACCACGAAATGACGGTCGACTTCGAAGAAATGACGCAGTTTCTTGCGGCTGTCGCTGCGGCCGAAACCGTCGGTGCCCAGGACTTTGAATTCCTTGGACGGTACCCACTGACGGATCTGCTCGGCGAACAGTTTCATGTAGTCGGTAGACGCGATGACCGGACCTTTACGGCCGTTCAGACACTCTTCGACGTAGCTCAGCTTAGGCTTCTGGCCAGGGTGCAGACGGTTGGTGCGCTCAACGGCCAGGCCGTCGCGACGCAGTTCGTTGAAGCTGGTAACGCTCCACACGTCGGCGCCGACGTTGAATTCTTCGCGCAGGATCTTCGCTGCTTCACGCACTTCACGCAGGATGGTGCCGGAGCCCATCAGCTGAACGTGGTGCGCCGCTTCGCGGTTGTCTTCTTCGAGCAGGTACATGCCTTTCTTGATGCCTTCTTCGGCACCGGCCGGCATGGCTGGCTGCTGGTACGACTCGTTCATCACGGTGATGTAGTAGAAGACGTCCTGTTGCTCTTCGGTCATCTTCTTCATGCCGTCCTGAATGATCACCGCCAGCTCGTAGCCGTAGGTTGGATCGTAAGTGCGGCAGTTCGGGATGGTCGCGGCCAGCAGGTGGCTGTGACCGTCTTCGTGTTGCAGGCCTTCACCGTTCAGGGTGGTACGGCCGGCGGTGCCGCCGATCAGGAAGCCACGGGTGCGGCTGTCGCCAGCGGCCCATGCCAGGTCGCCGATACGCTGGAAGCCGAACATCGAGTAGAAAATGTAGAACGGCAGCATCGGCTGGTTGTGGCTGGAGTACGAAGTACCGGCAGCGATGAAGGAGCTCATGGCGCCCGCTTCGTTGATGCCTTCTTCGAGGATCTGGCCCTTCTGGTCTTCCTTGTAGAACATCACCTGGTCTTTATCGACTGGCTCGTAGAGCTGGCCGACGGAGGAGTAGATGCCCAACTGACGGAACATGCCTTCCATACCGAAGGTACGGGCTTCGTCCGGGATGATCGGCACGATGCGCGGGCCGATTTCCTTGTCCTTGACCAGTTGCGCGAGGATCCGCACGAAGGCCATGGTGGTGGAGATTTCGCGGTCGCCCGAGCCGTCCAGGATCGCCTTGAGGGTGTCCAGTGGCGGAGTCGGGATGTTGAAGCTCTTGGCGCGACGCTGAGGTACGAAGCCGCCCAGTGCGGTACGGCGCTCGCTCAGGTAACGGGCTTCGGCGCTGCCTTCTTCCGGTTTGAAGAATGGCAGGTTTTCCAGTTCATCGTCCTTGACCGGGATGTCGAAGCGGTCGCGGAACAACTTCAGGCTTTCGACATCGACCTTCTTGGTGTTGTGCGCGGTGTTTTTCGCTTCGCCGGCACCGGTGCCATAACCCTTGATGGTCTTGGCCAGGATCACGGTCGGTTGTTCTTTGTGGTTGACCGCTTCGTGGTACGCCGCGTAGACCTTGTACGGGTCGTGGCCGCCACGATTGAGTTTCCAGATCTCGTCGTCGGACAGGTCTTCGACCATTGCCTTGAGTTCAGGCGTGTTGAAGAAGTGCTCACGCACGAACGCGCCGTCTTTGGCTTTGTAGTTCTGGTACTCGCCGTCGATGACTTCGTCCATGCGACGTTGCAGGATGCCGTCGACGTCCTTGGCCAGCAGTGGGTCCCAGAAACGGCCCCAGATGACTTTGGTCACGTTCCACTGAGCACCGCGGAACACGCCTTCGAGTTCCTGGATGATCTTGCCGTTGCCGCGAACCGGGCCGTCGAGGCGCTGCAGGTTGCAGTTGATGACGAAGATCAGGTTGTCGAGCTTCTCGCGGCCGGCCAGGGAGATCGCGCCCAGGGATTCTGGTTCGTCGCACTCGCCGTCGCCCAGGAAGCACCAGACTTTTTGCTTGCCGGCAGGAATGAAGCCACGGTGTTCCAGGTACTTCATGAAGCGTGCCTGGTAGATCGCCTGGATCGGGCCCAGACCCATGGATACAGTCGGGAACTGCCAGAAGTCAGGCATCAGCCAAGGGTGCGGGTAGGACGACAGGCCCTGACCGTCGACTTCCTGGCGGAAGTTGTTCATCTGGTCTTCGGTGATGCGGCCTTCCATGAATGCGCGGGCGTAAACGCCTGGCGAGGTGTGGCCCTGGAAGTAGATCAGGTCGCCGCCGTGTTCGTCGCTCGGGGCCTGGAAGAAGTAGTTGAAGCCGATGTCATACAGGGTCGCACTGGAGGCGAAGCTGGAGATGTGACCGCCGAGGTCAGAATCTTTCAGGTTCGTACGCATTACCATGGCCATCGCGTTCCAGCGTACCAGCGAGCGAATGCGGCGTTCCATGAACAGGTCGCCAGGCATGCGTGCTTCGTGGGTTACCGGGATGGTGTTGCGGTAAGGCGTGGTGATGGCGTAAGGCAACTGCGAACCGCTGCGGGTCGCCAGTTCACCCATACGGGTCATCAGATAGTGAGCACGGTCTTCGCCTTCTTTGTCGAGAACCGATTCCAGGGCGTCCAGCCATTCCTGGGTTTCGACGGGATCGAGGTCTTGCATGGCTTGCTCCAGGGCGGAAAGGCTTCCAGAATCGGTTGCCTGAGTTTGCGACTGGCCTTGTGGGCAGACGATATAAATTCTTGGATTGCCGATAGGTTGTTCCGGCGGCGTGTAGTTTTACTACAAATCTTCCGGCATTTCAGCCCGGCTAATGTATATACGAGTAGTAAAACTACAGAAGAGCGGCTTGTGGCCCCCGGCTGCGTTGTGAGAATAATCGTTAAGGTTGGTCTTTTTCCAACTACAGAAGGTAAAAGCTTGATGCTGGCTGCCAAAATTAAAGAAATTTCAGCTATTTCTAACTTTTGTTCGACAGTCCCTCAGGTAGTGGGTTTTCGCAAACCACTACATGCAGTCCGTTGTACGCCGATCAAGGATAGACCATGAGCCTCCCTTCGCTTGCCGAACTGCCCGCCATTCTCCTGCCGTTTATCACCCGCGCCGAGCAGTCGTTCCGGGCTGCCGTCGCCGCTCTGGACGATGACCACGGGCTGTCTGCCTGGACGCCGGAACGCTGGGCGCAATTTGCCCGCGTCACCGCCGCCAGCGATTTCGTGATTGAACAGTGTGTTCGTGACCCTTTGATGTTGCTGGAGCTGGTGCAGTCCGGCGAACTGGACCGCGGCTTCGCTCCCGGCGAGTTGTGCGGGCAGATCGCGGCCGCCGTGAGCGTGGCCGAGACCGACGATCTGCTTGGCCGCGCCTTGCGCCGCCAGCGTGCGCGCCATCAGGTGCGGATCATCTGGCGCGACCTGACCCGCCAGGCCGATTTGATCCAGACCTGTCGCGACCTTTCGGACATGGCCGATGCCAGCATCGATCAGGCCTATCAATGGTTGTACACGCGGCATTGCCAGCAGTTCGGCGTGCCGACTGGCCGGCGCAGTGGCGAGCCACAGCAGATGGTCATCCTCGGCATGGGCAAGCTCGGTGCCGTGGAGTTGAACCTGTCGTCGGACATCGACCTGATTTTCGCCTATCCCGAGGGTGGCGAAACCGTCGGCGTCAAACGCCCGCTGGATAACCAGGAGTTTTTCATCCGTCTCGGCCAGCGGCTGATCAAGGCCCTGGACCCGATGACGGTCGACGGCTTTGTATTCCGCGTCGACATGCGCTTGCGTCCCTACGGTTCGGCGGGCGCACTGGTGCTGAGCTTCAACGCGCTGGAGCAGTATTACCAGGATCAGGGGCGCGACTGGGAACGCTACGCGATGATCAAGTCGCGGGTGGTGGCCGGGGATCAAGTAGCCGGGGCGCAACTGCAAGACATGCTGCGGCCATTCGTCTACCGGCGTTACCTGGATTTTTCCGCCATCGAAGCGCTGCGCACCATGAAGCAGCTGATCCAGCAGGAAGTGCGGCGCAAGGGCATGGCCGACAACATCAAGCTCGGTTCCGGCGGAATTCGTGAAGTCGAGTTCATTGCCCAGGCCTTTCAGTTGATCCACGGCGGCCGCGATCTGAGCTTGCAACAGCGTCCACTATTAAAGGTGCTGAGCACGCTGGAAGGTCAGGGTTACCTGCCGCCGGCCGTGATCAGCGAGCTGCGTGAAGGTTACGAATTCCTGCGTTACACCGAACACGCGATTCAGGCGATTGCCGACCGCCAGACGCAAATGTTGCCCGTTGGCGAGCAGGATCAGGCGCGCATTGCCTTTATGCTGGGTTTCGCCAACTGGACGGCGTTCCACGAGCAACTGATGTATTGGCGCGGCCGCGTGGCTTGGCACTTCGGGCAGGTGATCGCCGATCCTGATGAAGAGCAGGGCGCCGAAAGTGAAGTGGTAGTCGGCGGTGAGTGGTTGCCGCTGTGGGAAGAGGCCCAGGACGACGAGGCCGCTTGCCGCCAACTGGAGGAGGGTGGTTTCAAGGATGCTCCCAAAGCCTTGAGAGCCCTGGCCGGATTGCGCGGTAGCCCGCAATTGAGGGCAATGCAGCGTCTGGGTCGCGAACGTCTCGATGCTTTTATTCCGCGTTTGCTGGCACAGGCCGTGGAACATGACAATCCGGACCTGGTACTGGAACGGGTGCTGCCGCTGGTCGAAGCCGTGGCCCGTCGTTCCGCGTACCTGGTGCTGCTAACCGAGAACCCCAGTGCGTTGCGGCGGTTGCTGACGCTGTGCGCGGCGAGCCCGTGGATCGCCGAGCAAATCACCCGCTTCCCGTTGCTGCTCGACGAATTGCTCAACGAAGGCCGGCTGTTCAAACCGCCACTGGCGCCAGAACTGGCGGCTGAATTGCGCGAGCGCCTGACACGGATTCCCGAGGACGACCTCGAACAGCAGATGGAAGCCCTGCGTCACTTCAAGCTGGCGCACCGCTTGCGGGTGGCGGCTTCGGAAATCGCCGGCAGCCTGCCGCTGATGAAAGTCAGCGATTACCTGACCTGGCTCGCCGAAGCGATCCTGGAGCAGGTGCTGGCACTGGCCTGGCGGCAAACCGTGGCCAAGTACGGCACGCCGCTGCGCACCGACGGCACCTTGTGCGATCCCGGCTTCATCATTGTCGGTTATGGGAAAGTCGGCGGCCTGGAACTCGGGCATGGTTCGGACCTGGACCTGGTGTTCATCCACGACGGCGATCCGCAGGCTGAAACCGATGGCGTCAAACCCATTGATGGCGCGCAATTTTTCACCCGGCTGGGGCAGCGGATCATTCACTTGCTGACGGCGCAGACCAACTCCGGGCAGTTGTATGAAGTGGACATGCGTCTGCGGCCGTCCGGTGCGTCGGGCTTGCTGGTGAGTTCCCTGGGGGCGTTTGCCCGTTATCAGGAGAACGAAGCCTGGACCTGGGAACACCAGGCGCTGGTGCGGGCGCGAGTGCTGGTGGGCAGTCAGGATGTCGGCCAGGCCTTCGAGAAAGTCCGCGCCGCGATATTGGGCAAGACGCGTGATCTACCGACCCTGCGCCAGGAGGTCAGCGAGATGCGCGCCAAGATGCGCGATAACCTCGGCAGCAAGAGCACGGCGGCCGGCACCGGGGCAAATGCCTTCGAAGCCACGGCGCCGTTCGATATCAAGCAGGACGCCGGAGGTATCGTCGATATTGAATTTATGGTGCAATACGCCGCCCTGGCGTGGTCTGAAACACACCCGCCATTGCTGCGCTGGACGGACAACATCCGCATTCTGGAAGAGCTGGAGCATGAAGGGCTGATGCCCGTCGAAGATGCCAGCCTGTTGCGTGAAGCGTATAAAGCGTACCGCTCCGCCGCCCACCGGCAGGCCTTGCAGAAGGACCCCGGGGTGATTCCGGGCGACCAGTTCACGGACGAACGGCGGCAGGTCATGCGGATCTGGCGTGAGCTGGGGCTAAGCTGAAACGGGATATTTGATACGCCCAATATCCCCTGTGGGAGCGAGCTTGCTCGCGATGGCGGAGGTACAGTCACCATTGATGTTGGATGTGACGCCCTCATCGCGAGCAAGCTCGCTCCCACAGTAAATCTGCAATGTCATGCAGATAGATGTACATAAATACCCAATGTGGGAGCGAGCCTGCTCGCGATAGCGGAGTGACAGTCGACAGCAATGTTGAAGGTGATGACCCATCGCAAGCCGCCGTGCTCCCGCAGAGATTTTCGAGGCGGGGAGGCGTAGGCCTCCCCGGTTCGTTTATGGAAACCACATGAAAATTCTGATCGTTGGGCCCAGTTGGGTCGGTGACATGGTGATGGCGCAGACACTTTTCCAGTGTCTGAAACAACGCCACCCGCAATGCGAAATCGACGTGCTGGCCCCCGAGTGGAGCCGGCCGATTCTTGAGCGCATGCCCGAAGTTCGCCAGGCCTTGAGCTTTCCGCTCGGTCACGGTGTCCTGGAGCTGGCGACACGTCGGCGCATCGGCAAATCCCTGGCTGGCCTGTACGACCAGGCGATCCTGTTGCCCAACTCCCTTAAGTCGGCGCTGGTGCCGTTCTTTGCCGGCATCCCGAAACGCACCGGCTGGCGTGGCGAATTTCGCTATGGCCTGCTCAATGACGTGCGCACGCTGGACAAGGATCGTTATCCGCTGATGATCGAGCGCTTCATGGCCCTGGCTTACGAGCCGGGCGTTGAACTGCCAAAACCCTATCCGCGTCCGACACTGCAGATCGACCCGGTTACCCGCGAAGCGGCGCTGGCCAAATTCGGCCTGACCCTCGACCGCCCAGTGTTGGCCCTGTGCCCCGGTGCCGAGTTCGGCGAGTCCAAGCGCTGGCCATCCGAGCATTACGCCAAGGTTGCCGAAGCGAAGATCCGCGAAGGCTGGCAAGTCTGGCTGTTCGGTTCGAAAAACGATCACGCCGTGGGCGAAGACATCCGCGCGCGGCTGATTCCCGGTCTGCGTGAAGAGTCAGTGAACCTCAGTGGCGGCACCTCGCTGGCCGAAGCCATCGACCTGATGTCCTGTGCCGATGCGGTGGTGTCCAACGACTCCGGCCTGATGCACGTCGCCGCCGCGCTGAACCGCCCGCTGGTCGCGGTCTACGGTTCGACGTCGCCGGGTTTCACGCCACCGTTGGCCGAGCATGTCGAAATCGTACGCCTGGGCATCGAGTGCAGCCCGTGCTTCGATCGCACCTGCCGTTTCGGCCATTACAACTGCCTGCGTCAGCTCATGCCGCAGGCCGTGAACGAAGCCTTGCAGCGGTTGCAAGGCACTCCGGTCGAGGTCAAATAGCTTGCGGGTTCTGTTGATCAAGACTTCTTCGCTGGGCGACGTCATTCACGCGTTGCCGGCGTTGACCGACGCGGCGCGGGCGATTCCCGGCATCAAATTCGACTGGGTGGTGGAAGAAGGCTTTGCCGAGATCCCGACCTGGCATCCGGCGGTGGGCAAGGTGATTCCGGTAGCGATCCGTCGCTGGCGCAAAAACATCTGGCAGACCATCAAGAGCGGTGAGTGGAAGCGCTTCAAGCAAAGCGTTCGCGCCACCCAATATGACTTGGTGATCGACGCCCAGGGCTTGCTGAAAAGCGCCTGGCTGACCCGTTACGTCAAGGCCCCGGTGGCCGGCCTCGATAAAAACTCGGCGCGCGAGCCCATCGCTGCGCGCTTTTACGATCGACGCCTGGCCGTTGCCCGTGGGCAGCACGCGGTGGAGCGAGTGCGTCAGTTGTTCGCCATCGCGCTGGGCTATGACTTGCCCAAAGGCCTGGGCGATTACGGACTGAATATCGAGCGTCTGGTGGAATTGCCGCGCAAGAATCCGTACGTGGTGTTTCTGCATGGCACCACCTGGGACACCAAGCACTGGCCCGAAGCCTACTGGCGTGAGCTGACCGAACGGGTCGGCTACCTGGGTGTCGGGGTGAAGTTGCCGTGGGGCAATGCCCTGGAGAAAGCCCGGGCCGAGCGCATCGCTGCCGGTTTCAAACACGCCGAAGTGTTGCCCAAACTGAACCTGGCCGGTGTCGGCAAGGTGCTGGCGGGCGCACAGGCCTGCGTGGCGGTGGACACCGGCCTGGGCCATCTGGCCGCCGCACTGGATGTGCCGACGCTGTCGCTGTTCGGCCCGACCAATCCGGGCCTGACCGGCGCCTATGGCAAAGTGCAGATTCACATGGCCAGCGACTTCCCTTGCGCGCCGTGCCTGCAAAAGAAATGCACTTACCAACCGACGGCCGAAGATGGCCGTCAGTTTGACCTGAAACGCGAGTGGCCCCTGTGCTTCACGCGTCTGAATCCCGAGCGTGTCGCCAGCCGACTGAGCACGTTGTTAATGGCTGAGGAGCTGCGCTGATGCAATTGGCATTTGTCTTGTACAAGTATTTTCCGTTTGGCGGCTTGCAGCGCGATTTCATGCGAATCGCCCTGGAGTGCCAGAAGCGCGGCCATCAGATTCGTGTCTACACGCTGATCTGGGAAGGCGACGTACCGCCGGGTTTCGAAGTGCTGGTGGCGCCGGTCAAGGCGTTCTTCAACCATCGCCGCAACGAGAAGCTCAGCGAGTGGATGGAGGCGGACCTGGCCAAGCGCCCGGTGGACCGCCTGATCGGCTTCAACAAGATGCCGGGCCTGGACGTCTACTACGCCGCCGACGGCTGCTTCGAAGACAAGGCACAGAACCTGCGTAACTCGCTGTATCGCCGTTGGGGCCGCTATCGCCACTTCGCCGAATACGAGCGGGCGGTGTTCGCCAAAGAGGCGAAGACCGAAGTGCTGATGATTTCCGAGGTCCAGCAGCCGTTGTTCATCAAGCATTACGACACGCCGCTGGAGCGCTTCCACCTGCTGCCACCGGGCATCGCCCAGGACCGTCGCCGACCGGCCGATGCCGATGAAATTCGCGCAGGGTTCCGCGCTGAGTTCGATCTCAAGGACGACGAACTGCTGCTGGTGCAGATCGGCTCCGGGTTCAAGACCAAAGGCGTGGACCGCAGCCTCAAGGCATTGGCGGCATTGCCCGCTGATCTGAAGAAACGCACTCGCCTGTTTGTAATCGGCCAGGACGACCCCAAATTATTCCAGATGCAGAGCGCGACATTGGGGCTGGGCGACAACGTCACCTTCCTCAAGGGGCGCAGCGATATTCCGCGTTTCCTGTTGGGTGCCGACCTGTTGATCCATCCGGCGTACAACGAAAATACCGGCACCGTGCTGCTCGAAGCCCTGGTGGCCGGCCTGCCGGTGCTGGTGAGCGCGGTGTGCGGTTACGCCCATTACATTGCCGAGGCCGATGCGGGCCTGGTGCTGGACGAACCGTTCGATCAGGCACAACTGACGCAGTACCTGACCGGCATGTTGAACGACGCTCAAGCAAGGGCGGCCTGGAGCCGCAAGGGTCTGGCCTTCGCCGAAACGGCCGACCTCTACAGCATGCCGCAGCACGCGGCCGATGTGATTCTGGCGGAGCACGCTTAAATGAAGTTGATGCTGGCTGAACCGTTCAAGAGCCTCTGGGCCGGACGCGACCCGTTCGCCGAAGTCGAGGGGCTCAAGGGCGAGGTGTACCGCGAGCTGGAAGCGCGCCGGACATTACGCACGGAAGTCGACGGCAACGGGTTTTTCGTGAAAATCCACCGTGGCATCGGCTGGGGCGAAATCTTCAAGAACCTGCTCACCGCCAAGTTGCCGGTTCTCGGCGCAGGCCAGGAGTGGAAGGCCATTCAGCGCCTGCAGGAAGTCGGCGTGCCGACCATGACCGCCGTCGCGTATGGCGAGAAGGGCAGCAACCCGGCCGACCAGCACTCGTTCATCGTCACCGAAGAGCTGGCGCCCACGGTCAGCCTCGAAGACTTCAGTATCAACTGGATCCGGCAGCCGCCCGAGCCAAAACTCAAGCGCGCGCTGATCGCCGAAGTCGCACGCATGACCGGCATGATGCACCGCGCCGGGGTCAACCACCGCGACTGCTACATCTGCCATTTCCTGCTGCACACCGACAAGCCGGTGACCTTTGATGACTTCAAGCTTTCGGTAATCGACCTGCACCGAGCCCAGACCCGCCCGACGATCACCTCGCGCTGGCGTAACAAGGATCTGGCGGCCCTGTACTTTTCGGCCCTGGACATTGGCCTGACCCGCCGCGACAAGCTGCGTTTCCTCAAGGGCTATTTCCAGCAGCCGCTGCGTCAGATCCTGAGCGAAGAAGCTGGGCTGCTGAGCTGGCTCGACGGCAAGGCCAACAAGCTCTACGAGCGTAAACAGCGATACGGGGATGCGCTCTGATGTCGGGTTGGAAACTGGATCCGGCCTACAGCGAGCTGGCCGATGACTTTGGCAGCCTCGAGGCTGTGTTTGCGCTGCAAGGCGAGCGTTTGACCAGTGACGTGCTCTCGGAGGTCATCCGTGTCGAGCGCAATGGCGTCAACTATTACGTCAAACGGTATGTGGGCGCTGGCAAAGGCTTGCGGCGTTACCTGGGCAAGCCTCGGGTGAAGATGGAATGGCAGAACCTCAAGCGCTTCGCCAAGTGGGGCATCCCCACTGCCGAAGTGGTGGCCTGGGGGCTGGAACGACGTGGTGCGGCCTACGCTCGCGGCGCGATGATTACCCGGGAGCTGCCGCGTACCGAAGACTTGTCGGCATTGGCCGAGCGGCGCGATCCGAAATTGTCGGATCGCGCCTGGGTCGATACCGTCAGTCGTCAGCTGGCCCAATACACCCGGACCATGCACGACCACCGCTTCACCCATAATGATTTGAAGTGGCGCAACCTGCTGATCGACGATGAGGCTCGAGTGTTTTTGATCGATTGCCCCAACGGCGATTTCTGGCGCGGTTTCTGGCTCAAGTACCGTATTACCAAGGATCTGGCGTGCCTGGACAAGGTCGCCAAGTATCAACTGTCGGCTACCCAGCGCCTGCGCTTTTACCTGCAATACCGCAACCGGACCCGGCTCAATGCTTCGGACAAGAAACGCATCCGGCACGTGGTGAGATTTTTCGAGGGACGCGAATGACTGATTTTCTGGCCGCTGAAGACCGTGCGCTGCTTGAGCGCCATGGCCTCGGCACGTTCGAGGCGCTCTGGGCCAAACAGCTCGATGCGGTGGACGAACCCAACACCGGTCGCGGCGGCTGGAGCAGCGTGTTTCGGCTGGATCTGGAAGGTCATGGTTTCTACCTCAAGCGTCAAAGCAACTACCTGACCCGCACCTTGCGCGCGCCGTTCGGCGAGCCGAGTTTCGCTCGCGAGTTTCGCAACATCTCCCGTTACCGGAAGATGGGCATTCCGGCGCTGGAAGCGGTGTTCTACGGGGAGCGCAAGGTCAATGGCGAGGTCCGCGCGATCCTGCTGACCCGCGCCCTGGACGGTTGGGACGACCTCGACTCGCTGTTGCAGCGCTGGGCTCAATTGAGCCCTGAGCAGCACTCGGAAATCCTCAAGGCCAGTGGCGAACTGGCCCGGCAACTGCACGCCGCACGCCAGGTGCATGGTTGCTTCTATCCCAAGCACATTTTCATGCGCGCCACCGGCAATGGCTATCAGGCTCAATTGATCGATCTGGAAAAGACCCGGCCGCTGCTGTACGGGCAGCGTGACCGAATCAAGGATCTGGAGCCGCTGACGCGTCGCGCGCCCGAGTGGGGTGAGTCGCAACTGCGGCAATTGCTGGCCGCCTATCTGGATCAACCGCAGGACAGCTCGCTGATCGACAACTGGCTGCAGCGTTTGACCGCTCGGCGCAGCCAGAAGGGGCCGCGCTGATGCGTTTATCCGAGTTGAAGTCCGCCGGCCGCAATCCGGTTTTGCCGCTGAGCGTTTCGCTGGCCGACGCCGCCGGCCCCGCCGAGCTACAACTGCTGAGCCTGTTGCGGGTGTTGCCGGGGCAGCGTTATGTCGGTGCCGGCGTCTGGCGTGGCCGGCCGGTGTTGGCCAAATTGCTGGTCGGCAGCAAGGCCCCACGGCATTTTCAGCGTGAGCTGGACGGCGTGCGCCTGCTCTCTGCCCAAGGGCTGACCACGCCGCAGCTGTTGGCCGATGGCCTGAAGGAAGGCGAGGGTGGCTGGCTGCTGTTTGATTTCCTTGAGCATGCCGAAAGCCTGGGCGACACCTGGAAGCAGGTTGAGCAGCAGCCCGTACTGTCCGATGGGCAAGGCGCGGTGCTGGCCGAGGCGTTGGGTGCGATCGGTCAGATGCATCGCAAGGGCCTGTGGCAGGAAGACCTGCATCTGGACAACTTGCTGCGCCAGGGCGGTCGCCTGTACCTGATCGATGGCGCGGGTATCTGCGGCGAGACGCCTGGCCAGCCGCTGTCCCGGCAGAAGGTTCTGGAAAACCTCGGGGTGTTCTTTGCCCAGTTGCCGAAGTCGATCGAACCCTTCATTGAAGAGTTGCTGGTGTATTACCTGCTCAGCAACGGCGAGCACGCCTTGCCCATGGAAGCGCTGCAGAAGCAGATCGACAAGGTCCGCAGTTGGCGTCTCAAGGACTTCCTGATCAAGGTTGGCCGCGAGTGCACGCTGTTCAGCGTCCAGCGCGGGGCCTTCGGATTGCGGGCGATTCGCCGCGAGGAAGAGTCGTCGATGGTGCCGGTGCTGGAGCAGGCCGACGCCTTGCTCGATCAGGGGCATCTGTACAAGACCGGCGGTGCGGCGAGTGTCGGCAAGGTCGAGGTGGATGGCCGCACACTGGTGATCAAGCGCTACAACATCAAGGGTTTTGCCCACTGGCTCAAGCGCTTCTGGCGCCCGAGCCGGGCCTGGCATTCATGGCGCGAAGGCAACCGCCTGGCGTTCCTCGGGATTGCCACGCCCAAGCCGCTGGCGTTGCTGGAAAAGCGTTTTCTGTGGCTGCGCAGCCGGGCTTACCTGATCACCGAGTACCTGCCGGGGCCGGACATCATCGAGCGTTTTGCGCCGTATGTTGAGCGTGGCGATGCACCGGAAGCCGAGCTGGTGGCACTGGATCATCTGTTTGCCGAGTTGATTCGCGAACGCATCAGCCATGGCGACTTCAAGGGGCATAACCTGTTCTGGGAACAGGATCGCTGGGCGTTGATCGACCTCGACTCGATGTGCCAGCACGGTTCTCTCGGCAGTTTCGCCCCGGCGTATGCCAGGGATCGCGCGCGGTTCATGCGCAATTGGCCTGAAGGCAGTGCCCTTTACCAGGTCATCGATCAGCGGTTGCCCAAGGACATCTCAGGCGCTGCTTAAACCGCTATCGCGAGCAAGCTCGCTCCCACAGGGGTTGTTGGTGAACACAAAACCTGTGGGAGCGGGCTTGCTCGCGAAGGGGTCGGAACTACCAACCAAGAAAGCAGACAGGTTCTTGTGATCCGTCCTACGCGATCTTGGGAAGTCATGAACTGTGGCCCAAATCGCCCCGATGCTAGTTTGCCTGACGTTCTCGGAGGTCAGGCTGTGACGATCAAAATGGCAGTTTCAGCGGGTGTTTTATCAGTGTCGCTAATGGGCTGCGGAACCGCTGCCACCGTCCTGCAGGATGAAGCCGACGCAGCGCAGGGGCTGCGCAGGCAAAAGACCTATTGCCAGTCCATTCCCCGGGTCTACAGCGGACTGGCTTACGACTTCTGTGTATTAAATGCGCCACCAGACCCTACGGGTTTCCTTGTGCCGCTCGTTTTAGTGGACTTGGCCCTGTCTGGCGCGCTGGACACCGTGGTCTTGCCGTACACGATTTACCGGCAAAGCGTGGACGGCAGTATCTCTATCTATTGGCGACCTGCGCGCGGATAAAAATACCGCGAGGTCCCCGCCGCAGTTGCTTGCCGCTTGCGGCTAGAGGCTTGCCGCCGCTTTTACGCTATAATCCCGCCCTTTAGCTGTCTCTCGCCCATTGCGAGGGCACATTAATTTTTGAGGCGCTTGCGCCTGCATGCAGACTAAAGAGGCTAGACCCCTGTGGCATTGACGATTCTTGGCCTGTCCGGCGCCCTTAGCCATGATCCTTCCGCAGCCCTGTATATCGACGGCAAGCTGGTCGCGGCGGCTGAAGAGGAGCGCTTCGTACGCGATAAACATGCAAAGAACCGCATGCCCTACGAATCGGCGAAATTCTGCCTGGAACAGGCCGGTATCAAGCCGTCCGATGTCGACGTGGTCGCGATCCCGTTCGCCCCGATCAGCCTGTTCGGCAAGGCCCGCTGGCAGTATGCCAAGCGTTACTGGTACGCCCCGGACCGTGCACTCGACGCGATCCTGATGGGCAACCGTCGCTACAAGCGCTATCGCAACAAGATCGTCTGGTGCCTGGAGCAACTGGGTTTTGATCCGAAGAAGATCAAGATCGAGCCGGTCGAACACCACCTGGCCCACGCCTCCAGCGCTTATCACTGCTCCGGTTTCAAAGAGAAAACCGCGATCCTGGGCATCGACGGCAAGGGCGAATATGCCACGACCTTCTTCGGTTACGGCGAAAACGGCAAGATCCACAAGATCAAGGAATTCTTCGATCCGGACTCCCTCGGCGGCCTGTATGGCGCGATCACCGAGTTCCTCGGTTTCGATATGCTCGACGGTGAGTTCAAGGTCATGGGCATGGCGCCGTACGGTGACGCCAGCAAATACGATTTCTCGCGCCTGGCTTCGTTCGAAAACGGCGAGTTGGTAATCAACACCGACTACGCCAACGTCATCGGCCTGCGTCGCTACAAAGAGAAGGGCAAGGGTTATTACTTCTCGCCGAAGCTGATCGAGTGGCTGGGTCCCAAGCGCGAAGGCGACATCGCCGACGAGCCTTACATCCACTACGCCGCCAGCATTCAAGCGCTGTTCGAAAAAATTTCGCTGCAGATGATCGACCACTACCTGGGCGACGTGCTCAAGGAAACCGGCAAACTGGCCTACGCCGGTGGCTGTGCGTTGAACGTCAAGCTGAACCAGAAAATCATTGCCCGCGACGACGTCAAAGAGCTGTTCGTACAGCCTGCATCCGGCGATGCCGGCACAGCAGTCGGTGCAGCGGCCTATGTGTCCCACGCCCGTGGCGTACCGGTCGAGAAGATGGAACACGTCTACCTCGGCCCGTCGTACAGCAACGAAGACGTGATTGCCGCATGTGCCCGTCACGAGAACAAGCCGACCTGGCGCAAGCTCGACAACATGCCGGAGCAGATCGCCAAGATCATGGTCGATGGCAACCCGGTGGCCTGGTTCCAGGGCCGCATGGAGTTCGGTCCGCGTGCACTGGGCGGGCGTTCGATCATCGGTTGCCCGAGCATTGCGGGCGTGGCTGACCGCATCAACCACCAGATCAAGTTCCGCGAGCGCTGGAGGCCTTTCTGCCCGTCGATGCTCGACACCGTGGCGCCGCAGATGATCAAGATCGATCACCCGGCTCCGTTCATGACCTTCACCTTCGAAGTGGCGGAAGAATGGAAGACCCGCGTGCCGGAAGTTGTCCATGAAGATGGCACCTCCCGCGCCCAGGTGCTCAAGCGCGAATACAACCCGCGCTACTACGACATGATGAAAGCGCTGGAAGTGCTCACCGGCAACGGCGTGTCGCTCAACACCTCGCTCAACCGTCGCGGCGAACCGATGATCTGCTCGCCGACTGACGCCCTGAACATGTTCTTCGGTTCGGATCTACAGTATCTGATCATGGAAGACATCCTGGTGGTCAAAGAGGGCGCAAACGCCTATGACACGTTCGGCTGAACGTCATGTGCTGCAGTTCTGCCACGGCTATGACGGGCCGTTCCTGGACTGCGCACGGCAGTACGCCAGCCTGTTCGCGGGGACCGGTTATCGAGTGACCACGGTGTTTCTCACCGGGGTTGCCAATGCCGAAGTCGCCGCGGGCTGCGCTTCCGACGAAGTGCTGTTCATGGAGTACAGCTCCAAGGCCATTCGTGGCCTGAAGCTGGGGGCCATCGGCGATCTGCGCAAGATCGCCGCGTCGCGCAACTTCAGTTTCTGCATCGCCCACCGCTTCAAGCCGATCTATATCGCCTTGCTCGGCACGTCGCTGCCGGTGATTGGCGTGCATCACGCTTTTGACGATTACAAACGTGGCAGCCGCAAACTGTTCGCGCATATCTTTCGCAAGCGTTTGAGTTTGCTCGGTGTGTCCGACGCCGTGCGCGACGACATGCGCCAATGCCTGCCGAAGTGGCCGGCTTCGCGGATTCAGACCTTGTACAACCGTATCGATGTGGACGCCTTGCAGGCGACCCAGGTGTCGGCTCGCGAGGCCCGGGAAACCCTCGGTTTGGCGGCAGATGCCTGGATCGTCGGCAACGTCGGACGACTGCATCCGGATAAGGACCAGGCCACATTGCTGCAGGGCTTCGCCGAGGCATTGCCGGGGTTGCCCGGCAACAGCCAGTTGGTGATTCTCGGCAAGGGGCGCCTGGAGGAAAACCTCAAGGCCCAAGCCCGGGAACTGGGTATCGGTGACCGGGTTCTGTTCCTCGGTCAGGTGCCGGATGCGCGTAACTACTTCCGGGCCTTTGACGTGTTCGCCCTGAGTTCCGATCACGAACCGTTCGGCATGGTGCTGCTGGAGGCCATGGCCGCTGGTGTTCCTTTGCTGGCCACGGCGTGCGGCGGAGCGAAAGAGGTGGTCGAAGGCGTGGGCATCCTGTTCCCGTTGGGCGATGCCGAGCGTCTGGCCCAGGGGCTGCAACATCTGCTCGGCATGGATGATCAGCAACGCCGGCAGTGTGCCGAGTTGATGCTCGAGCGCTTGCGCGAACGCTTCTCCGATCGCGCTGTGCGCGATGCTTTCTGGCACTTGCCGCACGTTACCGAACTGGCACAGAGGGGCTGATGCTCAACCGATTTCAAGGCTGGCGCGAGCGTGGCTGGGCGGTAGTCGACGCCTCGACTTACGCCGAAACCTGGCAGCGTTATGGCGGCAGCGTCGCGACTCATCCCGTGGTGGTCGAGCGGCTGGCGCAACTGGCCGACATTCCGGTGCGTTACCTGGCCTGGGTGCAGGGTGATGAGGTCAAGGCGGCGATCCCGACCTGGGGCCGCGACCTGGCCTTGTCCAAGGACGTGCTCAAGCGTCGCGGCAAGAAAGGTCTTTTCGACCTGGGCAACGCCGAGATCATCCTGCCGGCCGCTGCCGATACCCAGGCGCCTTTGCGCCATCGTGCGCGGTATCTGTCGGCGCTGAACGAAGGCCGTTTCACTGGCATCAAGTTGCAAACCGAACAACTGGCCATGGCCCGCACGCCCGAAGAATTGTCGAAAAAATTTCGCTATAACCAACGCCGCGAATTGCGCTTGCTGGAAGAGGCCGGTGGCGTGGTGCGGCCGGTGTCCGAATTTTCCAGCACTGAGCTGGCGGCGATTTACTGCGACCTGTTCCAGCGCCGCTGGGGCTTCCCTGCGACGGGAGCCGAACGCATGGCCGAGGTCATCGAGTTGCTGCGCGAGTTGCTGATCGGCTCGGTGATTTTCCTCAACGATGCGCCGATTGCGATTCAACTGGTGTACCGCGTCGAAACTCCGCAGTGGATCAGCGTCGAGTACATCAACGGTGGGGTCGACCCCGAGACTCGCGAGTTCAGTCCTGGCAGTGTGTTGAGTTTCCTCAATACCCAAAGTGCCTGGGAGCATGCCCGGGCGCAGGACAAGCCGTTGCGCTTTTCCTTCGGTCGCGCCGACCGTGAATACAAGGATCGCTGGTGCAACCCCGTGCCGGTCTTCACCGTATGAGCCAAGCCATGAGCCGCAAACAGCAACTGCTCAAGCGCCATCGGCGCAATAAACGCATCGGCCTGTTGATTGCGCTGGTGCTGTTGATTGTCATGGGTGTGGCGGTGGCCTGGTGGTTGCCGCTGGTGCTGGCGGTTCTGGGCTGGATTGCCCACGAAGCCTGGTTTGCCGACCATCTGTTCTACTCACCGAAAGACGATTACCAGTACAGCTTTCCCCCGTACACGCCACAGCCCAAGGTGCACCTGAGCGGTGAACAGTTGCGGCTGGACGAGGGCGTGATGCTGGTCGACGACGCGACGCTGGTGCTGGCCCTGCGGGTGAAAAGCACCTGGCTGGGTCGTTTTCTCGATCCGGTGGTCGAGTTGGCGGGGGGCGAAAACCCTGACCGACAAACTTTCGAACGGGGCGTGAACGGCCTGCGTTACCTCAATCTCAGTGGTCAGGCTCAGGCGCTGTCCCGTGGTGAGCTGCGCTTGCGCGGGCGTTTCTGTCGGGTGTTCGGTGAGCCTGTGCTGTGGGCGCTGGAACATCCGGATTACCGGCGTCAGCGGGTGATGGTCATCGCGCCCCACGCCGATGACGCCGAGCTGGCGGCCTACGGTTTGTACAGCCAGGCCGACGAAACCTGGATCGTCACGCTGACAGCGGGCGAAATCGAAGCCGAACACTATCGGCAGATGGGCCTGAACAAGGTCGATGCAGCCCGCTTGAAGGGTCGTCTGCGCACCTGGGACAGCATCGCGGTGCCACGTTGGGCCGGTGTACCCGAGGCCCACTGCGTACAACTGGGTTATTTCTGCCTGCAACTGGCGAGCATGCAGGCCGCGCCTGCGGTGGCGGCGGGATCGCGGGAAGCGGACCTGAGCGACATCCGGCTGTTCCGTCAGTTGAATCCTTTCGCGCTGCCCGGTGATGCCGATGGCGCGCCGACCTGGAACAACCTGCTGGCGGATCTGCGTGAGTTGCTGCTGCGGGCCCGGCCCGAAGTCATCGTCCTGCCGCATCCGACCCTGGATCCGCATCCCGATCATATCTGCGCCCAGGCAGCAGTCCTCGAAGCCTTGCAAGGCCTGGACTGGCAGCCGACCACGCTATTGGGCTATGCCAACCACCTGCACGACAACGACCGCTGGCCGATGGGCGATACCGGTGATGGCATCGCCTTACCGCCCGCCTTCGATCCGGCCCAGCCGATGCAGCCTTATTGCCTGCCCTTGCCGCTGGAGCAACAGCGAGACAAGGCCATGGCGTTGGGCATGATGCACGACCTGCAGCCGGCGATGCCGTTCAAGCGTCGCTTGCGTCGGTTGATACAACGCGTGTTGGCCGGCCGGTTGCCGCCCACCTATGGCGAGAACGAATTCTTTCGCAAGGCAGTCCGGCGCCACGAGCTTTTGTGGTCCCTCAAGCACACACCAGGCAATGTTTCTCAGCGGGGAGAGTTATGAGTCAGCGGTCAAAGGTCCTGCAACTGCAGCCTGACTACAACGTCAAAGCCCATGATTTCGCCGACCTCGCGGAGCAAATCGTCAAGGCCCTGCCCAGTGATCGCTATGAAGTGACCGCTGCGTTTTTGCGCGGCAAACCCGGGCCGGGCGAAGCGGTGAGCCGAGCCGACCGTTCGGTGTACTTCGAATTTTCCGACAAGTCCCTCAAGGGCATGCGCCTGCGGGCCATGTGGCAGCTGTACAAGTTCTGCCGTCGGGAAAAATTCGATGTGGTGATCTGCAACCGCTTCAAGCCGGTGAACATGATGCTGGCACTCAACCGCTGGTTGAAAGTGCCGTTGTGCATCGGCATTTCCCACGGCTTTGGCGAGTACGACCGTTTTTACCGGCGCCGCCAGACCCAGCGCCTGATCGATCGTCACTGGCGCTTCGTTGGCGTGTCGCCAGCGGTGAAACAGTATCTGCTGGACTGTGACTGCGGCTTCACCGACCAGAACACCTACGCCATCACCAATGCCATCGACATCGAGCAGGCCGAAGGTCTGCAACACAGTCGTGAAAAGGCCCGTGAACTGTTGGGCATCGATCCGTCGGTGCGGCTGATCGGTGCGTTGGGGCGACTGGTGCCGGTCAAGGGTCATATCTATTTGCTGCAGGCCTTTGCCGCGCTCAAGGACAAATACCCCAATACCCAGCTGGCGATCATCGGTGCCGGCCGCGAGGAGTCGCGTCTGGCGGCGGAAATCGACCGCCTCGGCCTCAGCGGTCGCGCCCATTTGCTGGGGTTCAAGGAAATTGCCCTGCAGTACATTCGCGCTTTCGATATCTGGACCATGCCTTCTTTGGCCGAAGGTCTCGGGCTGGCGCTGCTCGAAGGCATGAGCGGGCATTTGCCGGTGATCGCCTCGAACGTGCCGGCCATGTTGCCGCTCATCGAAGGGGCTGGTGGCCTGGCGATTACGCCGAAGGATGTGCCGACGCTGCAGGCGGCGCTGGACACTTACCTCGGGCTGTCGGATGACGAGCTCAAGGCCAAGGGCGAGCAGGCCTTCCGTTATTTGCAGCAACACCATGACATCGAGGAGTTCCGTCGCGAATACCTCAATCTGATCGACTCCGGCCTGGAACAGGCCCGCAAGGAACAGCCATGAACGACGCGCAACCCATCGTCACGGTCATTATCGCGTCGTACAACCACGCCGCTTACATCGAGGAAAGCATTCTCAGCGTCCTCAACCAGACCTACCAGAATATTGAGTTGCTGGTGGTCGACGATGGCTCGAAAGATGACAGCGTCGAGCGGATCAAGGCGTTGCAGGCCATCCATGGTTTCGACTTCCGGGTCCAGGAAAACCAGGGGCTGACCAATACCCTCAACGGTGCGATTGCCCGGGCCAAGGGCAGCCTGATCGTGCCGTTCGGTTCGGATGACATCATGCTGCCGGAGCGAATCGCCACCCAGGTCGCGCATATGGACGGCAAGCCCGAGGTCGGCATTTGCGCCGGTAACATCGAGCTGATCGATGCCGACGGCAACCTCTACCCGGAGAAGCGCCAGCGCCGGGATGTGCCGTTCCGTCGCCTGGACTTCGATGACATGTTCCTGGAGCGCAAGCCCTATCCTCCGGCTCCCACCCTGATGATCCGTCGCGAAGCACTGGAGAAGGTGGGCGGTTTCGACCCGACCATTCGCCTGGAAGACTTGCTGATCGAGCTGAAGGTGACCCATGCCGGTTACTTCATCGACGGTCTGGGCGTGTTGATGGCGCGTTATCGCAAGCACGCCACCAACTCCTACAAGAACCACCGCTTCATGATCGACAGCATCCTGCGCACCTACGCGCTCTTCAGCGATCACCCGCTGTATGACGAGGTGCGCTACAAGTTTCTCAATTCCATGTTCCTCAAGACCGCCAACCGTGATCGCAAGCTGGCGCGGGAGTTGCTGGCGCAGATTCCGTTCAAGGCCTGGAACAAGAAAACCTGGCGTGGGTTGGGCCGGATGTATTTCTCACGGCTGGAGAAAGACTGAGCCAAAGGCTGGATTCAAGGGGGGCGGAAGGCGGGGCATTGTCCTCGAAGATATGCCCCGGCAATGGCTCAACGTTGTTGAGCCGTCTCCTCCAAAAGTTCTTTCCTCGGCTTCCTGTTCTGGCGTAACCAGTGCAGGGTTTTCTTGCCAGCATTGATACCGGGCTTTTCGATGTACTGGTAAGTCAGGCTGCTGATGATGATCAGCAGGCAACTGCACACGGCCATCAACGGCAGGAAGACCCAGGCTTGCCGGGCGTCAAGATGCAATACCGGCGGCAGTCGCTGCACCAGTACCCAGAGCACGAAACCGTGCAGCAAATACGTGCTGTAGCTGATCTCCCCCAGCCAGCGGATGCTGCGTGGCCTCAGGGCGCCGAACAAGGTGTTGCCGGACGCCACGATCACAAAGAACAGTGAAAGCAGCAGCAGCGCTCCCAGGTTGAATGCCCGGTTGAACGCCGTAAAGGCGATCGCCAAGGCAAGCAGGGCGATGATGCCCGCCGGCGGAGACAGGCTCCAGGCGACCCATTGTGGACGGCGAACCCAGTACGCCGCAGCGATGCCGCCGAGGAAACTGGCCAGGAAGTGCTTCTTCAGCGAGTGTTCCCAGCCGACCACCTCGTACAGGGCGTAGATGCCGATCAGGCACAGCACCGACTGCATCCGGCCGCCGCGATAAATGAACAGCATGGCGGCCAGTGGCAGGGCCAGGTAGAAAAACAACTCGTACCCCAGCGTCCAGGTGACGTTGGAGATCAGCATGCCGGTCTGGTGGTACTGGTTGACGTCTGGCCGGTCGAAGATCAGCCAGGCCAGGGTCTGGCCAATGAGCTGGGTGCCGGAGTCCTTGAGTTCCCAGTCCTGCAAATAGAACACACAGACAAACACGGTCAACATCAGCGGCAGGTAGAGCGGGTAGAGGCGAAACAGCCGGGATACCGCAAATGCCAGCCAGTCGTGTTGCCGCCCGTGGGTGAGCAAGCGGTCCCAGAACAGAAAGCTGGTGATCATGAAAAAGAGGGCGACGCTACCCTGGCCCAGCTGCGAGTAGAAGTTGCTCGGCGGAAAATCGATCACGCCGGTTTGCAGAAAGATCCAGGTAATGATCGAGTGGTGCACGAACACGCCGAAGGCCAGATACCCGCGTAAGCCGTCGATGCCGGCAAAGCGGCTTTCACCGCAATGCTCCAGCTGTCGGGTGAATCTCGGCACGCTGCGCAACAGTAGCGCAGCGGTCGCGATGGCGAGCAGGTAGGCCGTCATCGCGATAAGCGGGTTGGTTTCTATCATCAGTGAGCCTGTGCCGGAGGACTCCCGGCCAGCACGTGCCTGTGCAAATTATCCACGTCGGCTTTCGAAGCCGCCGCGGCGTATCCCTGCAGCAGCGCTTCGAAGTGATCCTCGAACAGCCAGCGCCGATCTTCTGCGTAGCGCTGCATGTGGCGCAGATTACGCCGACGCAGGGAAGGGCTCAATGATGAAGGGTAAATTCGCAGGTCGGCCAGATCGATCAGGCCGAACTCGCCGTCCTCCAGCACCAGCACATTGCCCAGGTGCAGGGAGCGGAAGTAGACCCCTTGCTGATGCAGTTGAGCCATGAATTTGCCGAAGCGCTCCACCAGTGCCTGGCGCACCGCCGGGGCGGTGATGCCTTGCAGGATCTGGCGTAGCGTGTTGCCCGGCAATGGAGAGTAGTGCACAGCGGTGCTGCCGTCTTCGAACCGGTAGAGGTCGAGGATGTGCGGTGTCGGGATGCCCATGCTGCGCAGTTGCATGCTATTGACCGCAAAACGATCGGAGTAGGGCGTGAAACTGCCCGAGGTATACCAGCGGCGGCGGCGGAACAGCTTGAGAAAGCTGCCATCGCTCAGGCGCAGGACTTTGGGGCCCAGACCATCCTCTTCGATGACCCTGGCATCGGCAGTCAGCTGTTGCAGGGCGCTTGGTGTCGCGGTCTTGATCGGCGTGTCCAGCAGGCGCCGGGCCCGTTGATTGATGCTCAATGCGGCAATCAGCGCCAAGGGGATCCACAGCAGGAACCAGTGCTCCTTGGGGCGAGAGATAATCCCGCCACCTTCCGTCAGGCCTGCGCCGATACCGAAGGCCAGCCAGGCTGAGGCAATGACAAACAGCGGTTGCACGCGATGGCGCCAGCTACTGATGAAGCTCCACGCGAGGAAGAACAGCCATGGCAGCAGACCGATAATGCCAACGTAGTAGAGCACGCCCAGGGCAAAACTATGGGGTTCCTGAAGGCTGTAGCCGACGCCGGGGTCCAGGGTCAGTCTGGCGTTGTAGCCGTGCCCGATCCATGGGTGCTCAGCGATCCTGCCCAGGGTCAATTGCCAGAGCTCGATGCGGAAGGAACTGCCTCTTTCGATGATCTTGTCCGCAAACAACGCGAAAGTCGCCGTACCGGCGATGAACATGGCGCCAAGCATGAAGACCGAGCGTCGATTCCAGCAGATGAAACACAGCCATAGCGCAGCCAGCGTCAGTGCAACCAGTGGGGTCCTGGAACCGGTGGCCAGCACTGTGGCGAACATGATCGCCATCGCCGGTATGCTCAACCAAAGTATCTGGCGTCGCCTGCAGGTCATGCTCAGGCTCAGCCAGTAGGTACAGAAGAAGCCGAATAGGTGGGAACTGAGCAGTGGATTGTCGAAAGCGCCTACACCGATCAGACGCATTTCCGGTTGGTAGAACTGGTCGAACCTGTACAGGTTGTAGGTAGAGACGACCAGCGCCACCGTCGCGGCGCAGAACAGCAGGGGCTGGATGATTTCGCTGCGATAGCGCACCAGCAGGTAGCAGCCAACGAACAGCATCAGGGTATGCAATGACGGTTTGAAGTGACCAGGCTCGATGTCGTCGCCCGGCCCCCAGTACAGGCTGAGCAGTGCCCACGCCACAAACAACAGAGCTGCGATGACGATCGGTTCGTGCAGCAGTTCTTTGCTGAGCCGCGGTCGCAGGCACAGTGCAATCAGTGCCGGTATGCTGAACAGGCCATAGTAAAGCTTGTGAAGCACACTGCGCCCCGGCAGGAAAAACAGCGCACAAAGCAGCAATAAATAACCGAGCGGAAGGATCCACAGACAAATGAAATCGAAGATTCTATTGGACGTGCTGTTCAAAGCGTTTAATTGCATGCTGAGTAACTTATTCCTGAATTGAGCGACCATACCAAGGCAGGGACATCTGGTGGCTATTTGACGCGCCACAATACACAGACTGTATGCGATTGCCAGAACCCTGGGGAAGCTGTGGTAAAGTCAGCGTCCTTTTCATCGACATTCGCGTGATATGACCGACTCCAGTCTCTGCGCAAGCCCATCGAGCTTGAAAATCTACTTCCGCCTGCTCGGCTATGTCCGGCCGTACATCAGCCTGTTCCTGATCAGCATCGTCGGTTTTCTGATTTTCGCTTCGACGCAGCCAATGCTGGGCTACATCCTCAAGTACTTCGTCGACGGTCTATCCAACCCTGAAGCGGTGCTGTTTCCAACCGTGCCCTACCTGCGGGATCTGCAACTGCTGCAAGCGGTGCCATTGTTGATCATCCTCATCGCCGCGTGGCAGGGGTTGGGGTCGTACCTGGGCAACTACTTCCTGGCCAAGGTTTCCCTGGGCCTGGTCCATGACTTGCGGGTCCAGTTGTTCAACAACCTGCTGGTGCTGCCAAACCGGTATTTCGACAAGCATAACTCGGGGCACCTGATTTCACGTATCACCTTCAACGTGACCATGGTTACGGGGGCGGCAACAGATGCGATCAAGGTCGTAATCCGTGAAGGCATGACGGTGATCTTCCTGTTTGCCTCGCTGTTGTACATGAACTGGCGTCTGACGCTGGTCATGGTCGCCATCCTGCCGCTGATCGCCCTCATGGTGCGCACGGCCAGCAAGAAATTCCGCAAGCAGAGCAAGAAAATCCAGCTGGCCATGGGGGATGTGACGCATGTGGCGTCCGAAACGATCCAGGGTTATCGCGTGGTACGCAGCTTCGGCGGTGAAAAATACGAAGAGAAACGCTTCTTCGACGCCAGCCAGGGCAACACCGACAAGCAATTGCGCATGACCCGCACCGGCGCCATCTACACGCCGTTGCTGCAATTGGTGATCTACACCGCCATGGCTGTGCTGATGTTCCTGGTGCTGTTCCTGCGGGGCGATGCGTCCGCCGGCGACATGGTGGCCTACATCACCCTGGCTGGCTTGCTGCCCAAGCCGATTCGCCAGCTGTCCGAAGTCAGCTCGACCATCCAGAAAGGTGTGGCCGGCGCTGAAAGTATCTTCGAACAACTGGATGTCCAGCCTGAAGTCGATACCGGCACCGTCGAGCGTGATGTCGTCAGCGGTCGCCTGGACGTGCGCAACCTCAGCTTTACCTACCCTGACACCGAGCGTCAGGTGCTCAATGACATCAGTTTCTCGGTCGAGCCCGGGCAAATGGTGGCGCTGGTGGGACGTTCGGGTAGCGGCAAGTCGACCCTGGCCAACCTGATTCCGCGTTTCTATCACCACGACAAGGGCGAAATCCTCATCGATGGCGTCGAAGTGGAGCAGTACAAGTTGTTGAACCTGCGTCGGCATATCGCCCAGGTGACCCAGCACGTGACCCTGTTCAGCGACACCGTGGCCAACAACATCGCCTATGGCGACTTGGCTGGCGCCCCCCGTGAAGACATTGAAAAAGCGGCCAAAGATGCCTACGCGATGGACTTCATTGCCCAATTGCCCGAAGGCCTGGACACCCAGGTTGGGGAAAACGGCGTGCTGCTGTCCGGTGGCCAGCGCCAGCGCCTGGCAATTGCCCGGGCACTGTTGAAAAATGCTCCGCTGCTGATTCTCGATGAGGCGACTTCGGCACTCGATACCGAGTCCGAGCGGCATATTCAGGCAGCCCTGGATCAGGTCATGAAAGGTCGTACCACGCTGGTGATCGCTCACCGCCTGTCGACCATCGAGAAGGCAGACCTGATCCTGGTCATGGATCAGGGGAAAATCGTCGAGCGCGGCACCCATGAACAACTGCTGGCGCAAAACGGCTACTACTCGCGCCTCAACGCGATGGGCCTCGACGCCCCGGCCGAAGACATCGCCTGACCCCGAAAGGGCGAGCCTGGCTCGCCCTTTCGCACACCCGGCGTGCAACGCGTCCGGTGATTTGTATCCAGACCTTTACGCTTCTTGACCAAACCTGAATAAATCTCGGCAACGCGCTTGTTAAGGTTCCTGAACGAACTTTGACTTGAATCGAGAGGGCCATCCCTTTCGCGCGGGTGTCTCTATGTTGCAACGTTATCTCTGGAAGCTGTTGCCCAAATCGCAACGGGCTTTTCTGCTGGGGCGCCTGTCGGTCGTGGACCGTCAAGTGGTGAACAAGTCGATGTCGGCCAGCGTCAGTTTCCCCAAACCCTTCGAGCAGCGTTCATGTCTGTTCATCCACGTCCCAAAATGTGCCGGCAGCAGTGTCTGTGCGGCCATGTTTGACGACTGGAGCCCGGGCCATTTGCCGTTGTACTGGTACGAGCAGCAATTTCCCGAGCAGTTTGCCGCCAGCTTCAAGTTCGCGTTCGTTCGCGATCCCCTGGAAAGGGCCTACTCGGCCTACGCATTCCTGAAGGGCAATGCCTTGGGGAAACGGGATCACGCGGCGCAGAAACTGGTCAGCCACTACCGTGACTTTGACGACTTCGTCGGCCGCTGGCTGCACCCGGAGACGATCCAGCGGCAATTACACTTCGCCGCGCAAACGGATTTCCTGACGGATTCCATGGGGCATCTGGCGCTGGATTTCGTCGGCTGCCAGGAACATCTGGAGCGGGATTTCAGGCTGGTTTGCGAGCAAGTGGGCTATCCGGTGGAACTGCCCCATGTGAACCGGTCGCAGCAGCGGCGCCCGATGCTGGCGCGCGAGTTCTGCACGGTACGCACCCGCAGGCTGGTGCGGCGGGTCTATCAGCGTGATTACGAGATGCTTGGATATGAATGAAGCCGTGTCGTTGTCCCGCCACACGATCAGACCCTACCCGTTATTGCTGTCGAGCGAGGACCGCGCGGCCCTCAAGTCGCAGACACCACGCTGTCTCTGGCTGACGGGGTTGTCAGGTGCCGGCAAGTCGACCCTGGCCAATGCCCTGGAATTGCAACTCAATCAACAGGGGCTGCACACGTTCGTGCTCGATGGCGACAACCTGCGCGCCGGTCTGTGTCGTGATCTGGGGATGGGGGCTGAATGTCGGCGGGAAAATATCCGGCGCACCGCCGAGGTGGCGCGCCTGATGGTCGACGCGGGGCTGATTGTGATCGTTGCGGCAATCTCGCCGTTCCGCGCCGAGCGTGAGGCGGCGCGTCGATTGTTTTCCGACGGAAATTTCATCGAGGTATTTGTGAGCACGCCGTTCGCGGTTTGCGCGCAACGTGATCCCAAGGGATTGTATCGAGCTGCCCGGGAAGGCCTGATCAAGGATTTCACCGGCATCGACAGTCCCTACGAGGCGCCGCTGCACGCGGAGTGCGAAATCGATACACAGGCGATGGAAATGAGTGAGGCGTGTCGTCGTCTGGCGGCTTTCTTGCTCAAAAAATGAGCAATAAAACCCGGCGAATCATCCGGTTGCAGCCACCACACAAGCCGACACCAACCCTGTGTTAATATCGCGCCCCTGTTCATTCTGTATGTGGGTTGCACCATGAAGTTGTCCATGCCGCGATTCGATCAAGCCCCTGTCTTGGTAGTCGGCGATGTCATGCTCGACCGTTACTGGCATGGTGGTACCTCACGGATTTCTCCTGAGGCGCCGGTGCCGGTGGTCAAGGTCGATCACATCGAAGACCGCCCGGGCGGTGCTGCCAACGTTGCCTTGAACATTGCCGCCCTGGGGGCTCCGGCCTCGCTGGTCGGTGTCACCGGCGACGATGAAGCCGCCAACAGCCTGGTCAACAGCCTCAAGGGCGCCGGCGTGCGGGCCATTTTCCAGCGCATTGTGCACCAGCCGACCATCGTCAAGCTGCGGGTCATGAGCCGTCACCAGCAACTGCTGCGTATCGACTTCGAAGAACCCTTCGCCACCGACGCGCTGGCGCTGGCCGCGCAGGTCGACGAGTTGCTCGAAGGCATCAAGGTGCTGGTGCTGTCCGACTACGGCAAAGGCGCGCTGAAAAACCATCAGGCGCTGATCCAGGCCGCCCGTGCCCGCGGCATTCCGGTGCTGGCCGATCCCAAGGGCAAGGATTTCTCGATCTACCGCGGTGCGAGCCTGATCACGCCAAACCTCAACGAATTCGAAACCATCGTCGGTGGTTGCGCCGATGAGCACGAATTGGTGAGCAAGGGCGCGCAGCTGATGCACGACCTGGACCTCGGTGCCTTGCTGGTGACCCGTGGCGAGCACGGCATGACCTTGCTGCGCCCGGATCATCCGGCGCTGCACTTGCCGGCCCGGGCCCGTGAAGTGTTCGACGTGACCGGTGCCGGCGATACGGTGATTTCCACCCTGGCGGCCGCGATTGCCGCTGGCGAAGAACTGCCCCACGCGGTGGCGCTGGCCAACTTGGCGGCGGGCATCGTGGTCGGCAAACTCGGTACGGCGGCCATCAGTGCGCCGGAACTGCGTCGTGCGATTCAGCGCGAGGAGGGTTCCGAACGCGGTGTACTGGGCCTTGAGCAGCTGTTGCTGGCGGTCGATGATGCCCGCGCGCACAACGAGCGGATCGTGTTCACCAACGGTTGTTTCGACATCCTGCACGCTGGTCACGTGACCTATCTGGAGCAGGCGCGGGCCCAGGGCGATCGCCTGATCGTCGCGATCAACGACGATGCTTCGGTCAGTCGCCTGAAAGGGCCGGGCCGTCCGATCAACAGTGTCGACCGGCGCATGGCCGTACTGGCCGGCCTGGGTGCGGTGGACTGGGTCATCAGTTTCTCGGAAGGCACTCCGGAAAGCCTGCTGAGCGCGGTCAAGCCGGACGTGCTGGTCAAGGGCGGCGACTACGGAATCGACCAGGTGGTCGGCGCGGACATCGTGACGGCCTATGGCGGTACCGTGAAAGTGCTGGGGCTGGTGGAGAACAGCTCCACTACCGCGATTGTCGAGAAGATCCGCAAGTCCTGAATGTGGCGCGGGTTTGTTGTGGCCAGGGGGCAAGCCCCTGGTCACAACAAACCCACTTGATCTTGCTATCGTGCCGCCTTGCGCGGCACGATTTTCTTCAGCAGCAATTTGGCCTTCCCGCGCAACCGCGCCAACCCTGAATCCTTCACCGGCGGGGTCAGACCCTGCTGCCTCACCCAGTCCTTCCAGCGAATTCGCTCATCGCGAACCAGCCAGCCTTCCTGTCGGGCAAAACTCTCGGCCAGATACAGTCCGCGCGTGCTGGCCGGGTATAGCTGATCCTTTTTCAAGGTGTACAGCTCAGCCATCGGGTGGCCGTCCTGCAAGGGCATCAAGTACAGGTCGGGTCGCTTGCGGTCGAGGCGGGCGACGAGTTGATCGCCTTCCAGCCTTTCATCGACATGGAACAGGCTCAGGGATTTGGCTTCCTTGGGAACGTCCAGGCGCAAGTCGTAGATCAGTTGCAGCGAGGCCGTTGGCAAATGCACGTAAGCCCGCGGGCGCTCTATCAGCATCAGGTTGGCGCAACGTACCGGCCGCGCCGAGCCGGATAGTGGCGACAAGCGAAACGGCAGGGCTTCACGGTAATGCAGGGCGGCCGAGTAGGGCGCTGGCAGCCAGGTGTCGTTGAACCGCCCACCGAGCCAGCCCTCCGGGGTTTCCAGCAGGCATTCTTCGGCTATCTCCTGGATCGCCGTGTGCAAGGGCAGGTTCAGTTCATGGGCCGGCACGTACCCGGAGATCAGCTTGAGCACCACATCGCCACGGTCCTGTCGGCGTTGGCGCACCAGCACCCAATAGTCGCGATTCTGCCAATGCAGGGTCAGGCGCACCGAAACCCCGAGATTGGCCAGTTCCAGGGCAAACCGTTCGCTGTTGCCGACCGTCACCGGCCGACGACGTTGCAGGGTCTGGGAGAAATTCAGCGGCCTGCCGACGCTCTGATAAGCCAGGCCTTCGGGGGTCGCTTCGACGAATAACGGCAGGGTCTTGAAGTTGCTCGGGTTCTTTCTGATGAGCGTACGCGACATGTCGGCTCCTGCTTAAGGCCGCGCGGGCGGCGTCAGTGGCTACGTAGGACCTGGGCAACGGTCGCGACATTGTGGGCGAGGTGCAGCGGATTGATGGTCCCGACAATAGCACTGGCAACACCCGGATGTTCAAACAACAACTCGAAACTGGCGCGCACCGGATCCACGCCCGGACTCAGGCAGACATGACCACTGGCGAGGGCTTTTTTGACCAGAATGGCTTTGCCGTGTGCAGCAGCATAGTCAATGACGGCCTTCTCGTTTTGTTCGTTCAGATTGTAGGTGATCATCGCGCAGTCGCCTTGCTCCAGCGCCTTCAAGCCACCGTCGACGGTTTTTCCGGAAAAGCCGAAACCGCGAATCTTGCCTTCGGCCTTGAGCTCGGCGAGAGTCTCGTAGACTTCGCAGTCATTGAGGATTGCCAGGTCATTGCCATCGGAGTGCACCAGCACCAGGTCGATGAAGTCCGTTTCCAGGCGTTGCAGGCTGCGTTCCACCGACATGCGTGTGTGTGCGGCGCTGAAATCGTGACGGGACTGGCCGTCGGCAAACTCTTCGCCGACCTTGCTGACAATCACCCAATCCTGACGCTGACCGCGCAGCAACGGGCCGAGGCGTTCTTCGCTGCGACCATAGGCCGGGGCGGTGTCGATCAGGTTGATACCCAGGTCGCGGGCGAGTTTGAGCAGCATGCGTGCTTCATCGTCATCGGGGATCTGGAAGCCGTTGGGGTACTTCACCCCTTGGTCGCGGCCCAGTTTCACCGTGCCCAGGCCCAGGGGTGAAACCAGCAGGCCGGTGCTGCCCAGCGGGCGATGCAAGTCGTGCAGGGTCGGTTGGCTCATGGCAGCAGTTGCTCCCAGGCCGGTACGCCCATCGGTGGCTTCGGCAGCTCAGGCAGTGCTGCCGGGGGGCTTGGCTGGATACCGTCGCGGGTCAGGCTGGCGATCACACGGTCGGCGAAGTCCGGCGCCAGGGCGAGCTTGGTCGGCCAGCCCACCAGCAGTCGGCCTTCCTCGGCCACAAAGGCGTTGTCGGGACGGGTCAGGCCTGATTGCAGCGGTTCGGCGCGATCCACGCGCAAGGTCGCCCATTGCACCGTGCTCAGGTCGATCCATGGCAGCAATTGGCCGAGTTCTTTCTGTGCGGTGGCGATCTGCTCGGCGGGCTCACGGGTCACGCCTTCGGATTCCGCGATATCGCCGCCCAGGTACCAGACCCATTGACCATCTGCCGCCGGGTGCGTGGTCACAGTGATACGCGGTTTGGTGCCACCACCCAGGCAGTGGGCGTACAGCGGTTTGAGGCTCGGCCCCTTGGCGATGATCATGTGCAACGGGCGGCGCTGCATGGCGGGTTGGCTCAGCCCCAGCGTTTCAAGCAATGCTGCGGTTCCGGCGCCGGCGCTCAGGACGATGCGCTGGGCACGGATCTCGCGCTCGTCCACCTTCAGGCCGACCAGCACGCCGCCTTCGAGCAGAGGCTCGATCTTCTGCCCGGCGAGCAAGCCATCTCCGGCCAGGTCGGCCAGGCGCTGGATCAGGCTCGGCACGTCGACCACCAGTTCCGCCAGGCGATAGACCTTGCCCTTGAAGCGCTTGTCTTGCAGGGCCGGCGGCAATTGCTCGCCCTTGACCTGATCGACGCGACCACGCACGGCTTTGCTGGCAAAGAAACTGGTGAGGTTGCCGGCGAGGGTGCCGGGGGACCAGAGGTAATGGGCTTCGGACAGCAGGCGCACGCCGGACAGGTCCAGCTCGCCGTTACCGGCCAGGGCTTCACGCCAGCGGCGCGGCATGTCGGCGATGGCTTCCGAGGCGCCGGTCAGGGCGCCGTGCAGCGCGTATTTGGCGCCGCCGTGGATGATGCCCTGGGACTTCACACTCTGCCCGCCGCCGAGGCTGGCGCTTTCCACCAGCACGGTCGAAAAACCCTGGCGCCGCAGGCGCGCATTCAGCCAGAGGCCGGCGACACCAGCGCCGACAATCAGAACGTCGGTGGAAATAACGGATGGCATTCGGCGACCTCTGTGTTCAAGACGAGGGCGCAGTATACAGACTCAATGTGCCGGGGAGAGGTGAACGCAGAACCTGTGGGAGCGGTGGTGCGGCATTCCGACTTGCTCGCGAAGGCGGTGTTTCATTCAACATTGATATTGACTGAACTGACGCCTTCGCGAGCAAGCCCGCTCCCACAACGGACCTCACTTCGTCCTTAGTGGCCGGCTGTTTTGGAGAACAGCTGGATGACCACAACACCCAGCACAATCAACGCCATTCCCAGCATCGCCGGCACGTCCAGCTTCTGCCCATAGATAAACAGTGCCGCGACGCTGACCATCACGATCCCCATGCCGGCCCACACGGCGTACGCCACGCCCACCGGAACGCTGCGCACCACCAGGGTCAGCATCCAGAAGGCAATGCCGTAACCGACGATGACCAGCACCAGTGGCAGTGGGGTGCTGAAGCCTTTGACCGCTTTCATCGAAACAGTGGCAATCACTTCGGCGCAGATGGCAATGGCCAGGTAGTAGTAGGCGGTCATGGGTCAATCCTCGTGTGAAGTGTTGCTCTCTGAGGTCGGCATTCTAGAGATTCGCCAGATGCGGTAAAGTCATTACCTATCTGTTCTGAAGATGGGTTGAGCCATGAGCATGCAATGGAATCTGGAGCAGCTGCGGTTGTTTGTCAGCGTGGCGGAGCAGCGTTCGTTTTCTGCCGTGGCACGGGATCAGCGCAAGGCGCAGTCGGCGGTCAGCAGTTCGATAGCGTTGCTGGAAGAAGACCTGGGCGTCAGCCTGTTCGACCGCAGCAGCGGCCGGCAGCCGAAACTCACTGAAGCCGGCACGGCTTTGCTGGACGAAGCGCGGGAGGTGTTGCGCCAGTGCGAACGGCTCAACGGTCGGGCGCTGGCGATGATGCGCGGGCAGGAAGCGCGACTGCGCGTGGCGCAGGATGAGGCGATGCCTTATCAGCCGATCATTGAAAGCTTCGAGGCCCTGGCGGAAAAATTTCCCAGCCTTGAAGTGCAACTGACCAGTGCCGCCCAAGGCGATGTCGCGCGCAAGCTGGTGGAGCGGCGCGCCGATCTGGGGCTGCTGTTCTTTCACGATCAGATTCCCGAAGCACTAGAGCGGCGGGTGCTGGGCAGCGTGGAAATGGTCACGGTGTGCGGCAAGGATCATCCGTTGGCGCGCAAAGGTTCAGTGGACGGCCAACAACTGGCGCAACATCGGCAGTTGCTGATGTCCACGGAGTCGAGCATTTATCCCGGCAGTGATCCCGCCAGCCCGCAGGTGTGGCGCGCCGACAGCTTCTATGTGATGGCCGAATGGCTGGTGCGCGGCCTCGGCTGGGCCTGGTTGCCACGCCACGTGGTGCAGTACCCGACTTATCAGAACCAGATGGTCGAACTGGTCAGCGAATGGACCCCGCCGGCCCTGGTGGTGGAGCTGGTGTGGCGCCGGGATGAACCGCTCGGTCCGGCCGCGCGTTGGCTCGCCGAACGTTTTGCCGTGCACTTGCAGGCGATTGGTGAAAAAAGCCGATAAACTCCGCCGCCATGAATAGAACTCTCTACACCGCGCTGTTTTATCTGGGGCTGCCATTGGTAGCGATTCGGCTTTGGCTGCGCGCGCGCAAGGCGCCGGCGTATGCCAGGCGCATCGGCGAGCGTTTTTCCTGCGGGATGCCGGCAATGAAACCGGACGGCATCTGGGTGCACGCCGTATCGGTGGGCGAAAGCATTGCTGCCGCACCGATGATTCGCGCCTTGCTGGCGCGTTATCCGGATCTGCCGATCACCGTGACCTGCATGACCCCGACCGGTTCGGAACGCATCCATGCACTGTTCGCCAATGAACCGCGCATCCAGCACTGTTATCTGCCCTATGACCTGCCTTGCGCTGCCCGGCGTTTCCTTGATCGGGTCCAGCCGAAACTGGCGGTGATCATGGAAACCGAGCTGTGGCCCAACCATATCCATCAATGCGCCAAACGCGGGATCCCCGTGGCGTTGGCCAATGCGCGGCTGTCCGAGCGTTCGGCCAGGGGTTACGGCCGGTTCCCCAAGCTGACCCAGCCGATGCTGGCGGAGATGAGCCTGTTTGCGGTGCAGACCGAAGCCGAGGCGCAACGCTTGCGCGACCTGGGCGCGCGGACCGAAACCGTCGAAGTGACCGGTTCGATCAAGTTCGACTTGACCATCGACCCGCAACTGCTGGAACGCGCCGTTGAGCTGCGCGGGCAATGGCAGGCGCTGGAGCGGCCGGTGTGGATCGCGGCCAGTACTCACGAAGGTGAGGATGAAGTGGTGCTGGCGGCCCATCGTCAGTTGTTGGTCAATCACCCCGATGCCTTGCTGATTCTGGTGCCGCGTCATCCGGAACGCTTCAATTCGGTGTACGGGTTGTGTCAGCAACAGGGGTTTGCCACGGTCCGCCGTTCCAGTGGCGATGCGGTCAGCGCGAATATTTCAGTGCTGCTGGGCGACACCATGGGCGAGTTGCTGTTTCTCTACGCCCTGGCTGACAGTGCGTTCGTCGGCGGCAGCCTGGTGCCGAATGGCGGGCATAACCTGCTGGAGCCGGCGGCTCTCGCCAAACCGGTGTTGAGCGGTCCGCATCTTTTCAACTTCCTCGAAATCGCCGCGCAGTTGCGCAGTGCCGGAGCGTTGCAGGAAGTGGAAGATGCCGAAGGGCTGGCGGTGGCGGTGCAGCGGCTGTTCGAACTGCCGCGAGATGCGCAGCGCATGGCAGAGGCCGGGTTGAACGTGATGCGCGCCAATCAGGGCGCATTGCAGCGCTTGCTGGACGGGTTGGGACGGTTGATCGACCGTTAGACCTGGTCGTACGCATTCGCGAGCAAGCCCGCTCCCACATTCGAACGCATTCCACAGGGAGGAACTCGGTTTAATGTGGGAGCGGGCTTGCTCGCGAAGCTTTTGCTTTTACTGATCAGGTCGCGCTTTCAACTGCTCCTCTGCCGCCTTGGCCAGATCCGGTGGCAGGAAGTCCTTGTCCGGGTTGTAGTTCGGATTGAGCCAGCGTGCCAGGACTTGCAGATCCCCCGGATTCAACGTGCCGGCCTGTTGCTTCAAGCGCAGGTTGTCGAGGATGTAGTCGTAGCGGGTGTTGTTGTAGTCGCGCACCGAGGTGTAAAGCGAGCGCTGCGCATCCAGCACGTCGACGATGTTTCGCGTGCCCACCTGATAGCCGATTTCAGTCGCTTCCACCGCGCTCTGGTTGGAGATGATCGATTGCTTGCGCGCCTGTACCTGCTCGACATCGGTGTTCACCGCGCGGTGCAGGTCGCGGGTGTTTTCCACGATGCTGCGGCGCAGGGATTCGCGTTGCTGCTCGGTCTGGTCCAGTTGTGCATAGGACTGACGCACCTGGGAGTTGATCAGGCCGCCGCTGTAGATCGGGATGTTCAGTTGCAGGCCCAGGGTCGTTTGGTCGACGTTGCCGCCGTATGCCTGGGGCAGGTTATTCGGGTTGCTGAAGCCCAGTGCGTCGTTGTCGCCTTTCTCGTACTTGGCGACCGCGTCAACCGTTGGCAAGTGCCCGGACCTGCGCTGCTTGAGGGTTTGCTCGGCGGCGCTGACGGCATAGTTGCTGGCCAACAGATTGAGGTTCTGCCTGCCCGCGGTTTCGACCCAGGCCTTGGCGTCGTTCGGTACTGGCGGCAGGATCGGCAGGTTATGGCTGATGCCCCAGATCGAGTTGTACTGGCGGTTGGTCAGGGTGATCAATGCTTCAAAGGCGTCGTCCACCTGGCGCTGCGCAACGATGCGGTTGGCGCGTGCGGTGTCGTAGCTGGCTTGTGAGTTCAATACGTCGGTCTTGTCCGAGAGGCCGACATCGAAGCGCTCGTTGGATTGATCGAGCTGGCGTTTGAACGCCGCTTCTTCGGCCTTGGTCGAGGCCAGGTTGTCCTGGGTGCGCAGCACGTTGAAATAGCTGTCAGCGGTTTGCAGGATCAGGTTTTGCTCGGTCGCCGAGAGTTGCAGGGCGGCCTGTTCGTTGACTTCCTTGGCGGCCTGGAACTGGAACCAGCGATCGGCGCGGAACAAGGGTTGCGCCAGGGTGGCCTGGTACGAGTGAGCATCGCGGTTGGTCGTGCCCGAAGGTTGATCGAGCGAGGTACGCACCTCGGCAACATTGGCGCCGCCCGAGAGGTTCGGCAGCAGCCCGGCACGGGCCTGGGGCACGACTTCTTTCTGCGCGCCGTATTGGGCGATGGCAGCCGCCAGGTCGGCGTTGTTGTTGACGGCTTCCTGATAAACGCTGACCAGGTCCGTCTTGGCCGATAAGGGCACATCTGCTGCCCAGGCCATTCCGTTGGACGCACAAGACACGGCGAGGGCCAGTGAGAGTTTGCGCAGCATAGACGATCCCTAGAATTGATATTACAGAGGTAATTTGAGCGCCAAGGCTAAGGCCCTGCTTTGACAGCGTCAATGCCGGCTCAGCGTAGCGAGTGTAGTTGTGCATTGGGGCGGCAACAATCCTGATACTGCGTGTAATAACGCCATTCATCATGGTATTTGCAGTGGGGTTGGCGTTCTTTGCCAGTTGTGTCTAGACTGGCCGGGTTCTTGTCGGGGTGCCTTGCTATGAGGCTGAGATCGAATAATTTCGGATCCCGTTGAACCTGATCAGGTTAGCGCCTGCGTAGGGAACAAGATTTCTCGTCACCCGGCGAGTCCTCTTGTGCTTCGTCCGGGATGTTGTTCGACAATCGAACACCCCTCGAGCACTGAGCACAGCACAGCTGGTTTTCCCAGCGCCCGTGCGTCCATTCGTTTACAGGTTCGCTCCGACAAAAATCCACTGCCTGGATGTGTGTCTGGAGAGCCCGTGATGACTACAAAAGCAAAAATCGCCACCAACCTGAGTGACTCGGCCAAGGTCGATCAGCAATCGGTTCAGCCGTTTACCCGTTCGCAAAAAATCTATGTTCAGGGCACTCGCCCGGACATCCTCGTGCCAATGCGCGAAATCAGCCTGGACGTGACGCCGACCGATTTCGGCGGCGAGGTCAACGCACCGGTTGTGGTGTATGACACCTCGGGCCCGTACACCGACCCCAATGTCATCATCGATGTGCGCAAAGGCCTGGCCGACGTGCGTTCGCCGTGGATCGAATCCCGTGGCGACACCGAGCGCCTGAGCGGCCTGAGCTCGAATTTCGGCCAGGAGCGCCTTGCCGATCCGGAGTTGACCAAGCTGCGCTTTGCCCACGTCAACAACCCGCGCCGCGCCAAGCCGGGTGCCAACGTCAGCCAGATGCACTACGCGCGCCAAGGCATCATCACCGCCGAGATGGAATACGTCGCCATCCGCGAAAACATGAAGCTGGAAGTGGCCCGCGCCGCCGGCCTGCTGGACCAGCAACATGCCGGCCACAGCTTCGGCGCCAGCGTGCCGAAAATCATCACCCCCGAATTCGTTCGTGACGAAATCGCCCGTGGCCGCGCGATCATTCCGGCCAACATCAACCACACCGAACTGGAACCGATGATCATCGGCCGTAACTTCCTGGTGAAGATCAACGGCAACATCGGCAACAGCGCCCTGGGTTCGTCCATCGAAGAAGAAGTGGCGAAACTGACCTGGGGCATTCGCTGGGGTTCGGACACGGTCATGGACCTGTCCACCGGCAAGCACATCCACGAAACCCGCGAGTGGATCATCCGTAACTCGCCAGTGCCGATCGGTACGGTGCCGATCTACCAGGCCCTGGAAAAAGTCGGCGGCGCGGCTGAAGACCTGACCTGGGAGCTGTTCCGCGACACGCTGATCGAGCAGGCCGAGCAGGGCGTCGACTACTTCACCATCCACGCCGGCGTGCTGTTGCGTTACGTGCCGATGACCGCGAAGCGCGTGACCGGCATCGTCTCCCGCGGCGGTTCGATCATGGCCAAGTGGTGCCTGGCGCACCATAAAGAGAACTTCCTCTACACCCATTTCGAAGACATCTGCGAAATCATGAAGGCCTACGACGTCAGCTTCTCGCTGGGCGATGGCCTGCGTCCGGGCTCGATTGCCGACGCCAACGACGAAGCGCAGTTCGGCGAACTGGAGACCCTCGGCGAGCTGACCAAGATTGCCTGGAAGCACGACGTGCAGTGCATGATCGAAGGCCCGGGCCACGTGCCGATGCAGTTGATCAAAGAGAACATGGACAAGCAGCTGGAGTGCTGCGACGAGGCGCCGTTCTACACCCTCGGCCCGCTGACCACCGACATCGCGCCGGGCTACGACCACATCACCTCCGGCATCGGTGCGGCGATGATCGGCTGGTTCGGTTGCGCCATGCTCTGCTACGTCACGCCGAAAGAACATTTGGGCCTGCCGAACAAGGATGACGTGAAGACCGGGATCATCACCTACAAGATCGCCGCGCATGCCGCCGATCTGGCGAAGGGGCACCCGGGCGCACAGATCCGCGACAATGCCTTGAGCAAGGCGCGTTTCGAATTCCGTTGGGAAGACCAGTTCAACCTGGGCCTCGATCCGGACACCGCGCGTTCGTATCACGATGAAACCCTGCCGAAGGATTCGGCCAAGGTCGCGCACTTCTGCTCGATGTGCGGGCCGAAATTCTGCTCGATGAAGATCACTCAGGAAGTCCGCGAGTATGCGGCCAACCAGCGGATCGAAGCGGTCGACGTGGACGTCGCCCAGGGCATGGCCGAACAGGCTGAGCGCTTCAAGCAGGAAGGCAGTCAGCTGTATCAGAAAGTTTGATCTGACCCGGGATTGACGGTGCCTTTGGTGCCGTCTTCGCGAGCAAGCCCGCTCCCACATTAGACCGCGTCCGCCCGGACAACTCGGTCAACTGTGGGAGCGGGCTTGCTCGCGAAAGCGCCAGTTCAGACACCGAAACTCCCAATAACAAAATGTGTCCCTCTGAGATAACACCTTGAGCATTCAACCCAGCACTTACTCTCCTGATATCGCGGTGCCGACCGACAAACGTGTCTTCGGCGGCCGCGACCTGTTTTCCCTGTGGTTTTCCCTTGGCATCGGCCTGATGGTGTTGCAGACCGGTGCATTGCTCGCGCCAGGCCTGGGCCTGTCCGGTTCGTTGCTGGCGATTTTTCTCGGCACCCTGGTCGGCGTTCTGCTGCTGGCCGCCGTCGGGGTGATTGGCAGTGACACCGGCCTGTCGTCGATGGCCGCGCTCAAGCTCAGCCTCGGTGCCAAAGGCGCGAGCCTGCCGGCGGTGCTGAACCTGCTGCAACTGATCGGCTGGGGTTCGTTCGAAATCATCGTCATGCGCGATGCCGCCAGCCTGCTGGGCGCGAAGGCTTTCAGCGACGGTAGCTGGCTGTCCAATCCGATAATATGGACGCTGTTCTTCGGCGCACTGGCGACCTTGCTGGCCGTTAGCGGCCCATTGACGTTCGTGCGGAAGATCCTGCGCAAATGGGGCATCTGGCTGCTGCTGGCCGCGTGCATCTGGCTGACCTGGAACTTGTTCGCCAAGGCTGACCTGGCCGCGTTGTGGGCCCAGGCCGGTGACGGTTCGATGCCGTTTGCCGTGGGTTTCGACATCGCCATTGCCATGCCGCTCTCGTGGTTGCCACTGATCGCCGACTATTCGCGCTTCGGCAAGCGGGCGAAAAACGTCTTCGGTGGCACCGCCATCGGTTTCTTCATCGGTAATTTCTGGCTGATGAGCCTGGGCGTGGCCTACACCCTGGCGTTCGCGCCGAGCGGTGAAGTCAATGCCTTGCTGCTGGCGCTGGCCGGTGCGGGCCTGGGGATTCCGCTGCTGCTGATTCTTCTGGATGAATCGGAAAACGCCTTTGCCGATATTCACTCGGCAGCGGTGTCCAGCGGGATTTTGTTGCGCGCCAAAGTCGAGCACCTGGCCCTGGCCATAGGCGTTATCTGCACGCTGATTGCCCTGTTGGCGCCGTTGGCCCAGTACCAGAACTTCCTGCTGCTGATCGGTTCGGTGTTTGCGCCGTTGTTCGGTGTGGTGCTGGTGGACCACTTCATCCTGCGCAAGCGCAGCGCCCAGGTGGCCTCGGCCGCATTGCGCTGGCCGGCGCTGCTCGCCTGGCTGGGCGGGGTCAGCACCTATCACTTGTTGGCCAACCTGTATCCGGATGTCGGTGCAACCCTGCCGGCACTGGTAGTGGCAGGGTTGCTCCAGCTAGTGCTGGGCCGGGTCTTCAGTTACGGCCGGGAAACAGCTCGGGCTTGATGATGCCGTTCAGGCGAGGGTAGGGGATCTTCAGTTCGACATGGCCCAGCGCGTAAGGCGCGATGGTGCTGGTTTCGTACTTGAGGATCACACCGCCGTAGGTCAGCGCCACGTTCTGGGTTTTCTGGAACGGCCAGCTCTTCACGAACTCCGGTTCCTGATCGAGCTTGGTGCTGATCAGCCAGCTGTTGTGTGCCACCTGCGCGGCTTTCCAGAACGCGTCTTCCTGCCCTGGCACCAGCATGTCCGACAGCGTCAGCACTTTATGTTGCTGGCGTGAATAGTTGATGAAGCCCCGGCCCGGCGTGCCATGGGCACCGCCGGTGTCCAGATAGCTGGACAATTCGACGATCACCAAGCCGTCATGCTGCTCACGTACCTTTGCCTGCAAGTAGCTGCTGTTGCGCGGGCCGGCTGTACGCAAAAACTCTTCGCGATAGGCCGCCAGGGTCGGCGCGACCGGCGCATCAGGGGAAGTCCGGGTCATTTGCAGCAGGCGCTTTTCGATGATGCCGTCCAGTGCTGGCTCGTCCGGGAAGTGCAGGGTGTCGATGTTGACCAGAGGGCAATCCGGGTTGCTGCAACCGGGCTTGAGTTGCTCGGAGGCGTCGCGGGTGGTTTCCAGCGGCGCCCGGTAATTGGGCTGGAACAGGCTCGCGCAAGCGCCCAGGGTCAGGGCGATAGCGGCCACGGAAGCAATTTTGAAAAGCGACATGAGCGTCCTTTCTGAAACAGGGGAAGGCAAAAAGTTACCCGCTTCGACTATCAACGGGGCAGTCAGTTCGCCACTAAGCTAATTAGAGTGGGTTTCGCCCTCACCGTCCATCCCGCTGACGGGAAAGGGGCTGCATCAAACATCACGGGCGCGTTAGGATGGCGCGAAGTCGAGGCCCAGGAAAAAAAGCAGCCTCGAACAGGATTTGCAGTAAAAGAGGATAGTCATGACGGATTTTGCCAACGCCATTCCGACCGCCGTTGATATCGTGCGGCGCGAAAAGTGCTACGAGGGCTTCTACAAACTCGAACGCGTGCACTTGCGCCACGAATTGTTCGCCGGGGGCATGAGCCGCGAGATCAATCGTGAAGTGTTCGTTCGCCATGACGCGGTATGCATGCTGCCTTACGATCCACAACGCGATGAAGTGGTGCTGATCGAGCAGTTTCGCGTCGGTGCCATGGACAAGACCGACAATCCGTGGCTGATCGAACTGGTCGCTGGTCTGATCGACAAGGATGAAGTGCCGGAAGCAGTTGCTCACCGCGAGGCGCAGGAGGAAGCTGGGCTTGAAATCGGGGCGCTCTGGCCGATGACCAAATACTTTCCATCGCCGGGCGGCAGCAACGAATTCGTGCATCTGTACCTGGGGCGTTGCGACACTACCGGGGTTGGCGGCCTGCATGGGCTGGAGGAAGAGGCAGAAGACATCCGCGTCACGGTCTGGGCTTTCGAAGATGCCCTGCAAGCCGTGCGCGACGGGCGTATTGCCAACGCGGCGAGCATCATTGCCTTGCAATGGCTGGCTTTGAACCGCGTTGAAGTGAGGGGGTTATGGTCGTAAACAAGCTGCGCGATCGCTATCGGGTGGACCTGGTGGGGCTGCAAGCATCCTGCGAGGCGAACTACGCGCGCCTGATGCGACTGCTGCCGGACATGCGCAGCGAGCCCGCCGCGCGGCGCATCGCCGTGACCCATGGCGACCAGATGCTCGGCGTGCTGGCGCTGGAAGTGCTGCTGACCTGTCCTTACACCACGACCCTGCAAGTGCGTCAGGAACACAGCCTGCCCTGGCTGCCGGTGCCGCAACTGGAAGTGCAGGTCTATCACGACGCGCGCATGGCCGAAGTGGTCAGCGCCGAACATGCACGACGCTTTCGCGGCATCTATCCTTACCCGAACGCCTCGATGCACCAGCCGGACGAAAAGGCCCAGCTGAACATGTTTCTGGGCGAATGGCTGAGCCATTGCCTGGCGCTGGGGCATGAGTACGAAGTAGTACGTTAGTTGTGAAGCGCAGTTGTGAACTGCGTCAGGTTCACGGATTTCCTCTTTCGATCGTCCCCCAGCATAATTGCGGCACTTACCCATCCCCGTGATCACGCCCTGGGAGAACGCCTTGCCGAGCGTATCCACATTGACCACCGCCGATCCGGCGTTGCTGGTGCAACTCTCCGACAGCCACCTGTTTGCCGAAGCGGACGGCGCGCTGCTGGGCATGAACACCCGCGACAGCCTGCAAAAGGTCATCGAGCTGGTGCGCGCGCAACAGCCGCGGATTGACTTGATCCTGGCCACGGGTGATCTGTCCCAGGACGGGACGCTGGAGTCCTACCAGCAGTTTCGCGACATGACACGCCAGCTCGATGCGCCGGCGCGCTGGATTCCCGGCAATCACGATGAGCCGTGGATCATGGCTGAGGCGGCGGTGCAGAGCGCTTTGCTCGAACCGGTGGTGGATATCGGTAACTGGCGGGTCACGTTGCTCGATTCGGCGGTGCCAGGCTCGGTGCCGGGGTATTTGCAGGATGAGCAGCTGCAGTTGCTTGCCCGCTCATTGAGCGAAGCACCGGAACGTCATCATCTGGTGTGCTTCCACCATCACCCGGTGTCCATCGGTTGTGCATGGATGGAACCGATTGGCTTGCGTAATCCCGAGGCGCTGTTCGCCGTGCTGGACCGTTTCGAACAGGTGCGCGCGGTGTTGTGGGGGCATGTGCACCAGGAAATCGACCAGATGCGCAATGGCGTGCGGTTGATTGCCTCGCCCTCGACCTGCATCCAGTTCGAGCCCGGCAGCGAGGATTTCAAGGTCGGGGAGCAGGCGCCCGGGTATCGCTGGCTGCGGTTGCTGCCCGATGGGCGGCTGGAAACCGGGGTGGAGCGGGTCACCGGGTTCGATTTCACTGTGGATTACGGTTCCAACGGCTACTGAGGTTTTCATTTTTTTTGGAAAACCTAGTCGCGCCCTTCGCGAGCAAGCCCGCTCCCACAGGGGGGCTTGTGACCGACGCAGGTCCAGTGTGGGAGCGGGCTTGCTCGCGAAGGCGTCTACACAGAAGCCGTGAATTCTGTGGATATCCCCGATTCCCCCGAGTCCCTGTAAACTCCACCACTTTAGCCGACGCACAGGGAGCTCAAATGTCCGGTTCGATCCTTTATATCCACGGCTTCAACAGCTCGCCGTTATCGAAGAAGGCCTGCCAGTTGATCGAGGTGATGGACCGTCTGGGCCTGAGCGAACACTTGCGCGTTCCGGCATTGCATCATCACCCGCGCCAGGCTATCGAGCAGCTGGAGCAGGCGATTGCCGAGCTGGGGCGGCCACTGCTGGTCGGCAGCTCGCTCGGCGGCTACTATGCCACTCACCTGGCCGAGCGCCTTGGCTTGAATGCCCTGTTGATCAACCCTGCCGTCAGCCCGCACCGGATGTTCGACGGCTTTCTGGGAACGCAGAAAAACCTGTACACCGAACAGACCTGGGAAATGACCCACGACCACGTGACGGCCCTGGCCGAACTGGAAGTGCCGGCGCCCCAGGATCCGCAGCGTTATCAGGTATGGTTGCAGACAGCTGACGAAACGCTGGACTATCGCCTCGCCCAGCAGTATTACCGGGCATGCGCCTTGCGTATCCAGGCCGGCGGCGACCACAGTTTCCAGGGTTTTGCCACGCGACTGCCGGCCATATTGAGTTTTGCCGGCATTGGCGCCGATTTGTATCAGGCAATCGATTTCACTGCATTGTGAGCGATAGCCCATGAATTCTTTTTTCACCGAACACTGACGACGAGACCCCATGGCCACTCCCAGCGCTAGCTCTTATAACGCAGACGCCATCGAAGTCCTCTCGGGCCTCGACCCGGTGCGCAAACGCCCCGGCATGTACACCGACACCAGTCGGCCGAACCACCTTGCCCAGGAAGTCATCGACAACAGTGTCGACGAAGCCTTGGCCGGGCATGCCACATCGGTACAAGTGATCCTGCATGCCGACCATTCCGTGGAAGTCAGCGACGACGGCCGTGGCATGCCGGTGGACATTCACCCCGAGGAAGGAGTTTCGGGCGTTGAGTTGATCCTCACCAAGCTGCATGCCGGTGGCAAGTTTTCCAACAAGAACTACCAGTTCTCCGGCGGTCTGCACGGGGTGGGTATTTCCGTGGTCAACGCCTTGTCCACCGAAGTGCGGGTGCGTGTAAAGCGTGACGGCAACGAATACCAGATGACCTTCAAGGATGGCTACAAGGCCACCGAGCTGGAAGTCATCGGTACGGTCGGCAAGCGCAACACCGGCACCAGCGTGTTCTTCGCGCCGGATCCGAAATACTTCGACTCCCCGAAATTCTCCATCAGCCGCCTCAAACATGTGCTCAAGGCCAAGGCTGTGTTGTGCCCGGGGCTGCTGGTCAGCTTTGAAGACAAGGCCACCGGCGAGAAAGTCGAATGGCATTACGAAGACGGCCTGCGTTCCTATTTGGTCGACGCGGTCAGCGAATTCGAGCGCCTGCCGAACGAACCGTTCTGCGGCGCTTTTGCCGGTAACAAGGAAGCGGTGGACTGGGCACTGCTGTGGCTGCCCGAAGGTGGCGACGCGGTCCAGGAAAGCTACGTCAACCTGATCCCGACCGCCCAGGGCGGCACCCACGTCAACGGTCTGCGTCAGGGCCTGCTCGATGCGATGCGCGAGTTCTGCGAGTTCCGCAGCCTGTTGCCGCGCGGCGTGAAGCTGGCGCCGGAAGACGTCTGGGAACGCATCGCCTTCGTGCTGTCGATGAAGATGCAGGAACCGCAATTCTCTGGCCAGACCAAGGAGCGCCTGTCGTCCCGTGAGGCGGCGGCGTTCGTCTCTGGTGTGGTCAAGGATGCGTTCAGCCTGTGGCTCAATGCCAACCCGGAAACCGGCATGCTGCTGGCAGAACTGGCGATCAACAACGCCGGCCGTCGCCTCAAGGCCAGCAAGAAGGTCGAGCGCAAACGCATTACCCAAGGCCCGGCGCTACCGGGCAAACTGGCCGACTGTGCCGGGCAGGACCCGATGCGTTCCGAGCTGTTCCTGGTGGAAGGTGATTCCGCCGGCGGCTCGGCCAAGCAAGCGCGGGACAAGGAATTCCAGGCGATCCTGCCGTTGCGCGGCAAGATCCTGAATACCTGGGAAGTCGACGGCAGCGAAGTGCTGGCCAGCCAGGAAGTGCACAACATCGCCGTGGCCATCGGCGTCGACCCGGGTGCGGCGGACATGAGCCAGCTGCGCTACGGCAAGATCTGCATCCTCGCCGACGCCGACTCCGACGGCCTGCACATCGCAACCTTGCTCTGCGCCTTGTTCGTCCAGCATTTCCGCCCGTTGGTGGATGCCGGTCACGTCTACGTCGCGATGCCGCCGTTGTACCGTATCGACCTGGGCAAAGAGATCTACTACGCCCTCGATGAAGCCGAACGCGATGGCATCCTCGATCGCCTGGTGGCCGAGAAGAAGCGCGGCAAGCCGCAAGTTACCCGATTCAAGGGTCTGGGCGAAATGAACCCGCCACAGCTGCGCGAGACCACCATGGACCCGAACACCCGGCGTCTGGTGCAGTTGACCCTGGAAGATTTCGAGGCCACCTCGGAAATGATGGATATGCTGCTGGCGAAGAAACGCGCTGGCGACCGCAAGACCTGGCTGGAGTCCAAGGGCAACCTGGCCGAGGTGCTGGGCTGATGCGTCTGGGCTTTGCCCTGGCCTGTGGGTTGCTGCTGACGTCGATTACGGTATCTGCCGAGCCGGCGCCACAGCTGCGCGTGTTGTCCGGGCATGTCGTCGACGGCATGCGCGGTGGCAACCTGTCCGGGCTGGCGCAGTGCGGCAATGACCTGTGGGCAGTTTCCGACCGCGACGATGATCAGATCTACCGCCTCGATACCCGCGAATCCGTGTGGCAGGCACAAACGGTGCACATCGACGTACCGCCGGTGCCTGACAGCGGTTTGCCCTGGGGGCTGAAGTCTCGCGTCTGGGGGGCTTCGTTCGTGCGTGGCGGTGATCTGGACTTCGAAGGCATCACCTGCGACGGCGCCGGCAATCGCTACATCGTCAGCGAAGGCCATGCCGCTGTCTTGCAAGTGCCACCCGCGGGGCCCGTCACCTGGCTGAAAATCTCGCCGATGCTGGTTCGCGAGGCCCGGGCCCGAGGCCTGCTGTTGCAGTTCAATGCATTGTTCGAAGGGCTGGCGGTCAATTTGGCAGGCGATCAGATGTGGTTCGCCGCCGAGCGGCAAGGCCGGGGACTGCTGATGATCAAGCGCAAACAGACCCTGTGGGATTGCGACGGTGGTTGCGTGCTGCTGAGCGAGGCGGGCATGGAAATGCAGCCAGAGCAGTTTCCCCATGCCAAGCCCGTGCCGCGGGATTTTTCTGACCTGTCGCTGTTCAATGGCAAGCTGTTCACCCTTGAACGCAACGCCTACCAGATCTGCCGCCGGGATCCGCAGACGGCCAAGGTCGAGCGCTGCTGGTCGTACGCCGCCGAGTTGTTGCAGGAAAACCGTCGTTATCCACAGAACTACGGGCTGGAAGAAGCGTTGATCGTGGATGCCGATGGCGCCTGGATCGGTGTCGACAACAATTTTGGTGCGCGAGCCGATGGCGAAGTCCGTCCTGTGGTCTGGCGCTTCGCTGCACCGGAAGGTGGCTGGAGTGCCAGGCCATGAGACAACAACGCCCGGGGCAGCGTATCGGCCGGGTGTTCATGGTGCTGGCCTGGTGTGCCGCGCTGTTTCTGGCCACGCGATTTTTCGCTCAGTGGGAAGCGCGTCAGCAAAATCCGAATGTGGTGGTCAGCTCGGAGCAGGGTGAAGGTTTCATCGAGGTGAAACTGGTGAGCAACGCTCAGGGGCATTTCGTCGCCAGCGGACAGATCAACGGCCAGCCGGTGGACTTCATGCTCGATACCGGGGCGACCGATGTGTCGATTCCGGCGGGCCTGGCCAAGCGCTTGAAGCTCGAAGAAGGATTCGGCGTGACCCTGAGCACGGCCAATGGCCTGAGCCAGGGCTATCGCACCCGTATCGAACGCCTGCAACTGGGCGACATCGTGTTGCGGGATGTACGCGCACTGGTGGCCCCGGGGCTGCATGGCGATCAGGTGTTGCTCGGCATGAGCGCACTGAACAAACTTGAATTTACCCAGCGCGGTGGCACCATGCTGCTGCGCCAGACAACGAACCGATGAGGCCCGCATGAGCGACTCCCTTGATCTCAGCCTGGACGGTGTAGAACGCCGCTCGCTAGCTGACTTCACCGAAAATGCCTACCTCAACTACTCCATGTACGTGATCATGGACCGTGCCCTGCCGCATATCGGCGACGGCCTGAAACCGGTACAGCGCCGCATCATTTATGCGATGAGCGAGTTGGGGCTGGACGCCGATTCCAAGCACAAGAAATCGGCGCGTACCGTCGGTGACGTGCTCGGCAAGTTCCACCCTCACGGCGACTCGGCCTGCTACGAAGCCATGGTGCTGATGGCCCAGCCGTTCAGCTATCGCTACACGCTGGTCGACGGCCAGGGCAACTGGGGTGCGCCGGACGATCCCAAGTCCTTCGCCGCCATGCGTTACACCGAAGCGCGGCTGTCGCGTTATTCCGAAGTGCTGCTCAGCGAGCTGGGCCAGGGCACGGCGGACTGGGGCCCGAACTTCGACGGCACGCTGGACGAGCCGCTGGTGTTGCCAGCGCGCTTGCCGAACATTCTGCTCAACGGCACCACCGGTATCGCTGTGGGCATGGCCACCGACGTTCCGCCGCACAACCTGCGGGAAGTCGCCACGGCGTGCGTGCGTTTGCTCGATGAGCCCAAGGCCACGGTCGAACAGCTTTGTGAACACATCCAGGGCCCGGACTACCCGACCGAAGCGGAAATCATCACCCCGCGCGCCGACCTGCTGAAAATCTACGAAACCGGTCGTGGTTCGGTGCGCATGCGCGCCGTGTATCACATCGAAGACGGCGATATCATCGTCACCGCACTGCCGCACCAGGTCTCGGGCGCCAAGGTGCTGGAACAGATCGCCGCGATGATGCAGGCCAAACCGTCCAAGGCGCCGCAAATTGCCGACCTGCGTGACGAATCCGACCACGAAAACCCGTGCCGGATCGTGATCATTCCGGGGGCGCGGAAAAACTTCGACCACGATGCGCTGATGCAGCACCTGTTCGCCAGCACCGAGCTGGAGTCGAGCTACCGGGTCAACATCAACATCATCGGCCTGGACGGCAAGCCGCAGCTGAAAAACCTGCGGGCGCTGCTGGTCGAATGGCTGGAGTTCCGGGTGCAGACCGTGCGTCGTCGCCTGCAATTCCGCCTCGACAAGGTCGAGCGTCGGCTGCACCTGTTGGACGGTTTGTTGATTGCCTACCTCAACCTGGATGAAGTGATCCACATCATCCGTACCGAGGAGCATCCGAAAGCCGCGCTGATCGAGCGTTTCGCCCTGAGCGAAATCCAGGCCGACTACATTCTCGACACCCGTTTGCGTCAGTTGGCGCGACTGGAAGAAATGAAGCTGCGCGCCGAGCAGGATGAACTGCTCAAGGAACAGGCCAAGCTGCAAGCCCTGCTGAGCAGCGAAGCCAAGTTGAAAAAACTGGTGCGCAGCGAACTGATCAAGGACGCTGAAACCTACGGGGATGACCGTCGGTCGCCTATCGTCGAGCGCGCCGAAGCCAAGGCCCTGACCGAGCACGATCTGCTGCCGAACGAGAAAGTGACGGTGGTGCTGTCGGAAAAAGGCTGGATTCGCTCCGCCAAAGGCCACGAAATCGACGCCACCGGGCTTTCCTACAAGGCCGGAGATGGTTTCAAGGCGTTGGCAGCCGGGCGCTCCAACCAGTTTGCCGTGTTTATCGACTCCACCGGCCGCAGTTATTCGGTGGCCGCCCACACCCTGCCGTCGGCCCGTGGCCAGGGCGAGCCACTGACCGGTCGCCTGACGCCGCCGCCAGGGGCGAGTTTCGAATGCGTGCTGATGCCCGAAGACGATGCGTTGTATGTGATCGCCTCGGACGCCGGCTACGGTTTCGTGGTCAAGGGTGAAGACCTGCAGGCCAAGAACAAGGCGGGCAAGGCCCTGCTGAGCCTGCCGAACAACGCCAAGGTCATGCTGCCGCGCCCAGTGGCCGATCGAGAGCAGAACTGGCTGGCGTCGGTGACGACCGAAGGTCGCCTGCTGATCTTCAAAATCAGCGACCTGCCACAATTAGGTAAGGGCAAAGGCAACAAGATCATCGGGATTCCCGGTGAGCGAGTGGCCAGTCGTGAAGAGTATGTGACGGACATCGCCGTATTGCCGGACGGTGCAACGCTGGTGTTGCAGGCCGGGAAACGTACCTTGTCACTGAAAGCGGACGACCTCGAACACTACAAGGGTGAACGTGGCCGTCGTGGCAATAAGTTGCCGCGTGGCTTCCAGAGGGTCGATGCGCTGCTCGTCGAAAACCTCAATTAGGCGACTTAGAAGCGCCGAACTACGATTTAACCCGTAGTTCGGCGCTTTGCGCTGGAGTCGGAACGCATATTCACGGATGATATGGCCTTTCAAGCGCCGGCATTGCCGCGCGTTCTTCATATTTATTGAGTATTTTCACTGTGGTCAGCCTTTTAGCGATCACCTGGATGGGACGATGACTGCTCTGCGCCTTCCTTTTATTCTTTTGCTCGCCGGCGTTCTTGGCCTGGCGGGTTGCAGCGTTCACCAACCGGTGTCGTTGTATCAGCTGGACGCTGGTAGTCCGGTTCAGCCCGCACAGAACGCGGGCATGGCGGTATTGTTGGGGCCAGTCACCGTGGCTGATTACCTGCAACGCGAAACCCTGTTGCAGCGTCAGCCGGATGGCAGCCTGCAAGCCTCGACCGACGGTCGTTGGGCGGGCAGCCTTTCGTCGGATATCGATCAGTTGCTGCTGCGTCAGGTCGCTGGTCGCCTGGACAGCCAGCGCGTAGTGCTGGCCCCGGCAACTGTGGGCTTCACCCCGGACGTTCAGGTACTGCTGACCATCACGCGCCTGGACTCGGGTGAAAAACAACCGGCGATCCTCGACGCGCAATGGCGTCTGATCGACCGTCGCGGGCAGGTCCGCGACAACCGCATCATCCATTTGCAGGAACAGCATGCCGGTACCACGGCGGCTCAGGTCCAGGCGCAGGGCGTATTGCTGCAACGCCTGGCCGAACAACTGTCGGTGGCGCTCAAGCCGCTGGCCAATCAGCCGCCGATCGCCGACGTCCCGCGCAAGCCGGCAGCCAAGGCGGCAGCGCCAGCGGTAGAGCAGGAAAAGCAGCCGAAAATCCCAATGGCTGCGCCTATTCGTACGGATATGGAAGTGTTCCGCTTCTAAGCCTGGATGGATTTGAAACAAAGCCCGCATTGATGCGGGCTTTGTTGTTTCTGCAGGTTGGAGATATCTGGCGTCAGTTCTGGCCTCTTCGCGAGCAAGCCCGCTCCCACAATTATCTCTGTGAACACAGATCTTGTGTACGACCACGTCCCCTGTGGGAGCGAGCTTGCTCGCGATGAGGCCAGAACAGGCAACAAAAAGCCCGCAGACGATCACTCATCTGCGGGCTTCTTCACATCGGGGTCAAGGCTTAAGCGCGACGCTCGTGCATCCGCGCCAATTGCCGTTCCAGCATCGATGGATACGGCTCCATCAATCGTTCCACGCAGCATGCACCTTCAGGGCTGGCAATCGGACGGATCCGCGCGCGCTGGCGGATCAACGCGTCGTCACTGATCTTGCGCTCCACCAGCAGCAGGTTGCGGCTGTGTTGCGACAGGGCCAGGGCGTCCTGGGCGGGGTCGGTCAGCAGCAAGTCGATCTGACTCAGGCCGAACAGTTCGTCGCCCAGGGTCAGGCCCAGCTGCAATTGCAGGGTGATGCCGCTGTCCGCGACTTCGATCTGCAACTGGTGGCCGAGGGCCCGCAGCAGCTCGCCACAGCAAATGGCGTTGGTCAGGTAGTCGTCACCGCAGTCTTCCGTGTGGAACAGCATCAACGTGCTGCCATCGTTCAAGGTCTCCACTTCGCCTTGATACAGCGAAGCGGCCTGATCGAGGCAATCGCGATAGCGTTCGAGCAGTTCTTCAAGACGCGCCCGTGGCAGGCGTCGCAGTTGCTCCTGGGAGCCCAGTTGCACTGCCAGCACCGCGCTGTGTTGCGGCACGCTCGGCGTGGCCTTGCGAACCACCGGTTGTGGGGTGCTGTCCAGCGACTCGTCGCGCAGATCGGCGAACGGGTCTTCGTCATCGTCGTCTTCGACGGTGTTGACGATCTGCCGTGGCGCTGGCTTGAGCGCGGCTACCGGGCGGCTCTCGTCGAAACTCGGGTCGCGCAGGTTACGGACTTCGAAGGCCGGGTCGGCCTCGTCATCCATGTCGTCGAATTCCGGTTCCGGCACAGGGGCGGGCTCTGGGGCGAAGTTGGCGTGGAGCTGACGCGCCAGGTCGCCGATTTCGTCCTGGCGGTCGGTGGCCGGGGTGTATTCATCGATATTGCGCAGCCACACCCGCAATTGCAGCAGCGGCGTTGAGAGATAACGCCCCATGCGCAGGCTCAGGGCCAAAGACAGGGCCAGCAGGATGGCGCTCAGAATGCCCATGCTTTGCAGGCTGATGGTCATCGGCTGCTGGAACTGGTCCATGTCCAGGCTGATACGCAATTGCCCGGCGGTCACGTCCTGGAAGGTGATCTTGCTCTGGTACATGCCCTCGGCTTCGCCCAGCAGGCCATGCTTGGGACGCTGGCCGGATTCGGCAAGGATGCGGTTGTCCGGACTGTAGATGGCGGCGTGGGCCACCAGCTTGTTCTTGGTCAGGTTATTGAGCAGCACGTTGAGGCTGAGGATGTCGTTGGACACCAACAGCTCGGTGGCCGAGGTGGCCGTCTGCGTGGTCAGGCTTTCGCCCAGCGCATCCGCCTGCTCGTGCATGGCCTGCTTGAACTGCAAGCCCATCACACCGGCATAGATGACCAGGGCCAGGGCGACCAGGATCACGTTATGGCTGGCGATGCGCAATGCAATCGGTACACGGCGGTGGCGCAGTGCCCGGAAGATCAGCAGGAAGAAGTTGTCGGTTTTTACTGGCGTGGGCCGGTTCACTTGAGCTCGGCTCTTTTGTCCGTGAAGTTGACGCGCAGTATAGCGACAGGCCCTAGGCCGTCAAAGCGCTCACGGTGCCCGATGGTCACTGAAAGTGGGTAGAATGCGGTTTTTTTCCACCTGCGGGGGTGCGCCTTGCGCGAAATCGTCCTGATAAACATCACGGGAGTCGACCGTCCGGGTCTGACTGCGGCCATTACCGGCGTTCTGGCCCAGGGTGGTGTGAACATTCTCGACATCGGTCAGGCGGTGATCCACGACACCTTGTCGTTCGGCATCCTGGTTGAAATTCCCGACACCGAGCAAGGCAAGTCTGTGCTCAAGGACATCCTGTTCAAGGGTTACGAGCTCGATCAACAGGTGCGTTTCACTCCGGTGTCCGAAGTGGATTACCAGCAGTGGGTCGGTAACCAGGGCAAAAAGCGCCACATCGTGACCCTGTTGACCCGCAAGGTGACAGCCGGGCAGTTGCAGGCCGTGAGCTCGATCACCGCCAAATATGGCCTGAACATCGACCACATCGATCGTCTGTCCGGGCGCATGCCGCTGGACACCCCGGCCGACAAGGGCAAGGGCTGCATCGAGTTTTCCGTGCGCGGCGAAGCGGCTGATCCGCAGGCGCTGCGTGCCGAATTCCTCAGCGTCGCCCAGGAACTGAACGTCGACATCGCCTTCCAGGAAGATTCGCTGTTCCGTCGCAACCGTCGCCTGGCGGTGTTCGACATGGATTCAACGCTGATCGAAGCCGAAGTGATCGACGAACTGGCCAAGGCGGCTGGCGTCGGTGACAAGGTCTCGGAAATCACCGAGCGAGCGATGGCCGGTGAACTGGATTTTCGCGCCAGCTTCAAGGAGCGCCTGGCCTTGCTCAAAGGTCTGGACGTCAATGTGCTGGATTCCATCGGCGCCTCGCTGCGCCTGACCGAAGGCGCCGAAACCCTGTTCGCCGAACTCAAGCGCCTGGGCTACAAGACCGCGATTCTGTCGGGCGGCTTCACCTACTTCGCCAAGCAACTGCAGGCAAAGCTGGGTATCGACTACGTGTTTGCCAACGAACTGGAAGTGGTCGACGGCAAAGTCACCGGCGTGGCGGTCGAGCCGATTGTCGATGCGCAGCGCAAGGCGGATTTGCTGAAGGAACTGGCACACAAGGAAGGCTTGCGCCTGGAGCAGACCATTGCGGTCGGTGACGGTGCCAATGACTTGCCGATGCTGGCGATTGCCGGGTTGGGCGTGGCGTTCCGCGCCAAGCCGCTGGTGAAGCAGTCGGCCAAGCAGGCGATATCGACGCTGGGGCTGGATGGCGTGCTGTATCTGCTGGGCTTCCGCGATCGCGACGGGCAGCTCTAGGCACCACAAATAAATGTGGGAGCGAGCTTGCTCGCGATAGCGGTGTATCAGTCAACGAAGAAGTCGACTGACACTATGCAATCGCGAGCAAGCTCGCTCCCACATTAGATCTCTACAGGTCAGGCTTTTGGCGAGCCCATGCCCTGACCCATCTGCACCGCAGTACCGGCGGTCATTTCTTCAGCCCACTTCACCTGATCCGGCCCGAACAGCACGACAGCGGTCGAACCCAGCTTGAAGCGACCCAGTTCCGCACCTTTTTCCAGATGGATCGGCGCGCGCGCGGCTTCGTCGTAGCGGAAGGTTTTCAGCTCGCGTTTCGGCGGCGTGACCAGACCGGCCCAGACGGTTTCAATCGAGGCAACGATCATCGCGCCCACCAGCACCACGGCCATCGGCCCGCGCTCGGTGTCGAAAATGCACGCCACACGCTCGTTGCGGGCGAACAGTTCCGGAACATTTTCAGCGGTGGTCTGGTTGACCGAGAACAGACGACCCGGGATGTAGACCATCTCGCGCAGGGTGCCGGCCAGTGGCATGTGCACGCGGTGATAGTCCTTCGGCGACAGGTAGATGGTCGCGAAGTCACCACCCATGAACGGCGCAGCGTTTGCCGCATCGCCACCCAACAGTTCCAGCACGCTGAAGCTGTGGCCCTTGGCCTGGAACACGCGGCCGTGCTCGATCGGGCCGAGCTGGCTGATCGCGCCGTCGGCCGGGCTGAGGACCGCGCCCGGGGTTTCGTCCAGCGGACGGGCACCGTCTTTCAGCGCACGGGTGAAGAACGCGTTGAAGTGCTCGTAGGCGGTCAGGTCTTCGACCAGCGCCAGGGACATATCCACCTGATAACGCTTGGCGAACCAGGCGGTAAAGGCATTCTTGAACCAGCGCACGCGGCATTCGGCGATGCAGCCGGCCAGACGCGAGAGCAAGTTGTGGGGCAGCAGGTACTGGCCGAGGAGAAACAGACGCTTGTTCATTAACGGTCCTTAAAAATCTTAAATTTCTACCGGGGTATCGGGGTGGTTGCCCCATTCGCCCCAGGAGCCGGCGTAGCCCTTGACCCGCGGATAACCGAGAGCCTTGGCCACCAGATAGGTGAAGCCAGAACGATGGTGGGTCTGGCAGTGGGTAATCACTTCTTTGTCTTTGCTGATCCCGAGTTGTTCGAGGATCTGCGGCATGTCGGTGCGGATGCGCAGCTGGCGCGCCCGATCCATGCCGGCGGTCCATTCGAAATTGACCGCGCCGGGAATGTGCCCGCCCTTGGCTGCCAGGACTTTCTCGCCGGAGTACTCCAGCGGCCCGCGCGCATCCCAGATTGCCAGGTCGGCGGCGCCGAGACGGCTTTGCAGGTATTCGCGGGTGGCGGTGGGTTCGTCGTGCAAGGTCAGTTGAACCGGGCCGCCCACGGGTGGCGGGATCTGGATCGACATGGGCAAGCCTTCTGCCAGCCAGGCCGTCAGGCCGCCGTCGACATAGTGGTACTTGCTGTGGCCGATGACATCCAGCAGCCAGATGAAGCGCCCGGCCCAACCGCCGCCTTCGTCGTCATACACCACGTAGACCGCGTCGGGGTTGTGTCCCAACTCACCAAACAGCGTTTCGAGTGCTGCCTGCGGGGGCATCAGCCCCGGGGCAGGGGCCTGGCCGAGCTGCGTGCGCTTCGGATCGACAAAGCGCGCGCCGGGAATGTGCCCTTCGGCGTAGCGGGCGGGACTGGTCAAGTCCACCAGAATCAGTTCGCGGGCGTCGAGGCGAGGGAGCAAGTCGCTCGGCTCGATCACCAGCGGCAAGCCAGAGAAGTCAGACATGTGAGGTCTCCAGAGCACAAAAGGGAGGATTGTAACGCAGCTTATTGGCCACGGTGGCTAAAGCTGTGCAGGGCTTTTTCGATGCACTGTGCGGTTTTGCCGAAGGCCTGTACGGAAATTTCCGAAAACGGCCCGCCGCCTTGATCCGCCACGACGATCATGATCACCCGGCCATTGTTGACCAGCGAACGCAGCAGCAAGTGTTCGCCGCTGAACTGTGAGCGCAGGCCGTTGGGCAGCAGGGCCGAGAATTGCGTGTTGTTGGCTGGCGTCAGGCGCACCTGGGCCTGTTGCGCGAGCAGGCGCTGCAACACGTTGCTCTGGCTGACCACGAAGTTTAGCCCGGCCGCTTCCTTCGGCAGGCCGGCCGTCTGGTGCACGCGCAGGTTGGCGTGGGTGCGGTCGGCCATCAGGATCATCACCCGACGCATGCCGCAGGCCACGAGGGCGTCCCGGGCGGCGATGGTCAAGTGCATGGCGTTGGTGAAGCGACTCGGCTCGACCAGCAGTTCGGCGCATTGCTTGCGCCACTTCGCCAAGTCTTCGGCGGTGGGTGCCGCTGCCGGCAGCAAGCCTGCGTGGACACGGTTCATGCCCCACGGCCAGATCAGCGACTCGGCGGGGTGCCAGAGGTCGGGCATGGCGTGTTGGCGTGCGCTGTTGGCGGCTTGCTGGTGCAATTGTTGCTGCAGCTCGTCCATCGGCATTTGCAGGTAAAGGCTGGTCAGGTACTGCCAGCGCTCACTGTGCGGGCTGTCCCAGGCGTGTTGTGCCGACAGCGCCAGACCGTTGGCCAGCAGCACCGTATTGGCCGGTTGATTGAGCCAGCGACGCAGGGTCGGGTCGTCATCGAGGCGGTTCTGCTGGCGCAGTGGGTGCTCGCTGTCACGGGCGATGCGCAGGACTTTCACCAGTTCGCGCTGTTCAGTGAGCATCAGTCGATAGCCCTGCCGTACCCAGATCGGCAAGCGCCAGATCTCCACCAGTGCCTGGCCGATGTCCAGCAGGCGCACACCAAACAGTTGTTGTTCGACTTTGCGTGCCGACTCACCTTTATGGATGACCCGCAGTTCCCAGTCTTCGAGCAGTTCTGGATGGGTCAGCGCCAGCGGCCACAGGGGCGAAAGAAACAGCAGGCTGCCCCAGTGGATGTCCTGCCACAGGCGCGCCAGGCGACTGGCAAAAAAACCGTTGGCCTGTTGCGTGGCGTGCTGGCTGATCATCTGCAACTGACGCAGGGCTTTGGGAATCTCGGACTGGGGTTCGGCGGGCAGGCGCGCGAGCAGTTCTTCGGTGCGCTTCAAACCGAGGCGGTTGATCGCAATCTCAAGATTTTCCGCAGGCTCGGTCATGCTGCCATGGGTATGCCGGTTGGCTTCGCGAATCACGCTCAAGGCCAGGGCCGGACTGCCTTGCATCAAGTCAGCGATGTCGCGCAGCGAGCTGCGATTGTCGCCGATGGCCTTGCAGACCCGGTCGTGGCTCGCTTGCGGAACCGGCAGGCGTACGCCATCGAGAAGCTTGACCCAGCCTTCGAGAGTGGTCGGTTTCGGGGTTGGAACGTTCGTTTCGTTAACCATGGTGGGAGGCGATCATCGTCAACATTACCTGTGCCCGGATGGGGTCAAATCAGTTTTTCGCCTGAACTGGCTATAGTCTGGCGCAGTTTTGCCGATAAGGAGAAGAAGAGATTTTTTAACTTCCGAATATGACCTTGAACCCGACTCAGTAAGTGCTCTCCTAACCTATGGCTAAAATTATCGGCATCATCGTCGTATTCGCGAGCGTGCTCGGCGGATACGTGCTTTCCCATGGCAAGATTGCCGCCCTGATCCAGCCTTTCGAGGTCATGATCATCGGCGGTGCCGCCCTCGGCGCCTTCTTGCAGGCCAACCCCGGCTACATGACGATGCACGTGCTCAAGAAGTCCCTGAGCATGTTCGGATCGCGTTTCAACCACGGCTTCTATCTGGAAGTGCTGGGCCTGATCTACGAGATCCTCAACAAGAGCCGCCGCGAAGGCATGATGGCCATCGAAGGTGACATCGAGGATGCTGCCGCGAGCCCGATCTTCGCCAAGTACCCGACCGTTCTCAAGGACGAACGCATGACCGCGTTCATCTGCGATTACCTGCGCATCATGTCCTCCGGCAACATGGCCCCGCACGAGCTGGAAGGCTTGTTCGACATGGAGCTGTTCAGCCTCAAGGAAGACCTGGAACACCCATCCCACGCCGTGAACGGCATCGCCGACGCCATGCCCGGTTTCGGTATCGTCGCGGCGGTACTGGGGATCGTGGTGACCATGGCTTCGCTGGGTGAGGGCGATCAGAAATCCATCGGCCTGCACGTGGGTGCGGCACTGGTGGGTACCTTCTTCGGTATTCTCGCCGCCTACGGCTTCTTCGGCCCGCTGGCCCATTCCCTGGCCCACGATGCCAAGGAAGAACTGAACGTCTACGAAGCCATCAAGGCCTCGCTGGTGGCTTCGGCTTCCGGCATGCCGCCATCGCTGGCCGTGGAGTTCGGGCGCAAGGTTCTGTACCCGGCACACCGTCCTAGCTTCGCCGAGCTGGAACAAGCGGTTCGCGGTCGTTAGTGCTTTGTTTCGCAAATACGTTCCTTTTTTGGCAAGTGACTGTTGTTGCCAGACAAGGCGCCGCGACGAGTCATAGCCCGCTATGGCGAGGAGCGGCAACGCGGTATGGCGACAACAGGCACTGCCAAAAAGGAACAGTATTTGTGAGACAGAGCACTTAGGTCATGGAAAATAACCAGCCGATAATCATCAAGCGCGTCAAGCGCATCGCCGGCGGGCATCACGGGGGCGCATGGAAAATCGCCTTCGCCGACTTCGCCACGGCGATGATGGCGTTCTTCCTGGTGTTGTGGCTGCTGTCCACCGCCACGCCGGAACAGAAGATCGCCATCGCCGGTTACTTCAAGGACCCGATCGGCTTTTCCGAAAGCGGCACGCCGTACATCATCGATCTGGGCGGCACGCCGACCCTGGCGCCGGAAAACACCCTCAACCCCGAGGTGAAGTCCCAGCCGCAGCCGGACAAGGTCACCATCGATACCGACCAGGTCGAAGGCATGGCCGAACAGGTCGAAAAAGAGCGCCTCGAACTGTTGCTGCAGGAACTGCAGAACAAGGTCGAAGAAAACCAGCAGATGCAGAAGTTCAAGGACCAGATCCTGTTCGAAATCACTCAGGACGGCCTGCGTATCCAGATCATGGACGCGGAAAACCGCCCGATGTTCGACTCAGGCTCGGCCCGTCTGAAACCGTATTTCGAAGACATCCTGCTGGCCATGGCCGACACCATCAAGGCGGTGCCGAACAAGATCAGCATCAGCGGCCACACCGATGCCAAGCCGTACACCGGCATGGGTGATTTCGGCAACTGGGAGCTTTCGGCCAACCGTGCAAACGCCGCACGGCGTGCGCTGGTGGCGGGCAGTTATCCGGATGCACAGGTGGCGCGTGTGGTTGGTTATGCCTCGTCGGCTTTGTTCGATCGCGAGCATCCGTTCAACCCGGTTAACCGCCGTATCGACATCGTGGTGCTGACCAAGAAAGCCCAGCGTGCGATCGAAGGTTCGCAAGGGGCGGAGCCTGCTCCTGATGCGCCGCAAGGTTCGGCTGCTCCGGGAGCCGCACCGGTCGACCCGAACGCGTTGCCGGCGGACAAGGAGCCTCTGCCGGCTCACGAGCTTCGTGAGCGTCTGAACCTGTTCGATGACCCGGCACCGAAACCGGCTGAACCGCCTAAGCAGTGACCGACAAATAAGCCGACAGCGATGTCGGCTTTTTTGTCGGCGCTTTCTGTATTAAAAGCCGCGGATGATTCGCGACTTGAGGTCGGCGTGAAAGCGATCCGCATTGGATTTGTTGACGCTGCGCACCGACTCGCTGCCGGTCACCGACTCCAGTGACATCGAGCGCTTGAGTGTCGCTTCGTTTCGATAGGCATCGATAAAGAAGTCGATGTCCCTGTCGTTGGTGAGTTTCGGCCACTTGTCGAGGAACAGCGGCAGCTCCGTCGGGCCGGTCTTGAACGAGCAGATACGTCGGTTGGTGATGGTCGCCTCGCCGATTTCGAACGGCACCCACCAGGACAGCGCGGTTTTCTCCGACACCACCGCCAGCAGGTGCGTGCATTCGCTGATGTTGCGGGTGATCACCCCGGTGATGTCATCGGTGGTCTGGGATTCGATATCCAGTACGTCGAGGTAGGTCTTGATATTGGCCTGGATCAGGCGCCCGTTGATTTTGACCGCGTGGGCGCGATCCATGTGGCGGTAGCTGATAAACACTGGCATCAGAAATGTCCCTTGATCGCGAGTTCGCGGTAATAGGCGCCGAGGGCGGTGAGGCGGCAGCCGGTGGAGTGGATGGCGGCGTAGTACATGTGTTCGGCGTCCACCGGTTCGACCAGGCTGTGGCGGTTGCACTTTTGCAGTTGGGCGAAGACTTCGCCGTGTTCAGGGTTGAACTCGGGTTCGGTGGGCTCAAAGCTGGGGGCGAGGGGGTATACCGACTCCGCTTCGGCAAACCATTCGGGGAGTTTGCGCAGGATTTCCTTGGGGATCAGCGGCGACACTTCGCGCAGGGAAATGAACTGCGAGACGTTGGTCTTGAACACCGGACGCTGTTCCCAGGCATCAAGGGCGTTGTCGACAAACGAATAGAGGCTGCCGGGGGTGATCTTGCCCAGGATGTTCGCTGCCCCACCGTGCAAGGCCTGGAGCAGCAATCCGGTGAACACGCCGTGCTGCACGCCCTCCATCGCCGGCTCTTCCTTTTTGCAGGCGGTCAGGATGGTCATGCCTTCGCCGACCACGCTGCCTTCACTGCGCAAGGCGCGCAGTTCGCCGGCGGAGCCGCTCTGGCAACAATCGAGAATGATCACTTTGTTTTTGATCTTGGTTGCCTTGCTCGCCCAATTGAGAATGTCGCTGAGGCGAATCCCGTCCTTGGCGCTCTTGTAATCCTGCGGGATCAACATGCCTTCGTCGGTGTCGGTGTCGAAACTGCCGTGGCCGGCGAAATACAGCAGCGCGACATTGCAGTCCCCGGAAAACAGCTCGCGGATCTGGTCTTCGAGTTTTTCCCGGCTCAGGTAGTCCTCGGCAGAGGTCAGTACGATGTTCTTGAAGTTCGGATCGCCATTGGCGTCGGTCTTCAAAACGGACGCCATGGCCATGGCGTCATTGCTGCAACCGCTCAGGCGCGATACATGGGTGTAGTCGTTGATGCCGATAAACAGTCCCTTGCGCATGGTTACACCGCCGTATGCTGGCGAATCGCATCGATGATGCTGTTGGTGTTCCACGCACATTCGGCATGTGCCGCGTCACGTACCACCGTGGAAATGCGCTCGGCACCGAACGGCTTGATCGCAATGATCACCTTGCCCATGCGCTTGGCGATCTCGATTTCCTTGTTGATCCACTTGCTGTAGGTGGAGTACATACCGGCCATGATCAATACCGCCGAACACGGGCGAATTTTGTTTTCGATGGCCTCCTCAAGTTGTTTGTCGGTTTTCGCGCCGACAATCGGGTTGTCCGGTGGCACCGAAAAATTCTTGTAGGTGAAACCGGGCTTGGCGTTGAGCAGGCGCACGAGATTGTCGTGGGCGTCGGAGTAGTTCCACGAGTGGCTGATGAACAGGTGGTAGGTTTGCATGGGTGTCCCTCGGTGTCGCTGGAGTGCGAAGAGGGTCTGAAACTAGGCTATTGGCTGGTGGCTACAAGGGGATCTGACTTAAAGAGAAATGCCCTACAAGCGCCGGTACGGGCGTCTTACAGAAAGGTCTGATGTTTCAGCGGGGGAAGATCCAGCCGCCGGCCGCCCCGCTGAAGGCAGGGCGGTCGGCATGTCTGTTTAGTAGCCGTTTTCCGGCAGGCTGGCGATGATCGAGCGGTAGCTGTTCATCCGTTGCTGCTGCACGCGGCCGTCTTCAAGGGCCTTGAGCAGGGCGCAACCGGGTTCGCGGTCATGCTTGCAGTCACGGAAGCGGCAGGTGCCGAGCAGATCGTTGAACTCGATGAAGCCGGCTTCGACGTCGGCACGGCTGACGTGGCCCAGGCCGAATTCGCGGATACCCGGGGAGTCGATCAACTCACCGCCACCGGGGAAGTGGAACAACCGCGCGGTGGTGGTGGTGTGAGTGCCCTGGCCGGATAGCTCGGACAACGGGCCGACACGGGTTTCGACTTCCGGCAGCAGGCTGTTGACCAGCGACGATTTGCCGACACCAGACTGGCCGACGAACACGCTGATACGTCCGTCGAGTTGCTTCTGCAACTGCTCCATACCGTTGCCGTGGTGCGCCGACACTTCCAGTACCGGATAGCCAAGGGTGCGGTAAACCGCGAGCAAGGCATTCAGCGCTGGCGCATTGTTGTCGTCGATCAGGTCGAACTTGTTCAGCAACAGCAGCGGCTTGATGCCCGCATGCTCGGCTGCGACCAGATAGCGGTCGATCAGGTTGGCGTGGGGCTCGGGCAGCGGCGCAAACACGATGACGATCATGTCGACGTTGGCCGCCACAGGCTTGAGCTGACCACGGCTGTCCGGGCGGCACAGCTCGGTGTTGCGCGGCAGTTGCGCCACGATCACGCCGATGCCCTGGTTGCCGGCACGCCAGACCACCTGATCGCCGGTCACCAGCGCCGGCAGGTTGGCGCGCAGATGGCAACGGAATACCTGGCCGGCCAGTTCGCCGTCGCGGGCCTCGACCTCGACCTGCACGCCGAAGTGCGCGATCACCAGACCGTGCTGTTCCGGGCCCAGATCGCCGCCCTCAAGCGCCTCGACAGCCGAGGACTCGCGTTTGGCGGCGCGGGCAGCGCGTTCGCCCTGAATCTTTTCGATGCGCCAGTTTTGACGACGATTGAGTTGGCGTTTGGCCATGGGTGTTCCGTATAAAGAATGCAGCGATTAGGTAAAACGGCCGCGAGTTTAGCACGCCCGGCTACCGGCCTAGGCTAAACTGCGCAGCATTGCCTAGGAGCCGACACATGCAAAACCCACAGAACCTGATCTGGATCGACCTGGAAATGACCGGTCTGAACCCGGACACCGACGTCATCATCGAAATGGCCACTATCGTCACCGACAGTGACCTGAACACCCTGGCCGAAGGCCCGGTGATCGCCATTCACCACAGCGACGAAATCCTCGCCGGCATGGACGAGTGGAACACCCGTCAGCACGGCGGTTCCGGGCTGACCCAGCGGGTTCGCGACAGCCGCATCAGCATGGCCGAAGCCGAAGCCGAAACCATCACCTTCCTGGAGAAGTGGGTGCCCAAGGGCAAGTCGCCGATCTGCGGCAACAGCATCTGCCAGGATCGTCGCTTCCTTTATACCCACATGAAATCTTTGGAAAGCTATTTCCACTACCGCAACCTCGACGTGTCCACGCTCAAAGAGCTGGCTGCGCGCTGGGCACCGGATGTGCGTGACAGCTTCAAGAAGGGCAGCACCCACCTGGCGCTCGACGATATCCGTGAATCGATCGCTGAGTTGCAGCACTACCGCAAGCATTTCATCAAGTTTTGAATCACGGCCGTCCGTACCGGCCCCATCGCGAGCAAGCTCGCTCCCACAGGTAGAGCGCCGACCCTGTGGGAGCGAGCTTGCTCCGGGCGGCGTTCCGACGATGGCGTCAGTTCAGTCACCATAGATGGTTGGGTCGATTCTCAGGCGCCCTCTTTTGGTGCTTCTGTGAACTGAGTAGACTGCGCGCCTTTCTGCAAGGACCGCCACTATGCTGCTGATGCTCTACCTGATCGCCATCACCACCGAAGCCATGACCGGCGCCTTGTCTGCCGGCCGTCGTGGCATGGACTGGTTCGGTGTGGTGTTGATCGCTTGTGTCACGGCGCTGGGTGGCGGTTCGGTGCGCGACGTATTGCTTGGGCATTACCCGCTGACCTGGGTCAAACACCCGGAATACCTGGTGCTGACGTCTGCCGCCGCGATGATTACGGTGTTCACGGCGCGCTGGATGCGCCATTTGCGCTCACTGTTCCTGGTGCTTGATGCCATGGGGCTCGTGGCATTTACCCTGATCGGCTGCATCACCGCCCTGGAAATGGGCCATGGCATGTTGGTGGCATCGGTCAGTGGCGTGATCACCGGCGTCTTCGGCGGCATCCTGCGGGACATCTTCTGCAACGATATTCCGCTGATCTTCCGGCGTGAGCTTTATGCCAGCGTCTCGTTTGCGGCAGCGTGGTGCTACATGCTCTGCATCTATCTGCAATTACCCGATGAACAATCGATTCTGATCACCTTGTTCGGCGGTTTTCTGCTGCGCTTGCTGGCGATCCGTTTTCATTGGGAAATGCCCAAGTTCGTCTACAACGACGAAGCCTGACGCTCGGCGTGTTGCCGCAACGCCCATTCGACATGCTCACGCACCAGTTCCGAAGGATGCTGCCGTCGCGCCTTCAGCGCTTCCAGCACCGGAATCGTTGAAGGCGCATTACCCAGCCCCACCGCCAGGTTGCGCAACCAGTTTTCGTAACCGGTCCGGCGCAGCGGCGAGCCTTCGGTGCTGCTCAGGAATTTCTCTTCATCCCACATGAACAGTTCTGCCAGCCCGGCGTTGTCCAGGTTGTGCCGCGGCTTGAAGTCGCTTTCACCGGACGGGCGGGCAAAGCGGTTCCACGGGCAGACGATCTGGCAGTCATCGCAACCGAACACCCGATTGCCGATCAGTGGCCGCAGGTCTTCAGGGATCGCGCCTTTGAGTTCGATGGTCAGGTAGGAAATGCAGCGTCGGGCATCCAGCACATAGGGGCCGACAAAGGCGTTGGTTGGGCAGATGTCGAGACAGGCGCTGCACCGTCCGCAGTGTTCGGTAGCGTGGGGCGGGTCGACCGGCAGCGGCAGGTCGACGAACAGTTCGGCGAGGAAGAAATAACTGCCTGCCTTGCGATTCAAGACCAGGGTATTTTTGCCGATCCATCCAAGACCCGCCTGTTCGGCGATGGCTTTTTCCAGCACCGGCGCGCTGTCGACGAAGGCGCGATACCCAAACGGGCCGATTTCTGCCTGAATTTTTTCCGCCAGTTGTTGCACGCGTTTGCGGATCAGCTTGTGGTAATCGCGACCCAGGGCATAACGCGAGACGTAGGCTTTTTCCGGTTGGGCCAACACTTTCGCCATTTGGGTGTCGCCGGCCAGGTAGTCCATGCGCAGCGAAACCACGCGCAAAGTGCCCGGCACCAGCTCTTCGGGGTGCGAGCGTTTGCTGCCGTGGGCGCCCATGTAGTCCATTTCGCCGTGGTAGCCGGCTTCGAGCCAGCGTTCCAGGTGCTGCTCATGCTCGGCCAGGTCGAGGCCGCTGATGCCGACTTGCTGGAAGCCCAGCTCGCGACCCCAGTCCTTGATGGATTGGGCGAGGGCAGGCAGGTCTGTGGTAATAGCGGGCATGAGGCGAGAGAAACCGGAGCTGAGGTGCGTATAATTCTGCCAGACATCGGAGCCCGAAGACGCATGCCGCACACTAAAGATGAATTACCCGACGTGCTGTACAGCACCGCCCAGGTGCGAGCACTCGACGCGAGCCTGATCGCCGCCGGCACAGCGGGCTTCGAATTGATGCAGCGCGCGGCGCGGGCGACGTGGCGGGCGCTGGTGCGGCAATGGCCGACAGCGAACGAACTGAGCGTGCTGGCCGGTCATGGCAACAACTCTGGGGACGGGTATCTGGTGGCCGTATTGGCCCAGCGTGCCGGTTGGTCGGTGCGGGTGCTGGCGGTGGGGGATCCGCAGCGCTTGCAGGGTGATGCGGTGTTGGCCCATGCCGAGGCGGTGTCTGAAAACGTGCTCATCGAGCCCTGGACGGCACAATCCGGATTGCGCGGCATTGTGCTGGATGCTTTGCTTGGCACTGGTCTGAGCGGCGATGTGCGTGAGCCGTATGCCAGTGCCATCGCCGCGATCAATGCCAGCGGACTGCCGGTTGCTGCGGTGGATATTCCGTCAGGGTTGTGCGCTGATACGGGCCGCATCCTAGGTCATGCCGTGCATGCCGACCTTACGGTCACGTTCATTGGCTTGAAGGTGGGGTTGTTCACCGGTGATGCGGCGGATGTGGTCGGCGAACTGGTGTTCAATGACTTGCACGCCGATTCGCAGTTGATTGGTGACGCGGCGTTCACCGCTCGTCGTCTGACGGCCGCTAACCTTTCGCGTCCAGCACCCCGGACCCCGACCTCCCATAAAGGCCGATTCGGCCATGTGCTGCTGATCGGTGGTGATCGTGGGTTGGGTGGCGCGATCCTGCTGAGTGCGCAAAGTGCGCTGCGTAGCGGGGCGGGCATGGTGTCGGTGGCGACTCGCAGCGAACACGTGTCCGCCGCGCTGGCGCGGATCCCCGAGGCGATGGTGCTGGGCACTTCGTCGGCCAATCAGTTGATGGGTTTGCTTCAAAAAGTTTCTGTGTTGGTTGTCGGTCCGGGGCTGGGCCAGGCTGGCTGGGGGCGCAGCTTGTTGTCCGCCGCCGCCAACGCGCCGCTGCCGCAAGTCTGGGACGCCGATGCGCTGAATATGTTGGCCGAGGATCGTGTGAGTTTACCCAAGAGTTGCGTGCTCACGCCGCATCCGGGCGAAGCTGCGCGTTTACTCGGAATGAGTACGGCCCAGGTTCAAGCCGATCGACCGGCAGCGGCCCATGCCTTGAGTAAAAAATATACAGCGGTCGTCGTCCTGAAAGGTGCCGGCAGCCTGATCGCCCATCCCGATGGGCGCCTGGCGCTGTGTCATCAGGGGCACCCGGCCATGGCCACCGCCGGTTTGGGCGATGTACTGGCCGGTCTGGTCGGCGCATTGCTGGCCCAGGGCATGGAGGCATTCGACGCGGCCTGCCTGGCGGTCTGGCTGCACGCCAATGCCGGCGAGCAACAAGGAAAATCGGGCCGTGGGCTGGCGGCCAGTGATCTGATCCCAGCCATTCGTCAGTTGTTGGAGGAGCAAGCACCGTGTCTGAAGTAACCCTGTACCTGGCCGATGAACAGGCCATGAGCGACTTTGGCGCACGCATTGCCCGAATCACCCAAGGCCATGGCCTGATCTTCCTCGAGGGCAACCTGGGGATGGGCAAAACCACGTTGTCCCGAGGCATCATCCGCGGTCTGGGGCATGTCGGAGCAGTCAAAAGCCCGACCTTCACCCTGGTCGAACCCTACGAGATCGGCGACATTCGCGCCTTCCATTTCGATTTGTACCGTCTGGTCGATCCGGAAGAGCTAGAGTTCCTCGGTATCCGCGACTACTTCGAAGACGATGCCCTGTGTCTGATCGAATGGCCCGATAAAGGTGCAGGCTTTTTGCCAAAGCCTGACCTGACCATTACCATTAGCCCGCAAGACAGCGGGCGTTCGCTGAAAATTTTATCCCAGGGCTCGCGTGGCGAGGCCTGGTGTGCCGCTTTGGCATTGGAATCCAAATAGATGATGGGGTTAGGTATGCGCTTTCGCGCGTTGGTGGCTGCCGTAGGGGTGTTGTTTTTGGCGGTGACCGTCGACGCTGTGGCCGATTCGAAGGTCAACAGTGTTCGTCTGTGGCGGGCACCGGACAACACGCGACTGGTGTTTGACCTGACCGGCCCGGTGCAACACAGCGTCTTTACCCTGACGGCTCCGGATCGCCTGGTCATCGACATCAATGGCGCGACCCTCGGTGCGCCGCTCAACGTCAACACCTCGAACACCCCGATTACCGCCATGCGCTCGGCCCAGCGCACGCCGACCGACCTGCGGGTGGTCATCGACCTGAAAAAGGCCGTGACGCCGAAAAGCTTTTCCCTGGCGCCGAACGCCCAGTACGGCAACCGGTTGGTGGTCGATCTGTTCGATAACGCCGCAGACGCCGCGCCTCCTCCAGCGCCGACACCGTCGGTCGCCACGGTGCCCGCCGTACCGGTCACGCCGACGGAACCTGCAATCAAATTGCCGCCGGCTCCGGCCGGCAAGCGCGACATCATTGTGGTGATCGACGCCGGACACGGTGGCGAAGACCCGGGTGCCTCGGGCTCCCGTGGCCAACGGGAAAAAGACGTGGTACTGGCCATCGCCCGTGAACTGCAACGCCAGGTCAACGGCATGAAAGGTTTCCGCGCCGAATTGACCCGCACCGGCGACTACTTCATTCCACTGCGCGGCCGTACCGAAATTGCCCGCAAGAAAGGCGCCGACCTGTTCGTCTCGATTCACGCCGACGCCGCGCCGTCTGCCGCTGCGTTCGGTGCCTCGGTGTTCGCCTTGTCCGACCGTGGTGCCACCTCGGAGACTGCCCGTTGGCTGGCCGACAGCGAAAACCGTTCCGACCTGATCGGTGGTGCCGGCAACGTCAGCCTCGATGACAAGGACCGCATGCTCGCTGGCGTATTACTCGATTTGTCGATGACTGCATCCCTGACTTCAAGCCTGAATGTTGGCCAGAAAGTCTTGAGCAACATCGGCCGGGTGACACCGCTGCACAAACAGCGGGTCGAGCAGGCCGGGTTCATGGTGCTGAAGTCGCCGGATATTCCGTCCATCCTGGTGGAAACCGGGTTCATCTCCAACGCCAACGAAGCCTCGAAGCTTGCCGCGTCGAGTCACCAGCAGGCGCTGGCGCGTTCGATCAGCAGCGGCGTGCGCCAGTTCTTCCAGCAGAACCCGCCGCCGGGCACCTACATTGCCTGGCTGCGCGACTCCGGCAAGATTGTGCAGGGGCCGCGTGATCACCGCGTCAACCCGGGCGAGACCCTGGCGATGATCGCCGTGCGCTATCAGGTATCGCCCGCGACCCTGCGCAGCGCCAACAGCCTGTCGAGCGATGAGCTCAAGGTCGGTCAGCACCTGACGATTCCGGGCACTGAACTGGCGGCCAAAGAATGAATCAGGTCGTGAATAGTAGCGCTCGAATCGAGTTGCTCAGCCCGCGACTGGCGAACCAGATTGCGGCGGGTGAGGTGGTCGAACGTCCGGCTTCGGTGATCAAGGAGCTGCTGGAAAACAGCCTCGACTCCGGCGCCAAACGCATCGACGTCGATGTGGAGCAGGGCGGCGTCAAGCTGCTGCGGGTGCGCGACGATGGCAGCGGCATTTCCGCCGATGACCTGCCGCTGGCCCTGGCCCGTCACGCCACCAGCAAGATTCGCAACCTGGAAGACCTCGAACAGGTCATGAGCCTGGGGTTTCGCGGCGAGGCCCTGGCATCGATCAGCTCCGTCGCGCGCCTGACCCTGACCTCCCGCACCCGCGACGCCGATCAGGCCTGGCAGGTCGAGACCGAAGGCCGTGACATGGCGCCCCGCGTGCAGCCAGCGGCCCACCCGGTGGGCACTTCGGTTGAAGTGCGCGACCTGTTTTTCAACACGCCGGCGCGACGCAAGTTTCTCAAGACCGAAAAAACCGAATTCGATCACCTGCAAGAAGTGATCAGACGCCTGGCTTTGGCGCGCTTCGATGTGGCGTTCCATCTGCGCCACAATGGCAAGACCATCCTCAGTCTGCACGAGGCCCATGATGATGCGGCCCGTGCGCGGCGCGTGTCGGCGATCTGCGGGCCAGGCTTCCTGGAGCAGGCACTGCCGATCGAAATCGAACGCAACGGCCTGCATCTATGGGGCTGGGTCGGTCTGCCGACCTTCAACCGCAGTCAGGCTGATTTGCAGTATTTCTTCGTCAATGGCCGCGCCGTGCGCGACAAACTGGTGGCCCACGCGGTGCGCCAGGCCTATCGCGACGTGCTGTTCAACGGTCGGCACCCGACCTTCGTGCTGTTTTTCGAAGTCGATCCGACCGGCGTTGACGTCAACGTGCACCCGACCAAGCACGAAGTGCGCTTCCGTGAAGGGCGCATGGTCCACGATTTTCTCTACGGCACCTTGCACCGCGCCTTGGGCGATGTGCGCCCCGACGATCAACTGGCGGCGCCGGTTGCCACGGCCATCGTCCGGCCTACCGGCCTCGAGGCCGGTGAATTCGGGCCCCAGGGCGAAATGCGCCTGGCCGCCAATGCGCTGCTGGAACAGCCCCAGGCTCAGCCGTCGTTCAATGCGCCGGCGGGTTCGGGGGCTGGCGCGGGTTATCAATATCAGTACACGCCGCGTCCGCAGTCCGGAGTTCCTGTCGCCGAAGCGCAGGCCGCCTATCGCGAGTTTTTTGCGCCACTGCCCGAGGCCAATGCCGTCGCGCTCCCGGCAGGGCAGGACGACATCCCGCCGCTGGGTTATGCGCTGGCACAACTCAAGGGTATCTACATTCTTTCGGAAAATGCTCAGGGCCTGGTTCTGGTGGATATGCATGCCGCCCACGAGCGGATCATGTATGAGCGTTTGAAGGTGGCGATGGCCAGCGAGGGCCTGAGCGGCCAGCCGTTGCTGGTGCCGGAGACCCTGGCCGTCAGTCAGCGTGAAGCCGATTGCGCCGAGGAACATGTCGCCTGGTTCCAGCGCCTGGGCTTTGAATTGCAGCGCCTGGGCCCGGAAACCCTGGCGATTCGGCAGATCCCGGCGCTGCTCAAGCAGGCCGAAGCCAACCGGCTGGTCGCCGACGTCCTGGCTGATCTGATGGAGTTCGGCACCAGCGACCGCATTCAGGCGCACCTGAACGAATTGCTCGGGACCATGGCCTGTCACGGTGCGGTTCGTGCGAATCGGCGCCTGGCCTTGCCGGAAATGAACGGTCTGCTGCGTGACATGGAAAACACCGAGCGCAGCGGTCAATGCAACCATGGCCGACCGACCTGGACCCAGCTGGGCCTGGACGATCTGGACAAACTGTTCTTGCGCGGTCGTTGATGAGCCAGTTCCCACCTGCGATTTTCCTGATGGGCCCGACCGCCGCCGGCAAGACCGACCTGGCCATCGAACTCACCAAAGTCCTGCCTTGCGAGTTGATCAGCGTCGATTCGGCGCTGGTCTACCGTGGCATGGACATCGGCACCGCCAAGCCTTCCAAAGAGCTGCTGGCGCAGTATCCGCATCGTCTGATCGATATTCTCGACCCGGCCGAGAGCTATTCGGCCGCGGATTTCCGCCGTGATGCCCTGGAAGCCATGGCCGATATCACCGCGCGCGGAAAAATTCCGCTGCTGGTGGGCGGCACCATGCTCTATTACAAGGCTTTGGTTGAAGGTCTGGCGGATATGCCGGCCGCCGATCCCGAGGTCCGTGCGCAAATCGAAGAAGAGGCTGCGCGCCTTGGCTGGCAAGCCTTGCACGAACAATTGGCGGTGATTGATCCGGAGTCCGCGGCGCGAATACATCCGAACGATCCCCAGCGATTGAGTCGAGCACTGGAGGTTTATCGTGTCAGCGGTCAAAGCATGACCGCCCTGCGATTGCAACAATCTGTGCAAAGTACCGAAGCAGCCGCTTCGGGACTGCAACAATTGCCCTATACTGTCGCGAACTTGGCCATTGCTCCGGCAAATCGCCAGGTACTGCATGAGCGAATTAAACAAAGATTCACTTTAATGTTGGAACAGGGATTCATTGACGAGGTCGTAGCCCTGCGTAATAGAGGTGACCTGCATGCCGGGTTGCCGTCTATACGTGCAGTAGGCTACCGCCAAGTCTGGGACTACCTGGATGGCAAGCTGACGTCAGCCGAGATGCAGGAGCGTGGAATCATTGCCACGCGCCAATTGGCGAAACGCCAGTTCACCTGGCTGCGCAGTTGGACTGATCTGCATTGGCTGGACAGTCTGGATTGCGACAATCTGCCGCGCGCCTTGAAATACCTTGGGACCATCTCCATATTGAGCTGAGTCCTTGCAATTGCCGTCTATCCTTGGGGGTGTGGCGGCCAAAGCCATCTGATTACCTATTTTTATATTGAATCCTTAAAGGAGTGCGGCACATGTCAAAAGGGCATTCGCTACAAGACCCTTACTTGAATACTTTACGTAAAGAGAAAGTTGGGGTGTCCATCTACCTGGTCAACGGTATCAAACTGCAAGGCACGATCGAGTCTTTCGACCAGTTCGTTATCCTGCTGAAAAACACCGTCAGCCAGATGGTTTACAAACACGCGATCTCTACAGTGGTGCCGGTTCGTCCAATTCGTCTGCCTAGCGCAACCGAATCCGAAGCAGGTGACGCTGAGCCAGGTAACGCCTGATAGGAGTCTCCTTTGTTCTTTGAGCGCCACGGTGGTGGTGAACGAGCCATTCTCGTTCACTTGGATGGACAGGACCCTGAGGCGCGCGAAGATCCGCAGGAGTTTCAGGAGTTGGCTATTTCGGCTGGCGCCGAGACCGTCGCGTTTTTCAACGTGCCGCGTCATCGGCCAACCGCCAAAACCCTGATCAGCAGCGGCAAGGTCGAAGAGTTACGCGACCTGGTCCAGGCCGAACAGGTCGATCTGGTGATTTTCAATCACATCCTCACGCCCAGTCAGGAACGTAACCTCGAACGTATTTTCGAGTGTCGCGTGATCGACCGCACGGGTTTGATTCTCGATATCTTCGCCCAACGTGCCCGCACCCATGAAGGCAAGCTCCAGGTCGAACTGGCCCAGCTTGAGCACATGAGTACGCGGCTGGTTCGCGGCTGGACTCACCTTGAACGACAGAAAGGCGGTATCGGCCTGCGCGGTCCGGGTGAAACCCAGCTGGAAACCGACCGGCGCCTGTTGCGGGTTCGCCTGCGGCAGATCAAGGGACGCCTGGAAAAGGTCCGCAGCCAGCGTGAGCAATCGCGCCGTGGCCGCAAACGGGCTGACATTCCGACGGTTTCACTGGTGGGTTATACCAACGCCGGCAAATCGACGCTGTTCAACTCGGTGACCGATTCCGACGTCTTCGCGGCTGACCAGTTGTTCGCCACCCTCGACCCGACCTTGCGCCGACTCGAGCTCGATGACCTGGGTCCGATCGTGCTGGCGGACACTGTGGGCTTCATTCGCCACTTGCCGCACAAGCTGGTCGAGGCATTTCGGGCTACGCTCGAAGAGTCGAGCAACTCCGACCTGTTGCTGCACGTGATCGACTCCCATGAACCCGAGCGCATGGCCCAGATTGAACAGGTCATGGTGGTGCTCGGAGAGATCGGCGCTCAAGACTTGCCGATCCTGGAGGTCTATAACAAACTCGATTTGCTCGAAGGCGTGGAGCCGCAGATCCAGCGCGATGCCGATGGCAAACCGCAGCGGGTCTGGCTTTCGGCGAAAGAGGGTACGGGTCTGGACCTGCTCAAGCAGGCCGTGGCCGAGTTGCTAGGCGATGAGTTGTTTGTTGGCACCTTGCGCTTGCCGAACCGATTTGCTCGACTGCGTGCGCAGTTTTTCGAACTCGGAGCGGTACAGAAAGAAGAACACGACGACGAAGGCATCAGTTTACTGGCCGTTCGTTTGCCACGAGCCGAATTGAATCGGCTGGTGAGCCGCGAAGGTTTGCAACCGATGGAATTCATCGAGCAACACACTTTGCAATAAAAGCCTGAGAAAGCGGTTGTGCCGCGGTGACAGGCATTCTGTAGCATTGGTCGGCGCGCCGTGGGTGCGTCTTTGCTTTATCAGATGGAGAGCGCTATGGCTTGGAATGAGCCGGGTGGCAACTCGAATAATCAGGATCCTTGGGGTGGCAAGCGTCGTAACAACGGCGACCGCAAGGGACCACCGGATCTCGACGAGGCCTTCCGAAAGCTGCAGGAAAGCCTGAACGGTTTGTTCGGTGGCGGTAAGAAACGTGGTGGCGACGACGGCGGTGGTCCGGGCAGGAGTGGCGGCTTTGGCGGCCTGCTCGGCATCGGTCTGGTCGTGCTGGCCGCCGTTTGGCTGTACAGCGCGGTTTATGTCGTCGACGAGCAGGAGCAAGCTGTAGTGCTGCGCTTCGGCAAGTACTACGAAACCGTGGGTCCGGGCCTGAACATCTACTTCCCGCCGATCGACAAGAAGTACATGGAGAACGTCACGCGTGAGCGTGCCTACACCAAGCAGGGCCAGATGCTGACTGAAGACGAGAACATCGTCGAAGTGCCGCTGACCGTGCAGTACAAGATCAGCAACCTGCAGGATTTCGTGCTGAGCGTCGATCAGCCGGAAATCAGCCTGCAGCACGCGACCGACAGCGCCTTGCGCCATGTGGTGGGTTCCACCGCGATGGACCAGGTGCTGACCGAAGGTCGTGAGTTGATGGCCAGCGAGATCAAGGAGCGTCTGCAACGCTTCATGGACACCTATCGCACCGGTATCACCGTCACCCAGGTCAACGTTCAGAGCGCAGCGGCACCGCGTGAAGTCCAGGAAGCCTTCGATGACGTGATCCGCGCCCGTGAAGACGAACAGCGTTCGCGTAACCAGGCTGAGACCTATGCCAACGGCGTCGTGCCGGAAGCCCGTGGTCAGGCCCAGCGCATTCTCGAAGATGCCAATGGCTACCGTGACGAAACCGTCTCGCGCGCCAAGGGTGAGGCCGATCGCTTCACCAAACTGGTCGCCGAGTACCGCAAGGCTCCTGAAGTCACCCGCCAGCGTCTGTACCTGGACACCATGCAGGAAGTCTTCACCAACACCAGCAAGGTTCTCGTGACCGGCAACAAGAACGGCCAGAACAACCTGCTGTACCTGCCGCTGGACAAGATGGTCGAAAGTGGTCGCAGCGCCAGCACTCCGGTGACCGGCGCGGCAGCCACCAGCAATGAAGCGAATGCGCGTGCGGCAGCAGATCTGCAGCAACAGCAAGCACGTACCAGGGAGAGTCGCTGATGAGCAATAAATCGCTGATCGCCCTTATTGTTGGCGTCGTCGTGGCGATCGCTGCCTGGAACTGCTTCTACATCGTGGCTCAGACCGAGCGTGCGGTGTTGCTGCAGTTCGGTCGCGTGGTCCAGACCGATGTCCAGCCAGGCCTGCATGTGAAGGTGCCTTACGTTAACCAGGTGCGTAAATTCGACGCACGCCTGATGACGCTGGACGCACCGACACAACGCTTCCTGACGCTGGAAAAGAAAGCCGTGATGGTCGATGCCTACGCCAAGTGGCGCGTGAAGGACGCAGAGCGTTACTACACCGCGACTTCCGGCCTCAAGCAGATCGCCGACGAACGTTTGTCCCGTCGTCTGGAATCGGGCCTGCGTGACCAGTTCGGTAAGCGCACCCTGCACGAAGTGGTGTCGGGTGAACGTGATGCGCTGATGGCGGATATCACGGCTTCGCTGAACAAGATGGCCGAGAAAGAGCTGGGCATCGAAGTGGTCGATGTTCGGGTCAAGACCATCGACCTGCCGAAAGAAGTGAACCGCAGCGTGTTCGAACGTATGAGCACCGAGCGTGAGCGTGAAGCTCGCGAGCACCGCGCCAAGGGTAACGAGCTGGCCGAAGGCATCCGTGCCGACGCCGATCGTCAACGCCGCGTGCTGTTGGCTGAAGCCTATCGTGAATCCGAAGAGGTTCGCGGTGACGGTGATGCCCAGGCTGCTGCGATCTACTCCAAGGCCTACGGTCAGGATCAGGAGTTCTACGCGTTCTACCGTAGCCTGCGCGCCTACCGTGAAAGCTTCGCGAACAAATCCGACGTCCTGGTCCTCGACCCAAGCAGCGACTTCTTCCACTACCTGGAAAAAGCCAAGCCTTGATACGGCGTTGACCTGATTTATCCCCCGCCGGGCGGCTAAAACCTCTGGCGGGGTGATCCTTTGGGAAAACGTGTGTATGATGCGGCAGCCGGGAAATTCCCGGCTTTTTTGCGTCTGCATGTTTGATTGCTGTTTTCAAGCAGATGCCGGGCCGATTGGCTCGACAGTTTTTCGAGGAAAGTGGTTGGCGAAGCCGGTAGAAGGGCTTTTCGCTCCGTCGCTCATGCGCGTGGTTTGTGCGCAAGCCGATCATTTTCTGCTTCACTCAAGGCTCGCCGACAGGCTGGTCGCCCGGAGATAGGGGAAGGCGTAATGGCAACGGTAGACCGCTGGCTTCTGCCAGATGGCATCGAAGAAGTACTGCCACCGGAAGCTGCGCGTATTGAAGTCGCGCGTCGTCAGGTGTTGGATCTGTTCCAGAGCTGGGGTTACGAGTTTGTCGTGACTCCCCATATCGAGTACCTGGAATCCCTGCTGACCGGCGCGGGCCAGGACCTGGATCTGCGCACCTTCAAGGTCATCGACCCGCAATCGGGCCGTCAGATGGGTTTCCGTGCCGACATCACGCCGCAAGTGGCACGCATCGATGCGCACACCCTGCGTCGTGAAGGCCCAAGCCGTCTGTGCTATGCCGGTAGCGTGCTGCATGCTCAGCCTCGCGCCTTGTCGTCCTCGCGCAGCCCGATTCAGCTGGGTGCAGAGTTGTACGGCGACGGCAGTCCGAGCAGCGACGTCGAAGTCATCAGTCTGATGCTGGCCATGCTGCAACTGGCCGATGTGCCGGATGTGCACATGGACCTCGGTCATGTCGGTATCTACCGTGGCCTGGCCCGCGCCGCCGGTTTGTCCGGTGAAGTCGAGCAGCAGTTGTTCGATGCCTTGCAACGTAAGGCCATCGACGAGGTCATTACCTTGACTGAAGGCTTGCCTGCCGATCTGTCGGGCATGCTGCGGGCGTTGGTCGATCTGTGTGGCGGTCGTGAAGTATTGAGCGCTGCCCGCGAGCGTCTGGCCAAGGCGCCGGCCCCTGTTCTGGCAGCGCTGGACGACTTGCTGTCGATTGCCGAGCGGCTGTCCGTGCGTTTCCCTGAGCTGCCGCTGTATTTCGACCTGGGCGAGTTGCGCGGTTACCACTACCACACCGGTGTGGTGTTCGCCGTGTTCGTACCGGGTGTTGGCCAGTCCATTGCCCAGGGCGGTCGTTACGACGACATCGGCGCCGACTTCGGTCGCGCCCGTCCGGCGACCGGCTTTTCCACCGATTTGAAAACCCTGGTGACCCTGGGGCGTGCTGAGATCGAGCTACCGTCTGGCGGTATCTGGATGCCTGACAGTACGGATGCGGCACTCTGGCAGCAGGTTTGCCAGTTGCGCAGTGAGGGTCAGCGTGTCGTTCAGGCCTTGCCTGGACAGCCTTTTGCCGCCGCCCGTGAAGCGGACTGCGACCGGCAATTGATTCAGCAGAACGGGCTTTGGCAAGTATCGCCACTGGCTTCTTGAGTTTTCCTGCCGGCCGCCGCCGGCACCAAGTTTGCGCGAATGAGGACAAGTGTTATGGGTAAGAATGTCGTAGTCCTGGGCACCCAGTGGGGTGATGAGGGCAAAGGCAAGATCGTTGATCTGCTGACCGAACATGCTGCCGCCGTAGTGCGCTACCAGGGTGGCCACAACGCTGGTCACACTCTGGTGATCGATGGCGAAAAAACTGTCTTGCACCTGATCCCGTCGGGCGTGCTGCGCGAAGGCGTGCAGTGCTTGATCGGCAACGGCGTGGTGGTTGCACCTGACGCCCTGCTGCGCGAGATCACCAAGCTGGAAGAAAAAGGCGTACCGGTGCGCGAGCGCCTGCGTATCAGCCCGTCCTGCCCGCTGATCCTGTCCTTCCACGTTGCGCTGGACCAGGCCCGTGAAAAGGCCCGTGGCGAGCTGAAGATCGGTACCACCGGTCGCGGTATCGGCCCGGCCTACGAAGACAAGGTTGCACGTCGTGGCCTGCGTGTGGGCGACCTGCTCAACATGCCGCGCTTTGAAGACAAGCTGCGTGAACTGGTGGATTACCACAACTTCATGCTGGTGGGTTACTACAAAGAGCCAGCCATCGAATTCGACAAGACCCTGGCCGAGTGCAAGGAATACGCTGAGCTGCTCAAGCCGCTGATGCTGGACGTGACTGCCGAGCTGCACGACCTGCGTCGCGCTGGCAAAGACATCATGTTCGAAGGCGCCCAGGGTTCGTTGCTGGACATCGACCACGGCACCTACCCGTACGTGACCAGCTCTAACACCACTGCTGGCGGCGTTGCTACCGGTTCGGGTGTTGGCCCTATGTTCCTGGACTACATCCTGGGCATCACCAAGGCTTACACCACGCGTGTAGGTTCGGGTCCATTCCCGACTGAGCTGTTCGACGAAGTCGGTGCGCACCTGGCTAAACAAGGCCACGAGTTCGGCGCGACTACCGGCCGTGCTCGTCGTTGTGGCTGGTTCGACGCTGTTATCCTGCGTCGCGCTATCGATGTGAACAGCATCTCGGGCATCTGCCTGACCAAGCTGGACGTGCTCGACGGTCTGGAAACCATCAACATCTGCGTCGGCTACAAGGATGCAGAAGGCAAGGCCGTTGCCCCGACTGATGCTGACAGCTATGTGGGCCTGCAGCCTGTGTACGAAGAAGTGCCGGGCTGGACCGAGTCGACCGTGGGTGCCAAAACCCTGGAAGAGCTGCCGGCTAACGCCCGTGCTTACATCAAGCGCGTTGAAGAGCTGATCGGCGCGCCGATCGACATTATTTCGACGGGCCCGGACCGCAACGAAACCATCGTTCTGCGCCATCCGTTTGCTTGATAAGTCGTTGATGTAAAACACAAAGGCCCCTTAATTGGGGTCTTTGTCGTTTATGCCTGTCGGACGGCATGACCTTTGCTATTAGCTTTGCCTAAAACGTCACTTTTGACGTGCCATCAATTTAATGGCGCTTTTGCAGAGGGATATCAAGTGTCGGCCGTTCTCTCATTGTTACAGAGCCGTTTGTTGCGGCCCGTGTTCGTTACCCTCGGTATCGCCCTTTTAGTGCAGGTGCTGGTGGCTGTTGCTCTGACCCGGAGCACGGTGACCGCGCTGGAAGCCGATCTGGGCCTGCGCCTGGGTGCGGACAGTCAAAAGCTTTCCGCTGAACTTGAGCAGGCGGGGCGTGAAGTCACGTCGAGCCTCGACAGCCTCTCCACCAGTACGCGTCAGCGCCTCATGGCCGGTTTATCCTCGCGACTGAAGGACGAACAGGCGCAGTTGCGCTCAACGCTGGAAAAAGACCTGAAGGACTCCGCCAGCGACATGGCGCAGCTTCTGGCTTCCGTCGCGCCCCGCGCCATGTGGGACAACGACATTCCGACACTTTCCGAGTTCGCCCGCCGGGCCCAGCGCAATCCCAACGTGCTGTTCGTGGTCTATGACGACGCCACCGGCCAGCACCTGACGCGCTACCTCAATCGGGAAAACCCGATCAACAAGGCGCTGCTGGAAAAAGGCCAGGGCGAGCGGGCGCTGGACAAGGTGCTGGATGCGGCGAAGAACGATCCTTCGGTGTTCTACATCGAGGCCCCGATCAATCCCAATGGCGTAGAAATCGGCAAGGTCCTGATGGGGGTCTCGACGGCTTCGGTGGAGACTGATCTGGCGGCCCTCGACAAGCGCTTCTCTGCGTTGATCGCCAGCAGCGATCAACTGGTGGGCGACAGCCTCAAGGGCGCGGCCGCTGACAGCGCAACGGCCATGCGCTCGCGCCTGCAGTCGGCGCAGTCCACGGCGGCTGAAATGAAGGCCAACACCACCAGCACCGTGCAGGAAGCTGCTGCGACATTGCGCTGGCGCATCGGCGTGTGTCTGGCGGTGGTGGGTTTCGGTGTCCTGCTGTTGTTGGCGGTGGTGCTCGGTCGCCGAGTGGTCAATCGCCTGAAAATGCTGATCGTAGCCATGGATGACCTGGCGGCGGGCGAGGGCGATCTGACCAAGCGTGTGCAGATCAACAGCAAGGATGAAATCGGCGACATGGCCTCGGCGGTCAATCGCTTTGTGGATAAGTTGCAGCCGATCGTGCGCGAGGCGGGCGATGTGGCCCAGCGTACCGGAGTGGAGATCGGAGCGATGACCTTGCGCAATGCCGGTGCGGATGCAGCGGCTGGCATGCAGCGAGACGAGGTGGCGGAGAGTTTGCGTGCGCTGTCGCAAATGGCTGATGAGGCCCAGTCGGAAAGCCACGCGATGCAGGCGGCGCTGAAGCAGGTGGTGGACATTCGCCAGGCCACCGATGAAAACACTCGGACGTCAGCGAAAGTAGGCAGCCTGATCGAGGAGCTGGCGGGTCAGGTTAATACCGGGGCGCAAGTCATCGAGCGTCTGGCGCAGCAAAGTGAGCAGATTGAGGTGGTGCTGACGGTGATTCACGGGATCGCCGAGCAGACTAACCTGCTGGCGCTGAACGCGGCGATTGAGGCGGCGCGTGCCGGCGAGACCGGGCGCGGGTTTGCCGTGGTGGCCGATGAGGTGCGGGCGCTGGCGAGCAAGACGCAAAGCTCCACTGGCGATATTCAGGCGCATATCGTGGCGTTGCAACAAGGCGCGCGTGAGGCGGTGGCGGCAATCGGTCAGGCCGGGCGCCAGGCCAGTGAGGGTTTGCTGGTGTTGCGTGACAGTGCGCGGTTGCAGCAGTCGGTGCAGGCATCGGTCGAGCAGGTCCATGCGGCGATCGGTCTGGCCACCCAGGCCGCGGCGCATCAGGCACAGGGTGCGCAGGCAGTGCGAGGGCGGGTCCAGACCATTCACGCGCAGGCTGAGAAGGCGGCGCAAGCCGTTGTGGAGACCACGGCGAGCGGCAAGGTGCTCGATGGTCTGGCGGCGCAGTTGAAGGCGAGCCTGGGGCAGTTCAGGGCTTGATCTATTGCCTGTGCCGGCCCCTTCGCGAGCAAGCCCGCTCCCACATTGGCTCTTTGTGAGCATCATATTTGTGTTCGACAGAGGACCACAGTGGGAGCGGGCTTGCTCGCGAAAGCGGTTTCAGCGACTCAGATACATCCGGGTCGTCAGCAAATAGACCGGCAACCCCGACACCAATATCAACAACGCCGCATAAGGCGCAGCCGCCGCAAACTCCACATTCGCCGTATGCGCCCAGACTTCCGTCGCCAGTGTATTCAGCCCGGTTGGACTCAACAGCAAGGTCGCCGTCAGTTCCTTCATCGCATCCAGGAACACCAGGGCAAAAGCCGCGCCCAGCGCCGGGAAAATAATCGGCAGTGTCACTCGGCAAAAGGCACTGAATGAGGAGGCGCCCAGAGTGCGGGCCGCCTCCTCAAGCTGTGGCGCCGCCTTGTTCAGGGCGGTGCGGATCGGCGCCTGGGCCAGCGGCAGAAACAGCAGGGCGTAGGCGATCAGCAGCAATGCCGAAGTCTGGTAAAGCATCGGCACGTAGTGCAGGGCGAAATACACCAGGGTCAGGGCAATGACCAGCCCCGGCAGGGCGTGCAGCAGGTACGGCAGGCGCTCGGCCCAGATCGCCAGTTGGCCTTTGTAGCGCACCACCAGCAGACCGACTGGCACCGCCAGCACCAGGCACAGTGCCGCGCCACCCAGCGACAGTGCGAGGGAGGACAGCAATGCTTCGCCGATAGCCGCCACGGGAAAGGCGGCCGATGATCCCACCGCCAACCAGTAGGCCAGCATGCCGAGCGGAATCCCGCTGCCAATGATTGCCAGCAGCAAGCAATAAAGTTGTCCTGCCACGGTCCAGTATCCCAGTTGAACCTGTTCCGCGCGTCGCGCTGCACCCTGGCCGGTGCGCACGTGTCGACCCTTGCCGCGCACGCGCAACTCCAGCCACAGCAGCGCCAGGCACAACATCAGCAGTACGGCGGAGAGCATCGCCGCGTTGGCATTGCTGAACTCCAGTTCGAACTGTTGATAGATCGCCGTGGTGAAGGTTTGCAGGCCGATGATCGACAAGGCGCCGAACTCCACCAGCATGTGCAGGGCAATCAGCAACGAACCCGCGAGCAGCGAAGGCCAGAGCAGGGGCAGGGTGACCTTGAAAAATACGCCCCAACGATTCTGCCCCAGCGTGCGCGCGGACTCTTCGAGGGACGGGTCAAGGTTGCGCAGCGTTGCCGCTACGGGCAGGAAAATCAGCGGGTATTTGGACAGGCTCATCACCAGGATAGCCCCGCCAAGGCCCTCGAAATGAGCGCTGAGCGAAACCCAGGTGAAGCTGCTGACAAAGGCGGGAACGGCGAATGGCAAGCAGAGGATCACGCCCCACAATCGTCGGCCCGGCAGATTGCTGCGCTCCAGCAACCAGGCCAGCGACAATCCGATTATCCCGCAAACAACGGTGACGCCAATCATCAATGTGAGTGTGTTGCGCAGCAAGCCGAACACATAGGGTCGCCATAGCAAATGCAGTGCTTCTGCCCAGCCCGCCTGCCAGGCTTTCAGGCCGACATACAGCAGCGGCAGGAGGCTGAGCGCCACCAGCAGCAACACGGGCAGTATCAGCCAGATAGACGGCCGCTTGCGCCGTGGTGCGTACGCGTGATGCGCGGACAGTGAGGCACCCATCAATTCAGGCCAACGTCACGTTCCAGGTCCAGCGCTTCTTCGGCGTTGCCGAGGTCGGCAGGCGTGACTTTTGGTGCTTCCAGTTCGCTGAATGGCTTGAGCCCGCGATCAGATTCCATGCCCTTGTGCAGCGGGTATTCGGCGGTGGTCTGGGTGATCACGCGCTGGCCTTCCTCGCTAGCCATGTAGGCGAGCAATTGTTGTGCTTCCTTGGGGTGTTTGCTGGATTTGAGCACAGCAGCACTGGAAACGGTGATGAGTCCACCGACGTCGCCGCCAGTGAAGTAATGCAGTTTCGAGTCGAGCTGGCCTTTTTCACGCTGTAGGGCGAACCAGTAGTAGTTGTTGACCAGCACGGTGGCGACTTCACCATTTTCCACCGCTTTCAAGGCAACCATGTTGTTGCTGTAGGTCTTGCCGAATGCGCGCAGCCCGGTCAGCCATTCTTCGGCGGCGTCCATGCCGTGCACCTTGATGATCGCTACCGCTTGCTCCTGGAAGGCACCACTGGTGGGTACGAAGCCGACTTTGCCTTGCCATTTAGGATCGGAGAATTCCATCACCGATGTCGGCAGGTCTTTTTCATCGATCAGCTTTGGGTTGAAGGCGACGACGCGCACCCGTGCGGTCACGCCAATCCAGGTGCCGTTGCCGGCGACGTATTCCTTGGGCAGAACGGCCAGCGTGGCGTCATCCGTCTTGGCCAGCAGGCCTTGTTCGCCGAGTTTGTTCAGGGGCGGCGACTCTTCGGTGTAGATCACGTCGGCGGGGGAGCGATCGCCTTCTTCGACGATCTGGCTGGCGAGCTGGTTGCTGCTGCCTTTGCGCACATTGACGTGGATGCCGGTCTTGGCTTCGAAGGCCTTGGCGACCGCGTCGCCGACTTCTTTGTGCTGGCCGTTGTAGAGGGTCAGGGCAACCGGATCGGCGGCTTGGGTGAGGGGAGTGGCGAGTGCCAGGCCGAGGAGGGTGGTGATCAGGCCGCGGCGCAGGGTATTTCGAAACATCATTCGCAGGGTTCCTCACTGTCACATTGCAAAAACTTGTAACAATGATAAACGATATTGTTTCTCAAATGCGGACGCTGATTCCTGTAGGAGCGAGCTTGCTCGCGATGGGCGTGAACGATGGCGCGTTCTATCTGTTAGCAACCGTTAAATTTGAGTGCATCGTCGGAACGCCGCCCGGAGCAAGCTCGCTCCTACAGAAGAGGGTGGGTTGTTTTTGAGGGGCCAGAAACGCAAAAACCCGCTTTCGCGGGTTTTTGTGAAATCCAAGGTCGTAACCTTGAATTTGAATTGGTGCCCAGAAGAAGACTCGAACTTCCACGACCTTGCGGTCACCAGCACCTGAAGCTGGCGTGTCTACCAATTTCACCATCTGGGCATTCATCGAAAGCGTTGCCGCTGTTGATGTGGCGCACTATACGGAGAGCATTTTGATCTGTAAACCCCTGATTCTAAAAATAATAAACCAGTGGTCAAAAATGCAAAAACCCGCTTTCGCGGGTTTTTGTGTGAGCCTTGAAATTGAACTAATCTCAAGCTCGAAATTGGTGCCCAGAAGAAGACTCGAACTTCCACGACCTTGCGGTCACCAGCACCTGAAGCTGGCGTGTCTACCAATTTCACCATCTGGGCAGTATCGGCAACGTTGTCCGTTGTCGATGGCGCGCACTATACGGAGCGTCTTTTTAACTGTAAACCCCCGACATCAAAAAAACCTGGAAAATTTCGCCAGCGGTCTTCAAAACAGCTTTGCGGTGTCGATACAGGGCTTTAGATGGGTCGTCTTAGCCTGAAATTTCCCGTTTCATTACGCCTATGCCAAACTAACCCGCATATAGACAAGGTGAAAACTCTCTAATGGCCGATTGGCAGTCCCTCGATCCCGAGGCCGCTCGTGAAGCGGAAAAATATGAAAACCCTATTCCTAGCCGTGAACTGATCCTTCAGCACCTTGCTGATCGAGGTTCGCCTGCTAACCGCGAGCAGCTGGTCGAAGAGTTTGGTCTGACCACAGAAGACCAGATCGAAGCCCTGCGCCGCCGCCTGCGCGCCATGGAGCGCGATGCTCAACTCATCTATACCCGTCGCGGCACTTATGCGCCGGTGGACAAGCTTGATCTGATCCTGGGTCGCATCAGCGGTCACCGTGATGGCTTCGGCTTCCTGGTGCCGGACGATGGCAGCGATGACCTGTTCATGAGCCCGGCGCAGATGCGTCTGGTGTTCGATGGTGACCGTGCGCTGGCCCGTGTATCCGGTCTGGACCGTCGTGGTCGCCGCGAAGGCATGATCGTCGAGGTGGTGTCCCGCGCTCACGAAACCATCGTCGGCCGCTACTTCGAAGAGGGCGGCATCGGTTTCGTGGTTGCCGACAACCCGAAGATCCAGCAGGAAGTGCTGGTGACGCCGGGTCGTAACGCCAACGCGCAGATCGGTCAGTTCGTCGAAGTGAAGATCACTCACTGGCCGACGCCACGCTTCCAGCCGCAAGGGGACGTGGTTGAAGTCGTGGGCAACTACATGGCGCCGGGCATGGAGATCGACGTTGCCCTGCGTACCTACGACATTCCTCACGTCTGGCCTGACGCCGTGCTCAAGGAAGCCGGCAAGCTCAAGCCGGAAGTCGAAGAGAAAGACAAAGAGAAGCGCATCGATCTGCGTCATTTGCCGTTCGTCACCATCGACGGCGAAGATGCCCGCGACTTCGACGATGCGGTCTTCTGCGAAGCCCGTCCGGGCAAGCTGCGCCTGTTCTCGGGCGGCTGGAAGCTGTACGTGGCGATCGCCGACGTATCCAGCTACGTGAAGCTCGGTTCGGCGCTGGATGCCGAAGCGCAGGTTCGCGGCAACTCGGTGTACTTCCCTGAGCGCGTGATTCCGATGCTGCCTGAGCAGCTGTCCAACGGTTTGTGCTCGCTGAACCCGCAAGTCGATCGCCTGGCCATGGTTTGCGAGATGACCATCTCAAAATCCGGCGAAATGACCGACTACTGCTTCTATGAAGCGGTGATCCACTCCCATGCCCGTCTGACCTACAACAAGGTCAGCGCGATGCTGGAAACGCCGAAAGCCACCGAAGGGCGCAAGCTGCGCGGTGAATACACCGACGTTGTGCCGCACCTCAAGCAGTTGTACTCGCTGTACAAGGTGTTGCTGGCGGCCCGTCACGTACGTGGCGCGATCGATTTCGAAACCCAGGAAACCCGGATTATTTTCGGTACCGAGCGCAAAATCGCCGAAATCCGCCCGACCGTGCGCAACGATGCGCACAAGCTGATCGAGGAATGCATGCTGGCGGCCAACGTGGCCACCGCCGAATTCCTGAAGAAGCACGAAATCCCGGCGCTGTATCGCGTCCACGATGGTCCGCCACCGGAGCGTCTGGAAAAGCTGCGCGCGTTCCTCGGCGAACTCGGCCTGTCCCTGCACAAAGGCAAGGATGGTCCGTCGCCGAAGGATTACCAGGCATTGCTGGCGGGTATCAAGGATCGTCCGGATTTCCACCTGATCCAGACCGTCATGCTGCGTTCGTTGAGCCAGGCGGTGTACAGCGCCGACAACCAGGGCCACTTCGGTCTGAATTACGAGGCGTACACTCACTTCACTTCGCCGATCCGTCGCTACCCGGACTTGCTCACGCACCGGGCGATTCGCAGCGTGATCCATTCGAAGCAGAACACCCCGCACGTTCGCCGTGCCGGTGCGATGACCATTCCGAAAGCGCGCATCTATCCATACGACGAAGCGGCCCTGGAGCAACTTGGCGAGCAGTGCTCGATGAGCGAGCGCCGTGCCGACGAAGCGACCCGCGACGTAGTGAACTGGCTCAAGTGCGAGTTTATGAAGGATCGTGTGGGCGAATCGTTCCCGGGTGTGATCACCGCCGTGACCGGTTTTGGTCTGTTCGTCGAGCTGACCGATATCTACGTCGAAGGCCTGGTGCACGTCACCGCGCTGCCGGGCGATTACTACCACTTCGATCCTGTGCACCACCGCTTGGCCGGTGAGCGTACCGGTCGCAGCTTCCGCCTTGGCGATACCGTGGAAGTGCGGGTCATGCGCGTCGATCTCGACGAGCGCAAGATCGACTTCGAGATGGCTGAAAACACCATCAACGCGCCAATCGGTCGCAAGAAGCGTGGCGCCGAAACTGCGGCACCTGCCTCCAAGTCGGCCGCAGAACCGGCACCGGCGAAAACCGGCCGTCGTCCTGCCAAGGAAAAAGCTGTCGAGGCCTATCGCCCGAGCGATGCGGCGGCGAAAAACGCCGAAGTGCGCAAAAGTCGTGAAATGAAACAGGCGTTGCTCGCCGGTGCGAAAAGCGGCGGTAAAGCGGCGTCTGGGGGAAAGACCAGTCGGTCGACGCCTGACAAGGCCGTCGGCGGCAAGCCAGCCAAACCGAGCAAACATCGTAAAGGCCCGCCAAAAGCGGGCTCGGCTCCAGCCAAGAGTGGCGGGGCGCGTAAACCTAAGGCCAAGCCATGAGTCAGTTGGAAAAGATCTACGGCGTACATGCTGTAGAAGCGTTGTTGCGTCACCACCCGAAACGCGTCAAGCAGATCTGGTTGGCCGAAGGTCGCAATGACCCTCGGGTCCAGACGCTGATTGAGCTGGCGAACGAAAACCGGGTCCAGGTCGGCCAGGCCGAGCGCCGCGAAATGGACGCCTGGGTTGAAGGCGTGCACCAGGGCGTGGTCGCGGACGTGAGTCCGAGCCAGGTCTGGGGCGAGGCGATGCTCGACGAGCTGCTCGATCGCACCGACGGCGCGCCGTTGTTGCTGGTGCTCGATGGCGTGACCGATCCGCACAACCTCGGCGCCTGCCTGCGTTCCGCCGATGCGGCGGGCGCGCTGGCAGTGATCGTACCGAAGGACAAGTCGGCGACCCTGACTCCGGTTGTACGAAAAATCGCCTGCGGCGCGGCGGAAGTGATTCCGCTGGTTGCCGTGACCAACCTGGCGCGCACCCTGGAAAAACTCCAGCAGCGCGGCTTGTGGGTTGTCGGTACGGCCGGTGAAGCTGAGGTCAGCCTGTATGACCAGGACCTGACCGGCCCGACCATCCTGATCATGGGCGCCGAAGGCAAGGGCATGCGTCGCCTGACCCGCGAGCATTGCGACTACCTGGTGAACCTGCCGATGGCCGGTAGCGTCAGCAGTCTCAACGTTTCCGTGGCGACGGGTGTATGCCTGTTCGAAGCGCAGCGTCAGCGCAGTGTCAAAGCCAAGGCTGCTGCCAAGAAGTCCTAAGCTCGACGCAATCAAAATGTGGGAGCGGGCTTGCTCGCGAAAGCGGAGTAACATTCAGCAAATATGTTGGATGTAGTACCGCATTCGCGAGCAAGCCCGCTCCCACAGTGTTTTGTGGTGTGGCATGAGTTGGTGGCTGTTCAAATAATCACCAATTACCTTGCGCCTCCCTCGCCCCTTCTCTACAATTGCGCCCCTTGCTGTGATGGCAGGCACCAACGTGTCTAGCGTCCGCAAGTCCATAAGTGTCATTCACTCCTTGTCTGACCGCTTTTGAGCGGCAGGCTACAACCCGTAAGGAGCATTCATGCGTCATTACGAAATCATCTTTTTGGTCCACCCGGATCAAAGCGAGCAAGTCGGCGGCATGGTTGAGCGTTACACCAAGCTGATCGAAGAAGACGGCGGCAAAATCCACCGTCTGGAAGATTGGGGCCGTCGTCAACTGGCCTACGCAATCAACAATGTTCACAAGGCTCACTACGTGATGCTGAACGTTGAGTGCACTGGCAAGGCCCTGGCCGAGCTGGAAGACAACTTCCGCTACAACGATGCAGTGATCCGTAACCTGGTCATCCGTCGCGACGAAGCCGTTACCGGCCAGTCCGAGATGCTCAAGGCTGAAGAAAACCGCAGTGAGCGCCGTGAGCGTCGCGACCGTCCTGAGCACGAAGGCGCTGAAAGCGCTGATAGTGATGACAGCGACAACAGCGATAACGCTGACGAGTAATCCACGGACCTTTTAAGGAGCCAATTACATGGCACGTTTCTTCCGTCGTCGTAAATTCTGCCGCTTCACCGCTGAAGACGTGAAAGAGATCGATTACAAAGATCTCAACACTCTGAAAGCCTACGTATCCGAGACCGGCAAAATTGTTCCAAGCCGCATCACCGGTACCAAAGCTCGTTATCAGCGTCAGCTGGCCACCGCTATCAAGCGCGCCCGCTTCCTGGCCCTGCTGGCCTACACCGACAGCCACGGCCGCTGAGACCGGGCAGTCGACACGTAGCAAAGGATTGAATGCATGCGGGCCATAGCTGAGTTCATCATGCGCGGCCGTATGCAGGCCACTCTGGTAGTGGCTGGATGCGCGGCATTGCCGTTGTTGTATTGGTTGGGTGCTGCCGCCGGATGCCTTGTGCTCCTGCGGCGCGGATTGAGGGACGCCCTGGGCGTTCTTGCTCTGGGACTGCTGCCGGCATTGGCCTGGTGGCTTTACTCCGACGACCCACGGGCACTTCTGGTGCTGCTGGGGTCTGCGAGCCTTGCGTTGGTTTTGCGCGCAAGCGAGTCCTGGAACCGCGTGCTGCTGGTCAGCATAGCGATGGGAGTGGTGTTTTCAGTGGTGTTGGGGACAGCTTTTGCTCCCCAGATCGAGATGCTGGCGCAGGCTTTGATCAAAGTCATGCCGTCGCTACTCGGCGATGTCTACCAGAAGTTGTCGGTAGACGAACAAGCGCGTTTCGCGTCCCTGATTGCACCGGTCCTGACCGGCCTGATTGCGGCGTTGTTGCAAATCGTCAGCTTGCTGAGCCTGCTTGTCGGGCGCTACTGGCAGGCGTTGTTGTACAACCCGGGCGGTTTTGGTCGCGAGTTTCGCGCCATCCGCATCCCGCTGTTGCCGGCGATGTTGCTGCTGGCGTGCATGCTTCTGGGGCCGAACATCGGCCCACAGATGGCCATGTTGACGCCGTTGTGCAGTGTACCGCTGGTGTTCGCCGGGCTGGCCCTGATTCACGGGCTGGTGGCGCAGAAGCGACTGGCCAGGTTCTGGCTGGTGGGGTTGTACGTGACGCTGTTGCTATTCATGCAACTGATCTATCCGTTGCTGGTGGTCCTGGCCATCGTCGACAGCCTGATTGATTTTCGCGGTCGTTCGGCACCGAAAGATGCCGATAACGCGAACGGTGAAGGTTAAAAGTTAAGAGGATTTTCACATGCAACTGATCCTTCTGGAAAAAGTCACCAACCTGGGCAACCTGGGTGACAAAGTGAACGTTAAGGCTGGTTACGGTCGTAACTACCTGCTGCCTTACGGCAAAGCTACCGCTGCGACCCCAGCCAACCTGGCTGCGTTCGAAGAGCGTCGTGCCGAGCTGGAAAAAGCAGCAGCAGATCGTAAATCGTCGGCTGAAAGCCGCGCTGCCCAACTGGCCGAGCTGGAAGTGACCATCACTGCCACCGCTGGCGACGAAGGCAAGCTGTTCGGTTCGATCGGTACTCACGACATCGCTGACGCACTGACCGCCTCCGGCGTTGAAGTGCAGAAGAGCGAAGTTCGTCTGCCGAACGGCACCATCCGCAACGTAGGCGAATTCGACGTAGCCGTGCACCTGCACGCCGAAGTTGAAGCCACCGTACGCGTTGTCGTGGTAGCAGCTTAAGCAGCACTTGTCGGCTGGCACCCTCGGGTGCTTGCCGGTAACATCGGGCACGATCCTGTTTACAGGTCGTGCCCTTTGTCTTTCTGAAACCCCTGCTTTTTATCACCAAGAATCAAGAGGCCATGAACGATATCTCCGCTCCTGAGCAATACGATCTGCAAACCGCCGCGCTGAAGGTGCCGCCGCATTCCATCGAAGCCGAACAGGCTGTACTCGGTGGTCTGATGCTGGACAACAACGCCTGGGAACGCGTGCTCGATCAAGTCTCCGACGGCGATTTCTATCGACATGACCACCGCCTGATTTTCCGTGCGATCGCCAAACTGGCCGATCAGAACATGCCGATCGACGTCGTGACCCTGTCCGAGCAACTGGACAAGGAAGGTCAGACCTCGCAAGTCGGCGGCCTTGGCTACCTCGGCGAGCTGGCGAAAAACACCCCGTCTGTCGCCAACATCAAGGCCTATGCGCAGATCGTTCGCGAGCGGGCGACGTTGCGCCAACTGATCGGTATCAGTACCGAGATTGCCGACAGCGCGTTCAACCCTGAGGGTCGCACTGCCGCCGAGATTCTCGACGAGGCTGAACGGCAGATCTTCCAGATCGCCGAGGCCCGACCGAAAACCGGTGGCCCGGTGGGCGTCAATGACCTGCTGACCAAGGCCATCGACCGCATCGACACCTTGTTCAACACCGACAACGCCATTACCGGGCTGTCCACGGGTTACACCGACCTCGACGAGAAAACCAGCGGCCTGCAACCGTCCGACCTGATCATCGTCGCCGGCCGTCCATCGATGGGTAAAACCACCTTTGCGATGAACCTGGTGGAAAACGCCGTGTTGCGCAGCGAGAAGGCCGTCCTGGTTTACTCGCTGGAGATGCCAGGCGAATCGCTGATCATGCGTATGCTCTCGTCCCTCGGCCGTATCGACCAGACCAAGGTCCGTTCCGGTCAGCTTGAAGATGACGACTGGCCGCGCCTGACCTCGGCGGTCAACCTGCTCAACGACCGCAAGTTGTTCATCGACGATACCGCCGGCATCAGCCCGTCGGAAATGCGCGCCCGGACCCGCCGTCTGGTGCGTGAACACGGCGAAGTCGGCTTGATCATGATCGACTACCTGCAACTGATGCAGATCCCGGGTTCCAGTGGCGATAACCGGACCAACGAGATTTCCGAAATCTCCCGGTCCCTGAAAGCCCTGGCGAAAGAATTCCAATGCCCGGTTGTGGCGCTCTCGCAGCTCAACCGTTCCCTGGAACAACGTCCGAACAAACGCCCGGTGAACTCCGACTTGCGGGAATCCGGAGCGATCGAGCAGGACGCCGACGTGATCATGTTCGTGTATCGCGACGAGGTGTATCACCCGGAAACCGAGCACAAGGGCATTGCTGAAATCATCATCGGCAAGCAGCGGAACGGCCCGATCGGCTTTATTCGCCTGGCGTTCATCGGCAAGTACACCCGCTTCGAGAACCTGGCGCCGGGTAGCTACAACTTCGACGACGACGAGTAACCTGTGGGAGCGGGCTTGCTCGCGAAGGCGGTATGTCAGATAACATCAATGTCGACTGACGCATCGCCTTCGCGAGCAAGCCCGCTCCCACATGAGCAACGCGCAATTTCCGACCATAGCCGTCGGAATTGGTCAAAATTTGTGCTATATTCCGCGCCCGCGAAATTCAATGAAAGCCAACACCGGTTATCGACATGCAAGCAGCCAAGCCGTTATTTGACTATCCCAAGTACTGGGCCGAATGTTTCGGGCCAGCGCCGTTCCTGCCCATGAGCAGGGAGGAGATGGATCAGCTCGGCTGGGATTCCTGCGACATCATCATCGTCACCGGTGATGCGTACGTCGATCACCCGTCGTTCGGCATGGCGATCATCGGCCGGCTGCTGGAGTCCCAGGGCTTCCGCGTCGGGATCATTGCCCAGCCGAACTGGCAGTCCAAAGACGATTTCATGAAGCTCGGTGAGCCGAACCTGTTCTTCGGTGTCGCGGCCGGCAACATGGACTCGATGATCAACCGCTACACCGCGGACAAGAAAATCCGTTCCGACGATGCCTATACGCCGGGTGGCCTGGCCGGCAAGCGTCCGGACCGCGCCAGCCTGGTCTACAGCCAGCGCTGCAAGGAAGCCTACAAGCACGTGCCGATCGTACTCGGCGGTATCGAAGCATCCCTGCGCCGCATCGCGCATTACGATTACTGGCAAGACCGTGTCCGCAACTCGATCCTGATCGACGCCTGCGCCGACATCCTGCTTTATGGCAACGCCGAGCGAGCAATCGTTGAAGTCGCCCAGCGTCTGTCGTTCGGTCACAAGATCGAAGACATCACCGACGTGCGCGGCACCGCGTTCATTCGTCGTGACACGCCGAAAGACTGGTATGAAGTCGACTCCACGCGCATCGACCGTCCGGGCAAGATCGACAAGATCATCAACCCGTACGTGAATACCCAGGACACCCAAGCCTGCGCCATCGAGCAGGAAAAGGGGCCGGTCGAGGATCCGCAGGAAGCCAAGGTCGTACAGATCCTGGCCAGCCCGCGCATGACCCGCGACAAGACCGTGATCCGCTTGCCGTCGGTTGAAAAAGTCCGTGGCGATGCGGTGCTTTATGCCCACGCCAACCGCGTATTGCACCTGGAAACCAACCCGGGCAACGCCCGTGCGCTGGTGCAGAAGCACGGCGAAGTCGACGTCTGGTTCAACCCGCCACCGATTCCGATGACCACCGAAGAAATGGACTACGTGTTCGGCATGCCTTATGCGCGCATTCCGCACCCGGCGTATGGCAAGGAGAAGATCCCGGCCTACGACATGATCCGTTTCTCGGTGAATATCATGCGTGGCTGCTTCGGCGGCTGCACCTTCTGCTCGATCACCGAGCACGAAGGCCGGATCATCCAGAACCGTTCCCACGAGTCGATCATTCGCGAAATCGAAGAAATTCGCGACAAGGTCCCGGGCTTTACTGGCGTGATCTCCGACCTCGGCGGCCCGACCGCCAACATGTACCGAATCGCGTGCAAGAGCCCGGAAATCGAATCCGCGTGCCGCAAGCCATCGTGTGTGTTCCCTGGTATCTGTCCGAACCTGAACACTGACCACTCGGCGCTGATCCAGCTGTACCGCAGCGCCCGTGAGTTGCCGGGCGTGAAGAAGATCCTGATCGCTTCCGGCCTGCGCTATGACCTGGCGGTCGAGTCGCCGGAGTACGTTAAAGAGTTGGTGACCCACCACGTCGGTGGTTACCTGAAGATCGCCCCGGAACACACCGAGGAAGGTCCGCTCAACCAGATGATGAAACCGGGCATCGGCAGCTATGACAAGTTCAAGCGCATGTTCGAGAAGTACTCCAAGGAAGCGGGCAAGGAGCAGTACCTGATTCCGTACTTCATCGCCGCCCACCCGGGCACCACCGATGAAGACATGATGAACCTGGCCTTGTGGCTCAAGGGCAACGGCTTCCGTGCCGACCAGGTGCAGGCGTTCTACCCGTCGCCGATGGCCACCGCCACCGCGATGTACCACTCGGGCAAGAACCCGCTGCGCAAGGTCACCTACAAGAGTGACGCGGTGACCATCGTCAAGAGCGAAGAGCAGCGCCGTCTGCACAAGGCGTTCTTGCGTTATCACGATCCGAAAGGCTGGCCGATGCTGCGTGAGGCACTGACCCGCATGGGCCGCGCCGACCTGATCGGGCCGGGCAAGAACCAGTTGATTCCTTTGCACCAGCCGTCGACTGACAGCTACCAGAGCGCCCGTCGCAAGAACTCGACGCCGGCCGGCAGCCACAAGGTTGCAGGGGAAAAGACCACCAAGATCCTGACCCAGCATACCGGCCTGCCACCGCGCGCCAGCGATGGCGGCAACCCGTGGGACAAGCGCGAACAGGCCAAGGCTGCGGCGTTCGCCCGCAACCAGCAGGCGGCCAAGGAACGCAAGGACGCGGCCAAAGGCAAGGGGCCAAAGCCGACCCGCAAGCCGGTCGTGCCGCGCTAAGCTGCGCTTGAGCTGAACAGAACGCCAACCTTCGGGTTGGCGTTTTGCATTCAAGGCTGAAAGGTTTGTTGGAGCAACTGGCCCCTTCGCGGGCAAGCCCGCTCCCACAGGTATTCGGGGTTGCCAACAGTTTCGTGTTCACAGCAAATCCCTGTGGGAGCGGGCTTGCCCGCGAAGAGGCCGGAATTGCCAACCAATTTTTGGTTGGTCGCCACATTTACGTGCACCTACGCCCAATCATTTTCCTGCATCGCCCGATTTTGGTGCTGTACTGCCTCAGGCAATCAAAGAAAGCGCCAGCACTGCTGGATGGCATAAGTCTTGCGCGCTTTCCCATACGCTTAAGGCTCGCAGGAGGCACGCCGTGTCGATTCATGTCGCATTGCACCACATCACCCATTACCGCTATGACCGCGCTGTCGAGCTCGGCCCGCAGATCGTTCGCCTGCGTCCCGCTGCCCACAGCCGTACGCGGATTCTGTCCTATGCGCTGAAAGTCTCCCCCGAACAGCACTTCATCAACTGGCAGCAGGACCCTCAGGGCAATTACCTGGCGCGGCTGGTGTTCCCGGAAAAAACCGAGGAATTGCGAATCGAAGTCGATCTGCTGGCAGCAATGGCGATCTTCAATCCGTTCGACTTCTTCCTCGAACCCTACGCGGAAAAAATTCCCTTCGCCTATGCCGCAGATGAGCGCAAGGAGCTGGCGCCGTACCTGGAAACCCTGCCCCTGACGCCGAAGTTCAAGGCCTACCTGGACGGGATCGATCGCACGCCATTGCCCGCTGTGGACTTTCTCGTCGCGCTCAACCAGCGCCTGAGCGAAGACATCGACTACCTGATCCGCATGGAGCCCGGCGTACAAACACCTGAACACACCCTCGACCAGGCCTCCGGGTCGTGCCGCGACTCCGCGTGGTTGCTGGTGCAACTGCTGCGCAACCTGGGGCTGGCGGCGCGTTTTGTGTCGGGCTACCTGATCCAGCTGACCGCCGACGTCAAAAGTCTCGACGGTCCGTCCGGCACCGAAGTGGATTTCACCGACCTGCATGCCTGGTGCGAGGTGTACCTGCCCGGCGCCGGCTGGATCGGCCTGGATGCGACCTCCGGGCTGTTTGCCGGTGAAGGACACATTCCGTTGGCCTGTAGTCCCGATCCGTCCTCTGCGGCGCCAATCAGTGGTTTGGTGGAGCCGTGCGAGTGTGAATTCAGCCACGAAATGTCCGTGGAGCGGATTTGGGAAGCTCCACGGGTCACCAAGCCCTACACCGACGACCAGTGGCTGGCGATCCAGGCCCTGGGCCGACAGATCGATGCCGACTTGCTGGAGGGCGATGTGCGCCTGACCATGGGCGGCGAGCCGACCTTTGTATCCATCGATGACCCGGACGGTGCCGAGTGGAATACCGCGGCACTGGGGCCGGATAAACGACGCTTGTCCGCCGAACTGTTCCAGCGCATGCGTAAACACTACGCACCCCAGGGGCTGGTGCATTTCGGGCAGGGCAAGTGGTACCCCGGCGAGCAACTGCCGCGCTGGTCGCTCAATTGCTACTGGCGCCGTGACGGCGTGCCGATCTGGCACAGCAGTGCGCTGATCGCCGATGAGCAGGAAGACTATGGCGCCGACGGAGCGCTGGCCGGGCGTTTTCTGGCGAGTGTCGCCGAACGCCTGAAAATTCCGACACGCTTTGTGTTTGCGGCCTACGAAGACAATTTCTATTACCTCTGGCGCGAAGGGATGTTGCCGCAAAACGTCAGCGCCGAAGACTCGCGTCTGGAAGAGCCTTTGGAGCGTGAGCGTCTGCGCAAGGTCTTCAGTCAAGGTTTGGACAAGGTCATCGGCCAGGTCCTGCCGCTGGCGCGCACCGCCAAGGGCGACCAGTGGCAGAGCGGGCGCTGGTATCTGCGCGACGAGCACTGCCGCCTGGTGCCGGGGGACTCACCGTTGGGGTATCGCTTGCCGCTGGGGTCGCAGCCTTGGGTGAAAGCGGCGGAATATCCGTTCATTCATCCGCAAGACCCGAATCAAGACTTCCCGCCACTGCCCGACACCGCGCAACTGCAAAGCCAAAGCGAAGCTGCCGAGGTAAAAGAGCGCGCACCGAAGATCGACGAATCCGCCGACTGGCTGACCCGTACCGCCTTCTGCGCCGAGGCGCGGGAAGGCCGGTTGTATCTGTTCATGCCGCCGCTGGAGCGGGTCGAGGATTACCTCGAACTGGTCGCTGCCATCGAAGCCACCGCGCAGGAGTTGATGTGCCCGGTGTTGCTGGAGGGCTATGAGCCGCCGAGCGATTCACGCCTGAGCAACTTCCGCATCACCCCGGATCCGGGGGTGATCGAGGTCAACGTGCAGCCGTCCGCGACCTGGGATGAGCTGGTCGAACGCACCGAATTCCTCTACGAAGAAGCGCGCCAGACCCGGCTGACCACCGAGAAATTCATGATCGACGGCCGGCATACCGGCACGGGCGGCGGTAACCATTTCGTGCTGGGTGGCGCGACACCGGGGGACTCACCGTTTCTGCGTCGCCCGGATCTGCTGCGCAGCCTGATCAGCTACTGGCATAACCATCCGTCGCTGTCCTACCTGTTTTCCGGATTGTTCATCGGCCCGACGTCCCAGGCGCCCCGCGTCGATGAAGCACGCAACGATGCCTTGTACGAACTGGAGATCGCTTTCGCGCAGATGCCAGAAGCAGGTGAAGAATGTCCGCCATGGTTGGTGGATCGACTGCTGCGCAATCTGCTGATCGATGTGACCGGCAACACCCACCGCGCCGAGTTCTGCATCGACAAGCTCTATTCGCCGGACGGTGCCACCGGGCGCCTCGGATTGCTGGAGCTGCGTGCATTCGAAATGCCGCCCCATGCCCGAATGAGCCTGGCGCAACAATTGTTGCTGCGGGCGCTGGTCGCGCGGTTCTGGCGCGAGCCCTATGCACCACCGAAACTGGCGCGCTGGGGCACGGAGCTGCACGATCGCTTCCTGTTGCCGCACTTTATCGAGCAAGACTTCGCCGATGTCATCGTCGACCTCAACGCCGCCGGTTATCCGGTGCGGGCCGAATGGTTCGCCGCGCATCTGGAGTTCCGCTTCCCCAAGGTTGGCGACTACGCCGTCAGTGGCATTGCGCTGGAGTTGCGCCAAGCGCTCGAGCCCTGGCACGTGCTGGGCGAAGAGGGTGCCATGGGCGGTACGGTGCGTTACGTGGATTCGTCGCTGGAGCGTTTGCAGGTCAAGCTCAGCGGCTTGCCGCCCCAGCGTTATCTGCTGACCTGCAACGGCATTCCTGTTCCATTGCAGCCCACCGGGCGTGTAGGCGAATTCGTCGCTGGCGTGAGATTTCGTGCCTGGCAACCGGCCAACTGCCTGCAACCGACCATTCCGGTCCACGCGCCCCTGGTGTTCGACCTGCTCGATACCTGGATGCAGCGCTCGCTGGGCGGTTGCCAGTATCACGTCGCCCATCCGGGCGGGCGCAACTACGACAGCTTGCCGGTGAACGCCAATGAAGCGGAGAGCCGGCGAATGGCGCGCTTCTTCCGCATCGGACACACGCCGGGGAAACTTCCTGTACCCAATCTGGAAATCAGCGACGAACTGCCGATGACACTCGATTTGCGACGTTTCTAAACCGTCCGCGACGCTCGGATTTTTCGTATATCCGGGCGTCACGAGCCTGCGTTAGTCTGACCCTTCATTGCTGTCTGCCGAGTTTTCCATGCCTGACCTGCTAGACCGCTACCCGCTGACGGCGGGCACCTATCACGAACTGCTCGACGACAGTGCTGCCGTACGCCCGCACTGGCGCCGGCTGTTCGAGCAGTTGCAACGCAGCACGCCGGCACAACTGGTGCAGCGTCAGGCCCTGCTGACCCGGCAGATTCAGGAAAACGGCGTTACCTATAACGTCTATGCCGATCCCAAGGGCGCAGACCGGCCGTGGGAGCTGGACCTGCTGCCCCATGTCATCGCGGCTGATGAGTGGCAACAGTTGTCGGCCGGCATCGCTCAGCGGGCGCGGTTGCTCAATGCCGTACTGGCTGACCTTTACGGTCCACAACGGCTGATTGCCGAAGGTCTGCTGCCCGCCGAGCTGGTGTTCGGTCACAACAACTTCCTTTGGCCCTGTCAGGGCATCAGCCCGCCTGACGCAGCCTTTCTGCATCTGTATGCCGTGGATCTGGCACGCACACCCGATGGTCGCTGGTGGGTGACGGCGGATCGCACCCAGGCGCCGTCGGGTGCCGGGTATGCGCTGGAAAACCGCACGATTGTTTCCCGGGCCTTTCCCGAGTTGTACCGCGATCTGAAAGTGCAGCACCTGGCCGGGTTCTTCCGCACCTTGCAGGAAACCCTGGCCCGTCAGGCGCCGAGTGACGGCGACGCGCCGTTGGTGGTGCTGTTGACACCGGGGCGTTTCAACGAAAGCTATTTTGAACATCTGTATCTGGCTCGCCAGCTCGGTTATCCGCTGGTGGAGGGCGGCGACCTGACGGTGCGCGACGCCACGGTTTACTTGAAAACCCTGAGTGGCCTGCGTCGGGTCCACGCGATCATGCGCCGGCTCGACGATGATTTCTGCGACCCGCTGGAACTGCGTACCGATTCGGCCCTCGGCGTACCGGGCCTGCTGGAAGCCGTGCGGCAGGGGCGGGTGCTGGTGGCCAATGCCCTCGGTAGCGGTGTGCTGGAATCGCCGGGCTTGTTGGGTTTTCTGCCGAGGATCAATCAATTCCTGTTTGGTGAAGAGCTGATCCTGCCGTCCATCGCCACCTGGTGGTGTGGCGAAGCGCCGGTTTTGGCCCAGGCCCTGGAGAAACTGCCGGAATTGCTGATCAAACCGGCGTTTCCGTCCCAGAGCTTTGCGCCGGTGTTTGGCCGTGATTTGAGTGAAAAACAGCGCAAGGAGCTCGCCGAGCGCATGCAGGCACGGCCATACGCCTATGTCGCGCAAGAACTGGCGCAATTGTCCCAGGCGCCGATCTGGCAAGCCGAAGATGGTCAACTGCAACCCCGTGCGATCGGCATGCGCGTGTATGCGGTGGCCAGTCGTGAGGGTTACCGGGTATTGCCCGGCGGCTTGACCCGGGTCGCCGCCCAAGCCGATGCCGAAGTGGTGTCGATGCAACGCGGTGGCGCCAGCAAGGACACCTGGGTGCTGGGAGAGCGTGCGCCCAGCGGCGAACAATGGAAGGCCCAGCGCAACATCGGTGTGCATGATCTGGTGCGGCGCGATCCCTACCTGCCGTCGCGGGTGGTGGAAAACCTGTTCTGGTTTGGTCGTTACTGCGAACGTTGCGACGACAGTGCCCGTTTGTTGCGCATCATGCTGGCGCGCTATGTCGACGGCGACGACCCGCAAGCCCTACAGGCCGCGGTGGATCTCGGCGAACGGCTGATGCTGCTGCCCGAGGAGGGCGAGTTGCCGGAGCGCCTGTTGGCGGCGTTGCTCGGCGATGACTGGCCGTTCAGCCTGCGTTCCAACCTGCAACGCTTGCAGTGGGCCGCTTCACAGGTGCGCGGCAAGCTCTCGCGGGAAAACTGGCAGGCGCTGGTGGAGTTGCAGCGCGAAGCCATGGAACTGGAAACCGAGGAGCCGGATTTCGGCGAGTTGCTGGATTTCCTCAACCGTCTGGTGATGTCCCTGGCGGCGTTGTCCGGCTTTGCCCTGGACGACATGACCCGGGACGAAGGCTGGCGTTTCCTGATGATTGGCCGGCGGATCGAGCGCCTGCAATTTCTCAGCGGCAGCCTGGCGGCGTTCCTGCGAGGCGCCGGGGCTTTCGACCAGGCCGGGCTGGAATGGCTGCTGGAACTGGGCAACAGCAGCATCACCTACCGTTCTCGATACCTGGCGGTGGCGCAACTGATCCCGGTGCTCGACCTGCTATTGCTCGACGAGCAGAACCCTCACGCCGTGTTGTTCCAGTTGAAACTGGTGACCCGCACCCTCAAACGCCTCAACGATGACTTTGGCGTGCCGCGTGAAGCAGCGCTGCCGCAATTGGTCGAGCGTCTGGCGCGATTCGACCTGGGCTGCCTGGAAAACCCGCTGTTCGGCGACGCCAGTGTTCGCGCTGCCATCGAGGGGCTGGCCGCGCTGCTGCAAGAGATCGCCGACGCCAGCGGGCAGGTTTCCGATCGTCTGGCGCTACGGCATTTCGCCCATGTCGACGATGTCAGCCAACGCACGGTGTCCGTCTGATGAGCGCCTACTACCAGATTTTCCACGACACCCATTATCACTACGACAGCCCGGTGTCCCTGGCCCAGCAATTGGCGCATTTGTGGCCGCGGCCTTGTGCCTGGCAGCGCTGCACCGACCGGCAATTGCAGATCAGCCCCGAGCCGACCTCGCGTCGCGATGAACTGGATGTATTCGGCAATCCGCTGACCCGGCTGGCGTTCGAGCGTCCCCACGATGAATTGCTGGTCAACGCCAGCCTGACCATTGAAGTGCTGCCCCGGCCTGCGTTGGACTTCAATCTGTCACCCGCATGGGAAGACACCCGTAGCGCGCTGACCTACAGCAGCCAACCGCTGTCGCCCGAGCTACTCGAAGCCTGCCGATACCGGTTTGAATCGCCGTATGTGCATTTGAAGAGAAACTTCGTCGAGTTTTCGGAAAGCTGTTTTCCGCCGGGTCGAGCGTTGTTGCTCGGCGTGCAGGCGCTGATGGAGAAAATCTTCAGCGAGTTCACCTTCGATGCCGAAGCAACCCAGGTGGCGACGCCGCTGGTGGAGGTGCTGGAGCGTCGGCGCGGGGTCTGCCAGGACTTTGCCCACCTGATGCTCGCCTGCGTACGTTCCAGAGGGTTGGCGGCTCGCTACATCAGCGGCTACCTGCTGACCCAGCCACCGCCGGGTCAGCCACGGCTGATCGGCGCTGATGCATCCCACGCCTGGGTCTCGGTGTTTTGCCCGGTGCTGGGGTGGGTGGATTTCGATCCGACCAACAATGTGCAACCGGCACTGGAGCACATCACCCTGGCCTGGGGCCGGGATTTTTCCGATGTGTCGCCGTTGCGGGGGGTGATTCTGGGAGGCGGTAACCATGATCCCGAAGTCCGCGTCACCGTGATGCCACTGGATTAACAACGATCAAATGTGGGAGCGGGCTTGCTCGCGAAGACGGAGTGTCAGGAACATCATTTTTAGATGTGAAACCGCTTTCGCGAGCAAGCCCGCTCCCACAGGGAATTGCGGTGCTTTGGAGTCATTCGATTGGCCTGTGAGGGTCGGCAGCAAAGCTGCCAACCCTTTACACAGATCCGGTGAGCCTGATCAGGTTATCGGGCCCGGAGGTTCTCAGGCGTCGGGCGCTGAGTCTTTCGGTGCATCAACATCGTCTTCTGCCGCCACTTCACCCTCAGGGTTCAGTGCCGCTTCTTCAGCTGTAGCTTTCTTGCGCTGAAGCTTTTCCTCTTTCTTCTGCTCCTTGGCCAAGTCTCTCTGACGTTTGGCGAAGGAATAATTAGGTTTGGCCATGGGCGATCCTCTGGGGTCGAAGGTGAGGTTGAGCGGCGCATATTCTGCCCTGTATCGGTGCCAAGCCGTTAGCTGGGTTTTTGCTCGGCCCATTTTGGCGCTATGGACGGTTGCCAGGCATCCAGAGCATCGAGCAGGGTTTGCGGCGATTCGCTCACTTGCAGCATGTCACGGTGCTGCCCGCGAACGAAGCCTTCGCCGACGATATGATCGAGAAAAGACGTCAATTTGCTGTAGAAACCGTTCACTTCCAGCAAACCCAGCGGTTTGCCGTGATAGCCGAGCTGGCCCCAGGTCCAGACTTCGAACAGTTCTTCGAGGGTGCCAAGGCCACCGGGCAGCGCGATAAAGGCATCGCTGAGCTCGGCCATCCGCGCCTTGCGCGCGTGCATACCATCGACGACTTCCAGGCGAGTCAGGCCGCTGTGGCCGATTTCCTTGTCCTTGAGGCTTTGCGGGATGATGCCGATCACTTCACCGCCGGCCGCCAGGGCCGCATCGGCGACGATGCCCATCAGGCCCACGGCGCCACCGCCATACACCAGGGTCAGCTTGCGCTCGGCCAACGCGCGGCCAAGGGCCACGGCTGCTTCGCGGTAAGCGGGGTTGGTGCCGGTGCTGGCACCACAAAATACACAAACGGATGTTAAAGACATGCCTTGCTCCATGGTCGATCAGGACCACAGAGTAAAGGCAGGCGCACGGCACTCCAAGGGCTAGACTTGTTGTTCCGGGGTTTCGTACGTACCGCTGGCGCCGCAAGCGTAGGCGGCCAGCAAACTGCACAACAGGCTGTTGATCGACATGACAGACGTTCCATTTGAAAGGGGGACGGCCTGATGATAGGCCCGGGCCAGACACTTGGCCGGTAGATAATTTGCATCGGCGTCATAGCTCGAAAGTTGTATACAATTTTTGATTCAAGTCATATGAACTTGCGAAGTTTTCAGGCAGTCTTCTGTTCATTCGCGATTTCGTTAACCCTGCCTTGGAGATTCACCATGTTTGCCAAACTTGTTGCGGTATCCCTGTTGACACTGGCCAGCAGCCAATTGATGGCTGCAGAGTGCAAAGTCACCGTCGACTCCACCGACCAGATGTCTTTCGACACGAAGGCCATTGAAATCGACAAGAGCTGCAAGACGTTTACCGTGGAACTCAAGCACTCCGGCAGCTTGCCGAAGAACGTCATGGGCCATAACTGGGTGCTGAGTAAAGAAGCCGACATGCAGCCGATCGCTACCGACGGCCTGAGCGCCGGCATCGACAAGAACTACCTGAAGGAAGGCGACGTCCGCGTGATCGCCCACACCAAGATCATCGGCGCCAAGGAAACCGACTCGGTGACCTTCGATGTGTCGAAGCTGGATGCGACTCAAAAGTACGGTTTCTTCTGCTCGTTCCCGGGCCACATCTCGATGATGAAAGGTACCGTGACCCTGAAGTAATCAGGCGCACCGCGTCATCGTTCTTCGTCGGAACGCCGCCCGGAGCAAGCCCGCTCCCACAGGGACACCACCGTACCTGTGGGAGCGGGCTTGCCCGCGAAGGGGCCAGAAGCATCGACGCATGTTTTGGCCAAAGAAAAAGCCCGCTGAAGCTCAACACTTCAGCGGGCTTTTTCATTCAATCACCAATCACGGCGCAAACGGCATTACCCGCTTGTGATGGGTCTTGTTGTAGGTATCAACAATGATCCTGAACGCCTCTTCACGCACCGGGTCGCCGTGCAGGAAGGCGTCGATCTCGGCGTAGGTCACGCCGTGGGACGCTTCGTCCGGCTTGCCCGGCGACAGGTCTTCGAGGTCGGCGGTCGGGACTTTCTCCACCAGCGACTCCGGCGCGCCGAAGCTGCGGGCGATGGCGCGGACCTGGTTTTTCACCAGGCCACTGAGTGGCGCCAGGTCGCAGGCGCCGTCACCGAACTTGGTGAAGAAACCCATCACCGCTTCCGCCGCGTGATCGGTGCCGATCACCAGGCCATGGGCTGCGCCGGCGATGGTGTACTGGGCGACCATGCGCATGCGCGCCTTGGTGTTGCCGAGCACGAAGTCCACCGACACCGCATGTTTGCCTTCGAAGGCTGCCACTTCATTGGCCAGGGATTTGACCGCCGGGCCGATGTTCACGGTGTGGCGCTCGTCCGGCTTGATGAAATCCACCGAAGCCTGGGCGTCGTGCTCATCGAACTGGGTTTCGTAGGGCAGGCGCACGGCAATGAACTTGTAGCTGTCTTCGCCCGTGCGTTGGCGCAATTCACGCATTGCACGTTGGGCCAGCAGGCCGGCGGTCAGGGAATCGACGCCGCCACTGATGCCCAGCACCAGGGTCTTGAGCCCGGAATTGACCAGGCAGTCCTGAATGAAGGTCACCCGCCGGGCGACTTCGGCCTCAAGGGCGGCTTCGTCGGCGAATGGCGGCTGGACCTTGAGCTGTTCAGCAATCTCACGCTGTACGGCTTGCATGAATTCACTCCTTGCTTGATGTACTGGAAAGGGCGGCAGGAACCTGGAAAACGTGTCGCAAGTAAGCGACGAAATTCGGGTCTTTGCAGTGCGTCTTGCCTGGCTCGTCGGAGATCTTCGCCACCGGCTGGCCGTTGCAGGCGGTCATTTTAAGCACGATGCTCATCGGTTCGACACCCGGAATATCACAGGTCAGGTTGGTGCCGATGCCGAAGCTGACATTGATCCGACCGCGCAGCGCCCGGAATATCTCCAGGGTCTTGGGCAATGTCAGGCTATCGGAGAAGGTCAGCGTCTTGCTCATCGGGTCGATGCCGAGCTTGTGATAGTGGGCGATGGCTTTTTCCGCCCACAGCACCGGATCGCCTGAATCGTGGCGCAAACCGTCGAAAAGCTTGGCGAAAAACAGATCGAAATCGCCGAGGAAGGCATCACTGGTGATGCAGTCAGTCAGGGCAATCCCCAGCAGGCCACGGTATTCGCGGACCCAGCAATCGAGTGCGGCGATCTGGCTGTCGATCAGCCGCGGGCCGAGCTGCTGGTGCGCCATGATCCATTCGTGGGCCATGGTGCCCAAGGGCTTCATGTCCAGTTCCCGGGACAGGTGCACGTTGCTGGTGCCGACGAAGCGTCCGGGGAAATCGTGCTTGAGCACATTCACCACTTCTTCCTGCACCCGATACGAGAAGCGACGGCGCGTGCCGAAATCGGCCACCTGCAATTCGGACAATTCATCACTGCTGGCGTTGGCGCTCAGCCAGTCGAACTTGCGGTAGAGCTGCTCACGGGCCTGCTCCAGCACGACTTCGCGGTAGCGATAGCGGTTGCGCACCTCGCTGACCAGGGCCAGCAGTGGCACTTCGAACAGGATCACATGCAGCCAGGGGCCACGCAGGCGGATAAACAGTTCACCGTTTTCGAGGCCGGTGTGGATGTAGCGCAGGTTGAAGCGAAACAACCCGAGAAAACGCAGGAAGTCCGGCTTCAGGAAGCTGATGCGTTCCAGAAAGCTCAACTGGTCGGCACTCAGGCTCAGTTCGGCCAAGCGCTCGATCTGGAAACGGATTTCCGCCAGGTACGGGCGCAAGTCCTCGCTGTTACGGCAACGAAACTCCCATTCGACTTCGACGTTCGGGTAGTTGTGCAGCACCGCCTGCATCATCGTCAGTTTGTAGAAGTCGGTGTCGAGCAGGTTCTGCACGATGCGATCGGCAAACACACTCTCGCTCATAACGGGAATCTCCAGCGTTGCAGCGGTATTGAACAATGGCGCTAGTGGCGCATATCAGAGGGCTGGATTGCCAGCGATTTCTTGGAGCGCAGCGGATCCCTGTGGGAGCGAGCTTGCTCGCGATAGCGGACTGACAGTCAATTGAAGCATTGAATGTGATGACGCCATCGTCGGAACGCCGCCCGGAGCAAGCTCGCTCCCACAGGGGATGTGCAAGGGCTTAATGTGGCACCGTCTCCGGGCTATCGATCTGCTCCAGCATCCACTTCACAAAGTCCCGCACCTTGGGCACTTCCGCCGAATGCTCCGGGTACGCAAGGTAATAGGCGTCGGTGCTGGGCATTGCATGCTGCCAGGGAATGACCAGTTTGCCGTCCGCCAGTTCCTCTTCCACCAGAAAGCGCGGCAACAACGCCACGCCGCAACCGACCTGGGCGGCGCGGATGCACATATAAAAGGTTTCGAAGCGCGGGCCGTGGTAGCTGTGCTCGGTGTGGTAGCCCTGATGGTCGAACCAGTCATGCCAGGCCTGGGGGCGGGAAGCGTTTTGCAGCAGGACCAGGTCAGTCAGTTGCGTCGGATCGGTGAACGGTGTGTCCGGCAGGCTACCCGGGGCGCACACGGGCACCAGCTCTTCGCCGAACAGCTTCAGGCATTCGGAGCCGGGCCGTGAGCCCTGGCCGAAATAGAACGCCAGGTCGCTGCGCCCTTGCTGCAGATCGTCGGCTTCCTGCTCGCTGCACAGGTCCAGGTGAATCGACGGATGACGCAGGCGCCAGCCTTTCAGGCGAGGCACTAGCCAGCGTGCGCCGAAGGTCGGCGGTGTCGAGACGCGTAGTACTTCAGTCTCGCCGCCGTAGGAACGCAGGTAATGGGTCGACATCTCGACCTGCGTGAGGATTTTTCGCACTTCAACCAGGTACAGGTCGCCGGCCGGCGTCATCTGCAGGCGGCGGCGCACCCGGCGAAACAGCAGGTGTTGCAGCAGCTCTTCGAGTTGCGCAACCTGTTTGCTCACGGCGCTCTGGGTCAGGTTCAACTCTTCGGCGGCCCGGGTGAAGCTCAAATGCCGGGTGACGGCCTCGAAGCACTGCAACGCAGCGATCGATGGCAAGTAGCGTTTATTCAGCATGGGCGGTCCTTGGTTCTTGTCTCTTTATTGCCAGCAATGCACAGCATGAATAAACGGAATGATATCTCTCTTAATGGTCGTTTGTTGAGTAACCTCCGGGCAGCTAAAACTACAGGTCTGATCAGCCGTGAATTTCCGGCTGCACGTGTTCTGTCTTTTGCTTGAGGAGTGACCCATGGTTGCCGCATTGCTTGATCGTCTAGGTGTGAACCCGGCCCTGTACCAGAACGGCAAAGTGCCGGTGCATTCGCCGATCGATGGCAGCAGGATCGCCGCCGTGAACTGGGAAGGCGCTGCTGAAGTCGAGCAGCACATCAGTCGCGCAGATCATGCGTTCGAACTGTGGCGCAAGGTTCCGGCGCCGCGCCGTGGGGAGCTGGTGCGGCAACTGGGTGACATCCTGCGGGAATACAAGGCCGACCTCGGCGAGCTGGTGTCCTGGGAAGCCGGCAAGATCACCCAGGAAGGCCTGGGTGAAGTTCAGGAAATGATCGACATCTGCGACTTCGCCGTCGGTCTGTCGCGCCAGCTGTACGGTTTGACCATCGCCTCCGAGCGTCCTGGCCATCACATGCGTGAAACCTGGCACCCGCTGGGCGTTGTCGGGGTGATCAGTGCGTTCAACTTCCCGGTCGCGGTCTGGGCCTGGAACGCCACGCTGGCGCTGGTCTGCGGCAACCCGGTGATCTGGAAGCCATCGGAAAAAACCCCGCTGACCGCACTGGCTTGCCAGGCGCTGTTCGATCGTGTGCTGAAGAACTTCAGCGATGCGCCACCGCACCTGAGCCAGGTGATCATTGGCGGTCGAGATGCTGGCGAAGCCTTGGTCGATGATCCGCGTGTCGCGCTGGTCAGCGCCACCGGCAGCACCCGCATGGGCCGTGAAGTGGCGCCGAAAATCGCCGCACGTTTCGCCCGCAGCATTCTGGAACTGGGCGGCAACAACGCAATGATCCTCGGCCCAAGCGCCGACCTGGACATGGCTGTTCGCGCCATTCTGTTCAGCGCCGTCGGCACCGCCGGTCAGCGCTGCACCACCCTGCGTCGCCTGATCGCCCATGAGTCTGTCAAAGAAGAAATCGTCACCCGTCTGAAAGCTGCGTACTCGAAAGTACGTATCGGCCATCCGCTGGAAGGCAACCTGATCGGCCCGCTGATCGACAAACAAAGCTTCGACAACATGCAGGACGCGCTCGAGCAGGCACTGAGCGAAGGCGGCCGGGTATTCGGCGGCAAGCGTCAGCTGGAAGACAAGTTCCCGAATGCCTATTACGTATCGCCGGCCATCGTCGAAATGCCGGAGCAGAGCGATGTGGTCTGCCACGAAACCTTCGCCCCGATCCTGTACGTGGTCGGTTACAGCGACTTCCAGGAAGCCCTGCGCCTGAATAACGCCGTGCCACAAGGCCTGTCCTCGTGCATCTTCACCACCGATGTGCGTGAAGCCGAGCAGTTCATGTCGGCGGTGGGCAGCGACTGCGGCATTGCCAACGTCAACATCGGCCCGAGCGGCGCGGAAATCGGTGGCGCGTTTGGTGGCGAGAAAGAAACCGGCGGCGGTCGCGAGTCCGGCTCCGATGCGTGGCGCGGCTACATGCGCCGCCAGACCAACACCGTGAACTATTCGCTGGAGTTGCCGTTGGCGCAGGGTATTACGTTTGACTGAGTCTTGAGTCAAACAAGATCCCCTGTGGGAGCGGGCTTGCTCGCGAATGCAATCTGTCAGCCGACATTAATGGTGACTGACATACCGCTTTCGCGAGCAAGCCCGCTCCCACACTGATTTGTGTGGGTGGTTAGGTTTCATTTTCGGAGTCTGGCAATGCCGTTACGCGAAGAGTGTCTGTGGGAAAAACTGACGCCGCAGAGGCCGGACAATTCGGCCCTCAAGGGTGAGGTCTCGGTGGATGTCTGCGTCATCGGCGCCGGGTTTACCGGTTTGTCGGCGGCGGTGCATCTGCTGGAGCAAGGCAAGACCGTTTGTGTGCTGGAGGCTCACCGCGCCGGCCATGGTGGTTCGGGGCGCAACGTCGGACTGATCAACGCCGGGATGTGGATTCCCCCGGACGAGATCGAAGCCGGGTTTGGCGAGGCGGTCGGCAGCCAGCTCAACCGCATGCTGGGGGCGGCGCCATCGCTGGTGTTCAGCCTTGTGGACAAGTACAACATCGATTGCCAGTTGCGCCGCGAAGGCACGCTGCACATGGCGCACAACGCCCGTGGCGAAGCCGATCTGCGCAGTCGTGAAGAACAATGGAAACGTCGCGGTGCGCCGGTAGAGCTGCTCACCGGGCAAGCTTGTGAACAAGCCACCGGCACAAAAAAAATCGCCGCCGCGCTGCTCGATCGCCGCGCTGGCACGCTCAACCCGATGGCCTATACCACGGGGTTGGCCAAAGCGGCCATCGGCCTGGGTGGTCAATTATTCGATCACTCCCCGGTCACCCGACTCGAACGTCAGGGGCAGCGCTGGTCAGTACAGACTGCCCAGGGCTCGGTCATGGCCGAGAAGGTGGTGATTGCCTCCAATGCCTACACCGAAGGCGACTGGACGGAGCTGCGGCGCAATTTCTTCCCGGGTTATTACTATCAGGTGGCCTCGGTGCCGCTGACCGAAGAAGCCGCCCGGCAAATTCTGCCCGGTGGCCAGGGTTCCTGGGACACCCGGCAGGTGCTCAGCAGTATCCGTCGCGACAAAGACGGTCGCCTGCTGCTTGGCAGCCTGGGTAATGGCAATCAGAAACCGGCCTGGTTCCTCAAGGCCTGGGCCGACCGGGTGCAGCAGCACTATTTTCCGTACCTGAAACCGGTGGAATGGGAGTGCACCTGGACCGGTTGCATCGCCTTTACTCCCGATCATTTGATGCGTCTGTTCGAGCCCGCGCCCGGTTTAGTGGCAGTCACCGGTTACAACGGTCGGGGCGTGACCACGGGAACAGTGGTCGGCAAAGCCTTTGCCGATTACCTGTGTAACGGAAATCCTCAAGCGCTACCGATTCCTTTCGCGCCCATGCAGCCATTGGCCGGGGTGGGGTTGCGCAGCTGTCTGTATGAGGCGGGATTCTCGCTGTATCACGCAGGCCAGTGCCTGCGGATCGTGATCTGAAGGTTGATTTTTGCAGTGGGAAGCGGCGCTTTTTCGATCTGCAGCTAGCCTGTAGTGGTGCGGGTTGTAGCAGTCCCGCACCAGCAGTGTGCACTTCGGTGACGCACGTTGTTACAGGCTGGTTGCACGTCGTTTAAAGCTGCGGTTGCAATGATGGCGCAGGCGGGTTGCGCCTCAAAAAAATAATGGTTTTACCTTCCGCGGTTTAGACGGTTGCACGCCCAATGAAAATGGGACCGAAACAGTCGAAATAACAAGAAAGCAGCGACTTTTTTCAGAATAAAAAACCGATGGCACGGCCCTTGCTCTGAGCATTCAGTGAAGTCGCAGTGCCAATTAAAAAAAACCATGGAGCACCACCTCATGTCCCAGACGTTTTACAAGAAAGGCTTTCTGGCCCTCGCAGTGGCAACTGCGCTGGGTGTTTCTGCGTTTGCTCAGGCTGACATCAAGATCGGCGTAGCGGGACCAATGACGGGCGCCAACGCGGCATTTGGCGAGCAGTACATGAAGGGTGCACAGGCAGCGGCCGATGCGGTCAACGCGGCGGGCGGGGTTAACGGGGAAAAAATCGTACTGGTCAAGGGCGATGACGCCTGCGAACCGAAACAGGCTGTGACGGTCGCCAAAGACCTGACCAACCAGAAAGTCGCCGGCGTGGTCGGTCACTTCTGCTCCTCGTCGACCATCCCGGCCTCCGAGATCTACGACGAAGCAGGCATCATCGCCATCACTCCAGGCTCCACCAACCCGGCTGTGACCGAGCGTGGCCTGAGCGCCATGTTCCGTATGTGCGGGCGTGACGACCAGCAAGGCATCGTGGCCGGCGACTACATCGTCGACGTGCTCAAGGGCAAGAAAGTTGTCGTGCTGCACGACAAGGACACCTACGGCCAGGGCCTGGCGGATGCCACCAAGGCTCAACTGGTCAAGCGCGGCGTAACGCCTGTGCTGTATGAAGGCCTGACCCGTGGCGAGAAAGACTTCAGCACCATCGTCACCAAGATCCGCGGCGCCGGCGCTGACGTCGTCTACTTCGGTGGCCTGCACCCGGAAGCCGGTCCTCTGGTGCGTCAACTGCGTGAACAAGGCCTGAAAGACGTCAAGTTCATGTCCGACGACGGCATCGTGACCGACGAACTGGTGACCACCGCTGGCGGTCCGCAATTCGTTGACGGCGTGCTGATGACCTTCGGTGCCGACCCACGCATGCTGCCAGACAGCAAGACCGTGGTAGACGCCTTCCGCAAGGCCGGTACCGAGCCTGAAGGCTACACCCTGTACGCCTACGCTTCGGTCCAGACCCTGGCAGCAGCCTTCAACGGCGCCAAGTCCAACAAGGGCGAAGAAGCGGCGGCATGGCTGAAGAAGAACCCGGTCAAGACCGTCATGGGCGAGAAGACCTGGGACAGCAAGGGCGACCTGAAAATCTCCGACTACGTGGTTTACCAGTGGGACAAGGATGGCAAGTACCACCAGCTGGAAAAACAGAAGTAAGGGCTGACTCAATCGGGTGAACCCCACGAGTCCCCTGTGGGAGCGAGCTTGCTCCGGGCGGCGTTCCGACGATGACGGACTGGCAGACGACAACTTTGTTGAATGTTCAACCGCTATCGCAGGCAAGCCAGCTCCCACAGGGGCCGTGGTGGCCTGCCTGATCGTGTCTGACATTGCTCCGACGTATATCTGTATTTTCCTTAGAGGAACCGCACAGCCACATGTGCAGGTTCTCATTGCGTGAGATTGCGTTATGGATGGTATTTTCCTGCAGCAACTGGTCAACGGCCTGACCCTCGGGTCGGTCTATGGCCTGATCGCCATCGGCTACACAATGGTCTATGGCATCATCGGCATGATCAACTTCGCCCACGGCGAGGTTTACATGATTTCCGCTTACCTCGCGGCAATCAGTCTGGCTCTGCTGGCGTACTTCGGTATCGAATCCTTCCCGCTGCTGATGCTTGGCACACTGATCTTCACCATCGTCGTCACGGCGGTGTATGGCTGGGTCATCGAGCGCGTCGCCTACAAGCCCCTGCGCAACTCCACCCGACTCGCACCGTTGATCAGTGCGATCGGTATCTCCCTGATCCTGCAAAACTACGCACAGATCTCCCAGGGCGCGAAGCAACAAGGTGTTCCGACTTTGCTCTCGGGTGCCTGGCGCGTTGATATCGGTACCGGTTTCGTTCAGTTGACCTACACCAAGGTCTTCATTCTGGTCGCCGCGTTTGTCGGGATGGCCGCGCTGACCTACATCATCAAATACACCAAGCTCGGCCGCATGTGCCGTGCAACCCAGCAAGACCGCAAGATGGCTTCGATCCTGGGGATCAACACCGATCGGGTGATTTCCTACGTATTCATCATCGGTGCTGCGATGGCGGCCCTGGCCGGTGTGCTGATCACCATGAACTACGGCACATTCGACTTCTATGCCGGCTTCATCATCGGGATCAAGGCGTTCACCGCCGCGGTACTTGGCGGGATTGGCTCACTGCCCGGCGCGATGCTCGGCGGGATCATTCTCGGGATTTCCGAGTCGCTGTTTTCCGGTCTGGTGAACTCGGACTACAAAGACGTTTTCAGCTTCTCGTTGCTGGTCCTCGTTCTGGTCTTTCGGCCTCAAGGCCTGCTCGGCCGTCCTCTTGTGTCGAAGGTGTAAGCGATGTCTTCAACCACTAAAAAAACCATTGATATCAAAAAAAGTCTGGTTGACGCGATTCTTGCCGGACTCATTGCCCTGATCGTGTTCGGGCCAATCGTCGGCGTCGTTCTCGATGGCTATGGCTTCAACCTGGAAACCACTCGTGTGGCGTGGATTGTCGCTATCGTCATGGCCGGTCGTTTTGCCCTGAGCATGTTCCTGCAAACCCCCAAGGGCCTGAGAATCCTCGAAGGTTTTGAAACCACCGGTTCCGGGGTGCATGTACTGGCACCCGATTACAAATCGCGGTTGCGCTGGATCATCCCGCTGATGATCGTCATCGCCGTGGTGTTCCCGTTTTTCTCCAACTCCTACCTGCTGGGCGTGGTCATCCTCGGGCTGATCTACGTGCTGCTGGGGCTGGGTCTGAACATCGTGGTCGGCCTGGCCGGCCTGCTCGACCTCGGTTACGTGGCGTTCTACGCCATCGGTGCCTACGGCCTGGCGCTCGGTTATCAATATCTTGGGCTGGGCTTCTGGACGGTGTTGCCGCTGGCGGCGATCACCGCCGGCCTGGCCGGTTGCATCCTCGGCTTCCCGGTGTTGCGCCTGCATGGCGACTATCTGGCGATCGTGACCCTGGGTTTCGGTGAAATCATCCGTCTGATCCTCAACAACTGGTTGTCGCTGACTGGCGGCCCGAACGGCATGGCAGCGCCGTTGCCAACCTTCTTCGGCATCGAGTTCGGAAAAAGGGCGAAAGAGGGCGGAGTGCCGTTCCATGAGTTCTTCGGCATCGCCTACAACCCTGACGTGAAGTACTACTTCATCTACGTCGTGTTGTTCCTGGTGGTCCTGGCCGTGCTGCACATCAAGCATCGCCTGACCCGCATGCCGGTCGGCCGCGCCTGGGAAGCCCTGCGCGAAGACGAAATCGCCTGCCGCTCCATGGGCCTGAACCACGTACTGGTCAAGCTCTCGGCGTTCACCATCGGTGCCTCGACGGCCGGTCTGGCCGGGGTGTTTTTCGCCACCTACCAGGGCTTCGTCAACCCGACCTCGTTCACCTTCTTCGAATCGGCGCTGATCCTCGCCATCGTGGTACTGGGGGGCATGGGTTCGACCATAGGCGTCGTAATTGCAGCCTTCGTGCTGACCGTCGCCCCGGAACTGCTGCGTGGCTTCGCCGAATACCGCGTGCTGCTGTTCGGCATCCTGATGGTGTTGATGATGATCTGGCGACCGCGCGGCCTGATTCGGATCAGCCGTACCGGTGTGACCCCGCGTAAAGGAGTAGCGCCATGAGCGAAGTCGTACTCAGTGTAGAAAAGCTGATGATGCACTTCGGCGGCATCAAGGCGTTGAGCGATGTCAGCCTGAAGGTGCACCGCAACTCGATCTTCGCCTTGATCGGACCTAACGGCGCCGGCAAGACCACGGTGTTCAACTGCCTGACCGGGTTCTACAAAGCCTCCGGCGGCAAGATCGAACTCAACATCCGTGGGCAACAGACCAACGTCATCAAGTTGCTGGGTGAGTCGTTCAAGCCAACGGACTTCGTTTCGCCGAAATCCTTCGCCAGTCGGCTGTTCTACAAGGCATTCGGCGGCACCCACCTGGTGAACCGGGCAGGCCTGGCGCGGACCTTCCAGAACATTCGTTTGTTCAAGGAAATGTCCGTGCTGGAAAACCTGCTGGTGGCCCAGCACATGTGGGTCAACCGCAGCATGCTCGCCGGCATCCTCAATACCAAGGGCTACCGCAAGGCCGAAAGCGATGCGCTGGACCACGCGTTCTACTGGCTGGAAGTGGTGGATCTGGTGGACTGCGCCAACCGCCTGGCCGGTGAACTGTCCTACGGCCAACAGCGCCGCCTGGAAATCGCCCGCGCCATGTGCACCCGTCCGCAGATCATCTGCCTCGACGAACCGGCCGCCGGCCTCAACCCTCAGGAAACCGAAGCGCTGAGCGCGATGATCCGGCTGCTGCGCGACGAGCACGATCTGACCGTGGTGCTGATCGAACACGACATGGGCATGGTTATGAGTATCTCCGACCACATCGTGGTGCTGGACCACGGCATCGTCATTGCCGAGGGTGGTCCCGACGACATCCGCAACGACCCGAAAGTGATTGCTGCGTACCTGGGCGCCGAAGAAGAGGAGGTGGTATGAGTAAACCCATCCTCGAACTCAAGGATCTGGACGTGTTTTACGGCCCGATCCAGGCCCTTAAAGGTGTCTCGCTGCACATCAACGAAGGGGAAACCGTCAGCCTGATCGGCTCCAACGGTGCCGGCAAGTCGACCCTGCTGATGTCGATCTTCGGCCAGCCAAGGGCGGCGGACGGGCAGATCCTTTATCAGGGCGTGGACATTACCCACAAGTCGTCCCACTACATCGCCTCCAACGGCATCGCGCAATCGCCGGAAGGGCGGCGGGTGTTCCCCGACATGACCGTCGAGGAGAACCTGCTGATGGGCACCATCCCTATCGGTGACAAGTACGCCAAGGAGGACATGCAGCGCATGTTCGAGCTGTTCCCGCGGCTCGAAGAGCGGCGTACCCAACGGGCGATGACCATGTCCGGCGGCGAGCAGCAAATGCTCGCCATCGCCCGGGCCCTGATGAGCCGGCCCAAGTTGTTGCTGCTCGATGAACCGAGCCTGGGCCTGGCGCCGATCGTGGTGAAGCAGATCTTTGCCACTCTGCGTGAACTGGCCAAGACCGGCATGACCATCTTCCTGGTGGAGCAGAACGCCAACCACGCCCTGCGGTTGTCGGACCGGGCGTATGTGATGGTCAACGGTGAAATCCGCATGACCGGCACCGGCAAGGAGTTGTTGGTCAACGAGGATGTGCGTAACGCCTATCTCGGCGGGCACTGAGTCTGCTTTGTTATGCACAAGCCCCGGCGCGCAATCGCCGGGGCTTTTTTACATCTCCAATCCACCGCAAATCCCCTGTGGGAGCGGGCTTGCTCGCGAATGCGGTCATTCATCCGGCAATGATGTGACTGACACGCCGTCTTCGCGAGCAAGCCCGCTCCCACAGGGGGGCTCGATGCACTTTAAAGAAATTGTGGAAAACAATATTCCCAAGCTCGCAAAGCGCGACATAAAGCCGCTGCAAATAGTTGTTTTGTCACGGTTTTGACTTGTCCCCGTTTGCTGTGGAACCGGCTGTGAATAACGTGGGAGTAGCTGGCTGGAGGCCTTTTAAACCGTGGCTTGCAGAGGTGTGGTTGTTTTTTGATCAGGTGTTTTTGCGCAGCTTGCAGGTCGCTTTGTCAACCTTTTTGTTCGGGGCGCAAGTGCGTGAAATCGGCGTGGACAAGCCTGTGGATAAGTCTGTGACTAAACTCTGGAAAGACTCGGCTGAAGGCCGTGGTTACTGGCTTGGCGCCATCGTCGGTTTGACCCGTCAGTCATGAAAATGGCCAAGGGCTACACGGCAGGCGGTTGAGGGTCAAGCAAAAAAGTTTCAAAACCCCGCGCAAAGCCTTGTGGATAGCGGCTTGCAGCTTTTCCACTTGCCCCCAGAGACTGTGGACCGGCCTGTGGATAACGTGCGCGCACATGGCTGTAGGCCACGCTGGTCAAGGGCTTGCCGGAGTTGAGCGTTTTTTGAACAGTTTGAACGGTGGTTGCCGCTGTGAACAAGGCCGGGCATGCTGCCTGCTGATTTTCTATTCCAATGGCTGGCGATCAGCCGAAGCAAGGAGAACACGATGTCCAACACCCTGTTTATTACCGGCGCGACCTCCGGTTTTGGTGAAGCCTGTGCCCGTCGTTTTGCCGAGGCCGGCTGGAAACTGGTGCTGACTGGCCGTCGTGAAGAGCGCCTCAATGCACTGTGCGCCGAGCTGTCGAAGCAGACCGAAGTCCATGGCCTGGTGCTCGATGTGCGTGATCGCAAGGCCATGGAGGAGGCGATTGCCAATCTGCCGCCATCCTTTGCCAAACTGCGCGGGTTGATCAACAACGCCGGGCTGGCCCTGGGGGTTGATCCGGCGCCCAAGTGCGACCTGGACGACTGGGACACCATGGTCGATACCAACGTCAAGGGCCTGATGTACAGCACCCGTCTGCTGTTGCCGCGCCTGATCGCCCACGGTCGTGGTGCCGGTATCGTCAACCTGGGGTCCATCGCCGGCAACTACCCGTACCCGGGCAGCCACGTGTATGGCGCGACCAAGGCGTTCGTCAAACAGTTCTCCGTGAACCTGCGCTGCGACCTGCAAGGCACGGGCGTACGGGTCAGCAACATCGAGCCGGGCCTGTGCGAGAGCGAGTTCTCGCTGGTGCGTTTTGCCGGTGACCAGGAGCGCTACAACGCTACTTACGCCGGCGCCGAGCCGATTCAGCCGCAGGACATCGCCGAGACCATCTTCTGGGTGCTCAATGCGCCGGCGCATATCAATATCAACAGCCTGGAGCTGATGCCGGTCAGCCAGACCTGGGCTGGTTTTGCTATCGAGCGTAAGTCTTAAGACCGCGTAACGGCCATTCGCGGGCAAGCCCGCTCCCACAGAATTTTGTGTCGTCCACACAACTTGTGTGCACCTTGACCCACTGTGGGAGCGGGCTTGCTCGCGAAGGGGTCGGAACTGGCAGTGCAAGACATCAGCTAGACTCCTCACCCAATAACTCCGCCACACCCGGCGGTCTAGAGGTTTTAGAGGAGATCAAGTGAGTAATCGAGGCGAGCAGTCGCTGCTCAAACAATCGACCTTCCTGATGCTCGCCGTGACATTCGCCGGGATCATCACCGGATTTGTTTCGGGCGCCCAATCCATCCTGTTCGATGGCTTCTTTTCGTTGATCGCGGCCTTCATCAAGGTCCTGATGCTGATCACCGCCAGGCTGATCGCCAAGGAAAGCAACCAGCGCTTCCAGTTCGGCTCCTGGCACCTGGAGCCCATGGTGCTGGTGATCGAAGGCTGTTTCATATTCCTGGTGGCCGTTTATGCGTTTCTCAACGGCGTGTTCGGCATCATCAATGGAGGTCGCGAGGTCGAACTCGGTCTGGTGATCCTCTACGCGGCGGTGTTCACCGTCGTTGAGCTCATTTACTTCTTCTACGTCCGCCATCGCAATCGCACACTCAAATCATCGCTGATCCAGTTCGACAACATCAGTTGGCTGGTGGACGCGATGCTGTCGGCGGGACTGCTGGTGAGTTTCCTCATCGCACTGCTGCTCAAGACTCAGGGTTACGACAAGTGGGCGGTGTATGTCGACCCGATGATCCTGATCCTGCTGGCCTTGGGCATGCTGCCCCCGGCGTTCAAAATCCTCGGCCCGGCACTGCGCGATGTATTGGGGATCGTTCCGGATCAATTGGACGACAAGGTGCGTCAGGTGATGGAGGTGGCGAAGGTCGAGCATGGTTTCGACGATTACATTTCCTACGTGCAGAAACACGGCAGGGCCTGTTTTATCGAGATTCACATCGTATTGCCGAAGGATTACTGGCTGGACGGTGTGGGGCAACTGGACAGTTTGCGCGAGGAGATTTCCGCGAAGCTCGGTAAGCCGGATGCAGCGCGATGGCTGACCATCAGCTTTACCGGGGATCGCAAGTGGACTGAGTGATTGGATTTCACTTTGTGGCGAGATATTCCGCCAACCCGCGATAACAGGTTGCCAGGTGATAGGGCGTGGTCGACGGCATGTCGCGGCGGCTGACTTCACCGTGCTCGTCACGGCACTCAAACCAACCTCCCTCGTGTAGCGAGCGTTGCTGCAACGCCTGCAATTGGCGCAGCACGACGGCCTCGCTGTCCCGGCGCAGCGTCAATGCGCGCAGGTACTCGGCCTGGGCCCAGATACGCTGCGTGGCGTCCCGGACGCCGTGATCCGCTGCGAAGTCGAGCATTGCCCGCACGGCGCCAGTCTGCTGATCGACACCCACTTGCTCGGTAAAGGCGAAGGCCCGCTCCAGATCGGCATGCAGCGTCGAATTACGCAACAGCGCCGAGGACTCCAGCAGGAAATACCACTCGAACTGGTGCCCCGGTTCAAACCAGTTATCCACAGACCCCAACGGTTTTTCCATCAACACGCCGTGCTGCGGATCGATGAAGCGCGCGTGCATGGCTGTGCATAACTCGACGAGCGCCTGTTGCACGTCGAGGTTTTCACGCACCGACAGGGTGGCGAGGAATGCTTCGGCCAGGTGCATCAGTGGATTTTGCAAAGGGCCGCTGTCCAGCGACGACCAGTCGCGGTCGAGCGTGGCTTCGTACAGACCGTCGTCCGTGGCGAAACGCTGCGCAATCACTTCCAGCGAGGCATTGAGCACCGACTCCACCAGTGGCTCGCGGACCTTGTCCCAGTAATGGGCGCAGGCGAACAGGATGAAGGCGTGGGTGTAGAGGTCCTTGCGCTGATCCAGCGGCGCACCTTGCGCATCGACACAGTAGAACCAGCCACCGTGCTCGGCATCGTGGAAGTGCCGCTGCAACGAGCGGAACAACGCGGCGGCACGCTCTTCGGCGCCCGGCACCTGACCGATCAGGCTGGCAAACAGATACAACTGCCGCGCACAGGCCATGGCCCGGTAGCGTTGCGGTGGCAGCGGTTGGTGTTCGGCATCCAGCGCCTCGTAGGGCAACGCCATGTCGGCGTTCCAGCCCGGACCTTGCCAAAGCGGCACGATGACGTTCAGGAAGTGCTGTTGCACCGAGGCAAACAGGGCGGTCAGTTCAGGCTGGGAGGCGGAGCGGGAAACAGGCGGCATTGGCTGGCGTCGTCACGGCAGGGGCGATTGCGCGACATGTTAGCAGAGAGGTCGGCCTGAGCGATGCGGTGTCTGTCAGGTCGCCTTCGCGAGCAAGCCCGCTCCCACACTGGATTTGCTGTGAACACAATACTTGTGAACAACAAAGATCAAATGTGGGAGCGGGCTTGCTCGCGAAGAGGCCGTGGACGGCGCTAGAGAATCAACCCGCCAGCAACCACACCCCGGTCGCCGCCGAAGCCGCGCCCGCCAGTCGCACCAGCGGCGCTGCCGCATGCGGCAACACCCGCACCAGCGCATAACCCGCCGCGTGCAACACCGCCGTCGCCGCGACAAAGCCTGCGACGTAGGTCCAGGGACTCGACATGTCCGGCAGTTCCAGCCCATGTGCGACACCATGGAACAGCGCAAACAACGCCGTCGCACCCACCGCCATCATCAACGGTGGACGCACTGCCAAGGCAACCGCCAGCCCCAAGGCCAACACGGAAGCGGCAATCCCGCCTTCCAGTGCCGGCAGGTTCAATCCTTCAAAACCCAACAGCCCGCCAATCAACATAGTGCCGACAAAGGCGCACGGCAGCGCCCAACGCGCAGCGCCTTGCTGCTGTGCCGCCCACAAACCGACCGCCAGCATCGCCAGCAAGTGATCGAGGCCGCCAAGCGGATGGCTGATACCGGCGATCAAGCCGTTGTCGCCATGCCCCGGATGGGCGAAGGCGAGGGTCGGGGCCAGCAGCAGGGCCAGGGCGCCGAGAATGCGTTTGAGTGTCATGGATAAGCTTCCTTGTTGATAAGTCGTGATCAGGCCGCGGTCAGCAAACCCTGGCGTTCGATGAAGGCGATGATCTCTTCCAGACCCAGGCCGGTTTTCTGATTGCTGAACACGAACGGCTTGCCGTTGCGCATGCGTTTTGTGTCGCTGTCCATCATCGTCAGCGAGGCACCGACCAGCGGCGCGAGGTCGATTTTGTTGATCACCAACAGATCGGATTTACAGATCCCCGGCCCACCCTTGCGCGGCAGCTTGTCGCCGGCCGAGACGTCGATCACGTAGATCGTCAGGTCGGACAGTTCCGGGCTGAAGGTCGCCGAGAGGTTGTCGCCACCGGACTCCACGAGAATCAGGTCCAGCCCCGGAAAGCGGCGATTGAGTTGATCCACGGCTTCAAGGTTGATCGAGGCGTCTTCGCGGATGGCCGTGTGCGGGCAGCCGCCGGTTTCCACGCCAATGATGCGTTCCGGCGCCAGGGCTTCGTTGCGCACCAGAAAGTCGGCGTCTTCGCGGGTGTAGATGTCGTTGGTCACGACGGCCAGGTTGTAGCGCTCGCGCAGGGCCAGGCACAGGGCCAGGGTCAGGGCGGTTTTGCCGGAGCCGACCGGGCCGCCGATGCCGACGCGCAGGGGTTGTGCGTTCATGTGATTCTCCAAAATAAAAGGCCCTAGGAACGGAACAGACGGCTGTACTGGCGCTCGTGGGCCATACACGCCAGGGACAGGCCGAAAGCGGCGCTGCCGTAATGATCGGGATCGATTCGGGTGGCGTTCTGTTGAGCTTGTTGAAGCAGCGGCAGCAGTTCGCTGGTCAGGCGTTGGGCAGCTTGCTGACCGAGGGGCAGGGTCTTCATCAGCACTGCCAACTGGTTTTCCAACCAGCTCCAGAGCCACGCGGCCAGGGCGTCCTGCGGGCTGATGTGCCAGGCGCGCGCGGCCAAGGCCCAACCCAGGGCCAGATGTGGCTCGCTGCGTTGTTCCAGGAAGGCACGAGCCGGCGCGTCGAGTTCCGGCAAGCCATTGAGCAATTGCTGCAACGAGTAGCCCATCTGCCGGCTCTCCTGATGCAGTTCGCGGGTTTCGCGACTGGCGCGATGCTCATTGCAGCTCTGCAGCAATTCGTCCCAGTTTTCCTCGCAGGCGGCCACGCAATGGGCGAGCAACAGCGGCGCTTCGAAGCGTGCCAGATTCAAAAGCAACTGATCGCTGATCCAGCGCCGGGCGCTGTCGGGGTCGTGAACCCGGCCGTTATCCACAGCCATTTCCAGCCCTTGGGAGTAGCTGTAGCCGCCAATCGGCAATTGCGGACTGGCCAGGCGCAACAGCGCCCAGGCCGGGTTCATGCGCGTACGCCGAACTGGTGCAGTTTCGGCGCGTAGTTGAAGTCTTCATCACCGTGGCGCGAGTGGTGATGGCCACCGCCGTAGGCACCATGTTCCGGCTGGAACGGCGCTTCGATGTTCTCGGCATGGGCGCCGAGTTGTTCGAGCATGGCCTTGAGCACGTAATCGTCGAGCAGGCGCAACCAGCCGTTGCCGACTTGCAGGGCGACATGGCGGTTGCCCAGGTGATAGGCCGCGCGGGTCAGTTCAAAAGCATTGGCGCAAGTGACGTGCAGCAATTGTTCGGGGCGGGCGCAAATGCGGACGATTCGCCCGTCTTCGGCTTGCAGGCATTCGCCGTCATGCAACGGCGACTGGCCGCGCTGCAAAAACAACCCGACGTCTTCGCCTTCGGCACTGAAACAGCGCAAACGGCTTTTGCTGCGGGCTTCGAACGTCAGATGTAGTTCGGCGGCCCAAACGGGTTGAGGGTCGATTCTGCGATGAATCACCAGCATCGGAAGGCTTCCAGCAATGGACAATGCTCAGGCTAGAGCAAGGGGCTTGCCAATCGACATGATGCGTAGGAAATGGCTGAAGGAGACGTGGGACTAGTATCGATGGAGTAAGTTTTTTGACTGAAGTTGGTGCGTTGTTTTTGAGTTGCGCACCAAGTTGAAGCGGTGCGGATCAATGTGGGAGCGGGCCTGCTCGCGATGGCGGTGTGCCTGTCACATCGATTCTGTATGTGCCGACGCTATCGTCGGAACGCCGCCCGGAGCAAGCTCGCTCCCACAGGGTCTTGATCCAGACTGAAGGCTAAAGGTTACTCGGTGCTGCCAAGCCCTTGCCAATGCTTGAGGCCGATAAAGATAAACCGCAGTTGCTGGGTGATTTTCGCCTGGGGCGTCAGGTGCTCAGGCAAGGCGTCGGCTGGTGGGTCAATGATGTCTGGGAGGGTGGCGAACACGCTTTTGACGATCAGGTCCGCCATGACGCTCAGGCTGGCGATGTTCAGATGCTGCAGTTTCGGCATCAGTGACAAATCCGCGGCCAGGTCCGAGCTGATGTCTTCACGCAAACGGCCGATGGCTTGGCGCACCGGCAGCGAACCGCCGTATTGCTCGCGGGCGAGAAACAGGAACTGCGAACGGTTGGCGCTGACCACGTCGAGAAAGATCCGTACCGAGGCATCGATGATGCCGCCCATCACGAATTCGTTGTGCCGTACCAGGCGAATGGTTTCGCGGAATGTCTGGCCGACTTCGCTGACCAGCACCAGGCCCAATTCATCCATGTCGGCAAAATGGCGGTAGAAACCAGTCGGTACGATCCCGGCGGTTTTCGCGACTTCGCGCAGGCTCAGGCTGCCGAATCCTCGGCCGCCATCCATCAGGCGCCGGGCAGCGTCCATCAGGGCGTTACGGGTTTGTTGTTTCTGTTCGGCGCGGGGCAGCATCGCAAGGGCGTTTTCTGGACTGGGACGCGGCGCACTCTAGCAAATCGGCTTTGCCGGCGTCGAACGACTGTGGGGGGATCAAGCGGGGGAAGTGCGGCATCTATCAAGTGGACCGCTGAAAAGTCAAAAGCCCAATCCGGTGATTGGGCTTTTTTCAAGGCGGCCATGAGGCTTAGCTCAGGTCGCTGTTGCGTTCAATTACACGGTCACCACCGCCTTCAGCGAGGGTTTGACCTTGTGGAGTGCGATCCGAACCGTCGGCGGCAAGGGTCTGGCCTTGTGGAGTACGGTCGGAACCATCAGCAGCCAGGGTTTGGCCTTGTGGAGTACGGTCGGAACCATCAGCAGCGAGGGTTTGGCCTTGTGGAGTACGGTCGGAGCCATCAGCAGCCAGGGTTTGGCCTTGTGGAGTACGATCCGAACCATCTGCGGCGAGAGTCTGGCCTTGTGGGGTGCGGTCCGAGCCATCCTGAGTGATCAGGCCTTTTTCTTTCAGGCGATCATTACCACCTTCGGCAAGGGTCTGGCCTTGTGGGGTACGGTCGGAGCCATCGGCGGCGATGGTCTGGCTGAACACCGAGTGGTTCTGTTTCACTTGTGGAGTGGCCTGGTCAGCCGCTGGCAGGGCAAAAGCAGTGCTGGCCAGCATCGAGAGTGTAAGGCTAAGCAGTAGTTGGCGTTTCATGATTGTTTTGCTCCGTGGGGGTGCGAATAAGTGGGTACGAGAGCAATGCTACTCTCGATAAGTCGATATGAAAGTTCATAAACGCAATGGTAATAATCAACGGAATTGATTGTTTGCTGCGGAAGCTCTAGACCGGGCGTTTCCGGCGAGCAGTCTTGCACCGAAGTGGGTATTTTCGACCCACCTTTGACGTGCAAAAGTGCAGGTCCGGTAACGCCGGCAGACTGGCTGGTCAGTATTGGACTGGGCGGATTCGGCGAAATCGGTCTATCGATTAAACCTGGCGGTTTTTTATCAGTCGTAGATTTCATGGCGGGTCGCTTGCGGCTCACCGTTTCACATGTGCGTCGCAGTCGGGGCGCTCAGTCGTATCAGGAGCCCTGTGCAATGACGCGCACTCAAAAAACGTTTGTCTGGACCCTTTCCACTTTTCTTACCTTGTTGATGGTGCTGGTGCTGATCATCGTGTTCTTCGACTGGAACCGGATCAAACCGCCGCTCAACGCCAAAGTTTCCGAAGAGCTGCACCGCGCTTTCGCCATCAACGGCAATCTGTCGGTGGTCTGGCAGCCCGAGCCCGATGAAAGCGGCTGGCGCGCCTGGCTGCCGTGGCCCCACGTGGTGGCCGAGGACCTCAGCCTGGGCAACCCGGACTGGTCCAGGCAACCGCAGATGGTCACCCTCAAGCGGGTGGAATTGCGTATTTCACCCCTGGCATTGCTGGCGCAGCGGGTGGTGATCCCGCGCATCGATCTCACCGAGCCCAATGCCCAACTGCAACGCCTGGCTGACGGGCGCGCCAACTGGGAGTTCAAATTCGACCCTAAGGACCCGAACGCCGAGCCTTCGAGTTGGGTGGTGGATATCGGTGCGATCGGTTTCGACAAGGGCCACGTCACCCTCGACGACCAGAACCTGAAGACTCAACTCGACGTGCTGATCGATCCATTGGGCAAACCGGTTCCGTTCAGCGATATCGTCGGCGACAAAGCGGCGAAAGCCGCGCAGGAAAAGGGCTCGTCCCCCCAGGATTATGCGTTCGCGCTCAAGGTCAACGGCCAGTACCACGGCCAGAAACTCGCGGGCCAGGGCAAGATTGGCGGGCTGTTGGCGCTGCAGGATGCGGCACGGCCGTTTCCGCTCCAGGCACAGGTGAAAATTGCCGATACGAGCGTTGAACTGGCCGGCACCCTGACCGATCCGCTGAATCTCGGCGCCCTGAACCTGCGCCTGAAACTGGCAGGCACCAGCCTGGGCAACCTCTACCCGCTGATCGGCGTGATCCTGCCGGACACACCACCCTATGCCACCGACGGCCACCTGGTCGCCAAGTTGCACGAGGCGGGAGGCGCGGTGTTCCGCTATGAGGAATTCAACGGCAAGATCGGCGAAAGCGACATCCACGGCAATCTGACTTACGTGGCCAGCCAGCCACGGCCAAAACTCAGCGGCTCGCTGTTGTCCAATCAATTGCTGTTCGCTGACCTGGCGCCGCTGATCGGTGCCGACTCCAACGCTGAACAGAAGGCCCGGGGCGGTGACAGCAAACAACCGGCGGACAAAGTGCTGCCGGTCGAAGAGTTCAAGACCGATCGCTGGCGCGATATGGACGCCGATGTCGAGTTCACCGGCAAGCGCATCGTGCACAGCGAAAAACTGCCGTTCAACGACCTCTATACCCATCTGGTGCTCACCGATGGCGTGCTCAGCCTCGAACCGCTGCGTTTCGGCGTGGCCGGCGGCAAGCTGGATGCGCAGATTCGCCTGAACGGCCACACCGATCCACTGGAGGGCCATGCCAGACTCACGGCGCGAGGCTTCAAGCTCAAGCAGTTGTTCCCCGGCTTTGAACCGATGAAAACCAGTTTCGGTGAACTCAATGGCGATGCTGATATCAGCGGGCGCGGCAATTCGGTGGCCAAACTGCTGGGCAGCGCCAATGGCAATCTGAAAATGCTGATCAACGATGGCGCCATCAGTCGCGAATTGATGGAACTGGCGGGCCTGAACGTCGGCAACTACGTGGTCGGCAAGATCTTTGGCGACAAGGAAGTGAAGATCAACTGCGCCGCCGCCGACTTCGGCATCCAGTCCGGCCTGGCGAGTACCCGCCTGTTTGTGTTCGACACCGAGAACGCCATTGTTTACATCGATGGCACGGCGAACATGGCGACCGAGCAACTGGACCTGACCATCACCCCGGAATCCAAGGGCTGGCGCCTGATTTCATTACGCTCGCCGCTGTATGTGCGCGGCAAGTTCATCAAGCCCGATGCCGGGGTCAAGGCCGTGCCGCTGATGTTGCGCGGAGCCGGGATGGTGGCGCTGGGCGTGATCGCCGCACCGGCGGCAGGGTTGCTGGCGCTGGTGGCGCCAAGCGGCGGCGAGACGAACCAGTGCGCGCCGTTGCTGGAACAGATGAAAGCGGGCAAGGCGCCTGTCACCGTCAAGTCAGCCAAGTAATCGGGCGTCTATACGGGCCCCATCGTCGGAGCGCCGCCCGGAGCAGGCTCGCTCCCACATTGGTCCTGCGTTTACAGATCATTGTGGGAGCGAGCTTGCTCGCGATGGCGGTTTTGCAGGCACTACATTTAGTTGCTTATGCCAAAGCATGTCCCGACACCAACGCCTCTTCACGCAGCCATGCAAAAAACGCCCGAACCGGTGGATGACGTTCGCGTCCCGGCACGCACAGTGCGCTATAGCCGGCGCCATCGACCTGGATTTCCCCCCGGTACGGCAACAACAGGCCACTGGCCACGCTTTCCGATACCAGGATATTGCTTGCCAACACCAGACCTTGCCCGGCAATTGCCGCTTGCAGGGCGTAATGCTCTTCGTCGTATTCGCGCACCGCTGGCCGGTCGCTCAGCCAGGTTTCGCCGGATTGCGCGCACCAGGCCTCCCAGCCGTGGGCATAGAGTTTGGAGTTGTGCCAACGCACGCTGATCAGGGTGGGGGTGCGACTCGACGCCAGGGTCACTTGTTCGGGCGAACCGTAGACGCCGAAGGATTCGTCGAACAGGCACAACCCGTACAGGTTGGGGTAATCGTCGAGGCTGTAGCGCAGCACCAGATCGACACTGGCGTCCTGATGCAGATCGATGACTTCGCAGTGGGTATCGAGGCGCACGTTGATGTTCGGGTGACGGGCGTAGAAGCGTCCCAGCCGTGGCACCAGCCACAGCGCGGCGAAGGCAGCGGTGGTGGAGACCGTCAGGCTGGCACCGCTGCGTTGCGGGCGCAGGGTATCGACGCTTTGCGCGACTTCCAGAAAAGCCCCGTGCAGGCTCTGGAACAGCCGTTCGCCGCATTCGGTCAGGCGCACCCGGCGTGGCAGGCGCTCGAACAATGGCACGCCGAGCCAGCTCTCCAGGGAGCGGATCTGGTGGGACACCGCCGTCGGGGTGACGGACAGTTCTTCGGCGGCGGCCTTGAAGCTCAACAGGCGTGAGGCGGATTCAAAGGCCCGCAGGGCGGTCAACGGCAACGAGGCAAACATTGAACACTCCATGGATGAAATGGATTCATCCAGACTGATTTCTACTCATTTGAATGAGAGCAGCTGTGAGCTTCAAGCTGCAAGCCACAAGTGGTTTTAGTTTAGTCCTTGAGGAGATTCAGATGAGTAGAATTCTTGCTGTTCATGCCAGTCCCCGTGGTGATCGCTCGCACTCGCGCCGCTTGGCCGAAGTGTTTCTGTCGGCCTGGCAGGCCCGTCATCCACACTCACAGTTGACCCGACGCGAAGTCGGTCGGGCGCTGATACCGCCGGTCAACGAGGCATTCGTGGCCGCCGCGTTTTACCCCGAGCCCCATGCTCGGCCACTGTCGATGCAGGCCGACCTGGCGCTGAGCGACGAACTGGTCGGCGAACTGCTTGGCCATGATGTGTTGCTGATTTCCACGCCGATGCACAACTTCAGCGTACCCAGCGGCCTCAAGGCCTGGATCGATCAGATCGTGCGCGTAGGGGTGACCTTCGATCACACCCTGGACAATGGCGTGGCCCAGTACCAACCCCTGGTGCAGGGCAAAAAAGCCCTGATCATCACCAGCCGTGGCGGCTTCGGTTTTGGCCCGGGAGGCGAGCTGCAAGCCATGAACCATGCCGATACGCTACTGCGCACGGTGCTCGGATTCATCGGCATCACGGACGTCACCGTGGTGGCTGCCGAGGGCGAAGAGTCCGCCGAGCGCAGCTTTGAAATCTCTGCCGCCGAGGCTGAACAGCGCTTGTTGGCGCTGGCCGGGGAGTTCTAGGTGGCCTGGCTGTTTCTGCTGGTCGCCGCCGGGTTCGAAGTCACCTTCGCCATGGGCATGAAGTACGCCGAGGGCTTCACTCGGCTCTGGCCTTCGCTGGTCACCGTGGTGGCCGCTGTGGGCGGGATCTACTTCCTGACCCTGGCCATGCGCGAGTTGCCGGTGAGCATCGCGTACCCGATCTGGACCGCCATCGGCTCGCTGGGCACGGTGTTTCTCGGTTTCGTGCTGCTGGGTGAAAGCCTGACCGTGATCAAGCTGGTCTCGGTCGGGCTGATCGTGGCAGGTGTGGCGGGGTTGAAGTAGGGCGGATGACATAGACTTGTCGTCGAGTTGTCATCTTCGCTGGTGATGCTTGGCGGATGTCTTGCATCCCGCCTTGCGTCACCGCCCGACCACAAGGATGTCCGCCCATGTCGCAAGGTTCTGCCCCGCGCTACCCGCTGGTGTTGGTCCCGGGAATGCTCGGGTTCATCCGTTTGGTGCTTTATCCGTACTGGTACGGGATCGTCGAGGCGTTGCGCCGGGGTGGTGCGGTGGTGTTTGCCGTGCAGGTCTCGCCGCTTAATTCGAACGAAGTGCGCGGCGAGCAATTGCTTGCGCGTATCGACGAAATCCTGCGGGAAACCGGGGCCGCCAAGGTCAACCTGATCGGCCATAGCCAGGGCTCGCTGACCGCCCGTTATGCAGCGGCCAAACGCCCGGACCTGGTGGCATCGGTGACCTCGGTGGCGGGGCCGAACCACGGCTCGGAACTCGCCGATTACCTGCACGAGCATTATCCCCATGACAGTGTCCGTGGTCGTCTGCTGAGCTTTTTGCTGCGGATGGTCGGGGTGCTGATGGGGTGGCTGGATACCGGTTACCGCGGGCCGAAGTTGCCGGTGGACATCCATGCGTCCCATCACTCCCTCACTAGCGCTGGCGTGGCGCTGTTCAACCAGCGTTATCCACAGGGCTTGCCTGAAACCTGGGGTGGTCACGGGCCGGAGGAGGTCAATGGCGTCCGTTACTACTCCTGGTCTGGCACCTTGCAACCGGGCATTACCGATCGCGGGCGCAATCTGCTGGACGGTACCAACCGCAGTTGTCGGCTGTTCGCTAAAGCCTTCGTCCGCGAAGCCGGGCATTGCGATGGCTTGGTCGGGCGCTACAGCTCGCACCTGGGCACGGTGATTGGTGACGAATATCCGCTGGATCACTTCGATATCGTCAACCAGTCGCTGGGGCTGGTGGGCAAGGGGGCCGAGCCGATCCGGTTGTTTGTCGAGCATGCGGCGCGGCTGGCGGCGGCAGGCGTCTAGACCGCGTTATCGTTCTTCGCGAGCAAGCCCGCTCCCACAGGTGAATGCATTCCAAATGTGGGAGCGGGCTTGCTCGCGAAGGCGTCAGATCAGGCAACACTGACCTTACGACCCAACACCGTCGTCCAACGCTCGGAAACAATCACCCCACCCAACGTCAGCACCCCGCCCACCAGGTGATACAGCGCCAGTTGCTCATGCAGCACCACCGCCGCAATCAAGGCGGTAATCAACGGCAGCAAATTGAAAAACTGCGTGGTCCGGCTCGGCCCCAAACGCACCACGGCCTGCATCCACGCCAGTGGCGCGACCATCGAAGCCAGCAGGCAGGCATACAGCACCAGCGGAATGTTCTGCAGGGTCGGGCCGACTTTCGGTGAGGCGAGGAACAACGGAAACAGCACCACCACGGCCACCAGCACCTGCAGATACAGGAGCACCAGCGGCGGCAGTTTCAGCTGCCATTTTTTCAACAGGGTGCTGTAGACCGCGTAGGCCAGGGTGGCGATCAGCATCATCGCGTCGCCCAGGTTAACCCCGTGTTCGAGCAATGCGCCAAGGCTGCCGGACGACACCACCACCAGGACACCGGCGAATGACAGCACCGCACCGGCCAAGGCACCCATGGTCAGGCGCTGGCCGAGGCTGATGATCGCCATGGCGAGCGACATCAGCGGCATCAGCGACAGGATGATGCCCATGTTGGTGGCCGAGGTCAGGCTCGCGGCGAAGTACGCCAGGCTTTGATAAACGGCCATGCCCAGTACACCGAGGACAAAGATCTTGCCCAGTTTCGGGCGGATCAGCGGCCAATGGGCGAGCACCGGTTTGAGCATGAAGGGCGTGAACAGCAACCCGGCCAGCAGCCAGCGGTAGAAACCGATCTCGGCAGGGAAAATCGCCCCGGCCGACATTTTGGTGATCACGGTGTTGCCGGCCCAGATAAAAATGGCCAGCAGGGGATAAGCGTATTGCATCGGGAAAAACCAGAACGTTAATGAAGGGCAATTATCCGCTTGTCTGGATGCAAGCCTATACTTCGATCCAGACAACCGGCCCCTGATGACGGACAGCATGAGCAGTAAACACATCGACCTGCTGGATTTCAGCGAACTGCCGTCGGCGGTGTACTTCCGCTACGCCGATTTCGACGCCCACGAATATGCCGCGCCCCATCGACATCCCTGGGGGACGCTGGAATACGCCGCCCACGGCGTGCTGCACATGGACGTCGAGGGCAGCCGCTTCATGTCGCCGCCGCAATACGCGGTGTGGGTGCCGCCGCAGATCGAGCACAGTTTCTACAGTCATCAACCGGTCAACTACCGCGCCGTGTGCCTGGCACCCAAGGTCTGCGCCGATCTGCCGCCGCGAGCCTGCACCCTGGCCATCAGCGACATTCTCAAGGCAATCCTCAAGGACTTCGCCGCCCGGGACGTGAAAATCCCCGAACAGGCCGCCGATCAGCGTCTGGCCCAGGTATTGGTGGACCAGCTGCAACAGGCCCCGGTGCACGAGTGCTACCTGCCCTATGCCAGCAGCCCCGGATTGCTCGGGATTCTCGAAGCGTTGCAGGCCGAGCCTGGGGATAACCGGCCGTTGTCGGAATGGGCTGCACGCATCCATGTCAGTGAGCGCACCCTGGCGCGGCAGTTCGTGCGGGAACTGGGCATGAGTTTCGGTGAGTGGCGCCAGCGCCTGCGTTTTCTGGCGGCGATCGAAGCGCTGGATAGCCCGCGCAGCATTCAAGAGATTGCCTTCGACATGGGCTACAGCACCGGCTCGGCGTTTATCGCGATGTTCCAGCGCCAGGCCGGGTGTACGCCGGAGCAGTATCGGCGCAGCCATCTGGAGAACAGGAAGGTGTAACAGGGGTTGTCTACACTCCAGTACAAGGCCGCGCCCCTTGGTGTGGCGACCAGGAGAAAACTCCATGAAGATGATGCGTGTCCCTTTGTTGATGATCGGTTTGCTGCTCTGTTCCCAAGGCTTTGCTGCCACAGCCCAACAGGAAAAGATGACTACCTGCAATGCCGACGCTACGGCTAAAAGTCTCAAGGGCGACGAGCGCAAAGCCTTCATGAGCACCTGCCTGAAGGCTACTCCGGCGGCAAACGATGCCGATAAGGCCTTGACCCCACAGCAAGAGAAAATGAAAACCTGCAACGCCGACGCCGCCACCAAAGCCCTCAAGGGTGATGAGCGCAAGGCGTTCATGAGTGATTGCCTGAAGAAGAAATGATTCACAGGGATCAACTCAGTCGAGTGTGGGAGCGGGCTTGCTCGCGAAAGCGGTACCTCAAACAGCATTGAAGTTGACTGATACGACGCCTTCGCGAGCAAGCCCGCTCCCACATTTGATTGATGGCGATTTTCAGATATGTGTACGACGACCCGCGATGGGCCCCGCACTCAAGCTGCCACCCCACTAAGGTCGCCCCACACAATCCCTAGTGCTCGCACCGGATCGCTGGCAGACTGCCAATCCTTTTTACGCCGTTTGTTTTTGAGGCTGTATGCCAACGTTTTCTCAGCGTCAAGTCTTGCTGGTCATCAGCTGGGTCATCATTTTTGGCGGGCTGCTGCTGGTCCTGCCGCTGCGATTGCTGCCCAGCCTGCTCGCCGGGTTGCTGGTGTTCGAACTGGTCAACATGCTCACCCCGCAACTGCAACGGCTGATCGAAGGCCGGCGCGCGCGCTGGCTGGCGGTGGCGTTGCTGGGGACTCTGATTGTCAGCGTGCTGTCGCTGATCTTTGCCGGTGCCTTCAGCTTCCTGCTGCACGAGGCGGAAAACCCCGGTGCTTCCCTCGACAAGTTCATGGGGGTGGTCGACCGCGCACGCGGGCAGTTGCCACCGTTCATCGACGCCTACCTGCCGGCCAGTGCTGCGGAGTTCCGCGTGGCGATTGGCGAGTGGGTCAGCAAACACCTCAGTGATTTGCAACTGGTGGGCAAGGACGCGGCGCACATGTTCGTGACCTTGCTGATCGGCATGGTGCTGGGTGCGATCATTGCCTTGCAGCGTGTGCCGGACCTGACCAAGCGCAAACCGCTGGCTGCGGCGCTGTTCGAACGTCTGAGCCTGCTGGTCCAGGCGTTTCGCAACATCGTGTTCGCCCAGATCAAGATTTCCCTGCTCAACACTGTCTTCACCGGGATTTTCCTGGCGGTGGTGCTGCCGATGTTCGGTATCAAGCTGCCGCTGACCAAAACCCTGATCGTGCTGACGTTCCTGCTCGGCCTGTTGCCAGTGATCGGCAACCTGATGTCGAACACCCTGATCACCATCGTCGGTTTGTCGTTGTCGATCTGGGTCGCTGTGGCGGCGCTGGGTTACCTGATTGTCATCCACAAGCTCGAATACTTCCTCAACGCGCGCATCGTCGGCGGGCAGATCAGTGCCAAGTCGTGGGAGTTGCTGCTGGCGATGCTGGTGTTCGAGGCCGCGTTCGGCCTGCCGGGGGTGGTGGCGGGGCCGATTTACTATGCGTACCTGAAGAGCGAGTTGAAGCAGGTGGGGATGGTTTGATCTGCTGGGTCTTTGTTGCCTGAGCTGGCCCCTTCGCGAGCAAGCCCGCTCCCACATTCAACCGAGTTCCTCCAGATGGAGTACGGTCAAATGTGGGAGCGGGCTTGCTCGCGAAGGGCGCACCAAAGATTTTGGATCAGTCCATCGAGCCGTAGCGCTTTGCAGCCTCGATCGCCAGACCGCTACCGATACTGCCAAAGATGTTCCCTTCCACATGCCGCGCATTCGGCAACATCGCCGAAACACTGTTGCGTAGCGCCGGAATCCCGCTCGAACCACCGGTGAAGAACACCGTATCGACCTGATCGACCCGCACGTCGGCATCTGCCAGCAGTTGGGTGACGCTGTTGCGCACGCGTTCAAGCAGGTTGTCGATGGCCGACTCGAACAGCGCCCGGCTCAGCTCCACACTCAAACCGGCTTCGATGCGGTCCAGCGGCACGTGGCGACTCTCGGCGTGGGTCAGCTGGATCTTGGTTTCTTCCACTTCCATCGCCAGCCAGTGCCCGGCGCGCTGTTCGATCAGCTTGAACAGGCGGTCGATACCACCGGTGTCTTCGATGTCGTAGCGCATGCTGCCCAGGGCCAGTTGCGATTTCTGCGAGTACACCGAGTTGATGGTGTGCCAGGTCGCCAGGTTCATGTGGTGACTGGTGGGCATGTAGGCGCCGCTCTTCATGCGGCTGCCGTAGCCGAACAGCGGCATCAGGCCTTGCAGGCTGAGCTGCTTGTCAAAGTCGGTTCCGCCGATGTGCACACCGCCAGTGGCGAGGATGTCCTCGTGGCGGTTATCCACACCCCGACGCTCCGGCGACAGGCGTACCAGCGAGAAGTCGGAGGTACCACCGCCGATGTCGACGATCAGTACCAGCTCTTCTTTCTCGATGGTCGACTCGTAGTCGAACGCAGCGGCAATCGGCTCGTACTGGAACGAGACTTCCTTGAAACCGATCTTGCGCGCCACGTCGACCAAGGTGTCTTCGGCTTCTTTGTCGGCCATCGGGTCATCGTCGACAAAAAACACCGGCCGGCCCAGCACCACTTCTTCGAATTCCCGACCGGCGGCCGCTTCGGCGCGGCTCTTGAGCTGGCCGATGAACAGCCCGAGCAGGTCCTTGAACGGCATTGCCGTGCCCAGGACGCTGGTGTCGTGCTTGATCAGCTTGGAACCCAGCAGGCTCTTGAGCGAGCGCATCAGGCGGCCTTCGTAGCCTTCCAGGTACTCGTGCAGCGCCAGCCGGCCGTACACCGGGCGGCGCTCTTCGATATTGAAGAAGACCACTGACGGCAGGGTGATCTTGTCGTCCTCCAGCGCGATCAGCGTTTCCACGCCGGGGCGCAGCCAGCCGACAGTGGAGTTGGACGTGCCAAAGTCGATACCCAAGGCACGGGCTGGAGATGCGTTGTTCATGTCTTTCAGGTTCCGGTTAAAAAACGGCCGCGCAGTGTATGTCAGAGCGCGCCAGATTCGAAGGCCGGTTATCTGCTAAATCTCGCCTGATGATCCTTGAAAGACGAACCATCACCCCCAAACTACCCTGCATCAACCGGACAACCGCGGGAGTGCTTGCAAGAAGCCCCGCCGGCTGCCGATAAACTTCTGCCGCGCCGCCCGGTCACAAACTTGAGATCGGTCAGACCAATGGCTGCAAACAAGCGCATGCTGTGGCCCGTGGCGCGATTTGATAACGGATGGTGATTCCCGCGATGGACTTCAAAGACTATTACAAGATTCTCGGTGTGGAACCGACCGCAGACGACAAGGCGATCAAGGCCGCCTATCGCAAGCTTGCGCGTAAATACCACCCCGACGTCAGCAAGGAAAAGGATGCAGAGTCCCGGTTCAAGGACGCCTCGGAAGCTTATGAAGCGCTGAAAAGCGCCGACAAGCGCGCCGAGTACGATGATTTGCGCCGCTATGGCCAGCATGGCCAACCGTTCCAGGGACCACCAGGCTGGCAAAGCCGTGGCGGTTTCGGTGGCGGTGGCCAGGACACGGGCGACTTCTCGGACTTCTTCAGTTCGATCTTTGGCAACCGTGGGCCTGGTTTCAGTGGTGGTGGACAATCGCGTCGCAGTACCGGACGTCGAGGGCAGGACGTGGAAATGGAGCTTGGGGTTTTTCTCGAAGAAACACTGTCGACCGAATCGAAGAAGGTCACCTTCCAGGTGCCGCAGTACAACGCGGCTGGCCAGCATGTGAGCAACACCAGCAAAAGCCTGAACGTGAAGATTCCGGCCGGTGTGAGCGATGGCGAGCGCATTCGCCTCAAGGGGCAGGGTGCTCCGGGTGTCGGTAGCGGGGCCAATGGCGACCTGTACCTGACGATCCGTTTTGCACCGCACCCGAAATTCGACGTCGAAGGCGAGAACCTGATCATCACCTTGCCACTGGCACCGTGGGAGCTGGCGCTGGGCGCTGAAGTCGCCGTGCCGACCCTGACCGGCAAGATCAACCTCAAGGTCCCGGCCGGCAGCCAGAACGGCCAGCGCATGCGTGCCAAGGGCCATGGCCTGATGAACAAGGCCGGTGAGCGTGGTTACCTGTTCGTGCAGTTGAAGGCCGTGATGCCGAAGAAATCCGACGATGACATCAAGGCCCTGTGGCAGGAGCTGGCGAAAAAAGCCGCGTTCGACCCGCGAGAGCATTTTTGATCCCTTAGAACCAAGGAGTCACTGACTATGAGCAGTCCCCTGAACGTTCAACTGGACATGGCAGAATTCTGTGAGGCGACCGAGTTGTCGGACGTCTACGTGATCGAAATCGTCGAGCACGGCATCCTCGAACCTCAGGGCGCTCAGCCCAAGGACTGGGTTTTCAACGACTACGAGCTGACCCTGGCCAAGCGCGCCGCCAAGCTGCGGCGCGACCTTGACCTGGAGTGGGAAGGCGTCGCCCTGGCGCTGGACCTGCTCGAAGAAGTCCAGCAGTTGCGGGCCGAGAACCGCATGCTCAAACAGAGGTTGGGGCGGTTGGTGGTGGAGTAGTTGTTCAGGTATTTCTTTGCTGTCCGTTCGGACGCTATCGCGAGCAGGCTCGCTCCCACATTGGTTTGTGTCGTGATCAAAATCCCCTGTGGGAGCGAGCCTGCTCGCGAAGAACGATAACGCGGTATTGCGGCATCACACCTTCCTGGGCAACACCACGGTAAACGTCGTGCCATCAATCTCGCCGGAGCTGACTCCAATCGTCCCCTGATGGGCGTCGACCACTTCCTTGACGATAAACAACCCCAACCCAAGGCTGGTAGTAGGCTCGCCGAGTTCTTCGCTGGCACTGCGCACCAGCGGGTCGAAAATCGTCGGGATCGCATCGTCGGGGATCGGGGCTCCGTCGTTGTGCACCGTCAGTCGGACGCTGTCGGCCTCGCCCTTGAGGCACAGCGTCACCTCGCGTTTGCTTGAGCCATGCTGCAAGGCATTGCCGATCAGGTTTTGCAGCATCTGATCGATCCTGCGTGGGTCCCAGGTGCCACGGGTGTCACCCTGTACATCCAGGGTCGGATTGCATTCCGGTTGACTGGCACAGGCCCGGGCAATCGCTTCGCGCGCGGCTTCGGCCAGGTCCATGGGCGCCGGCTCGATCGGCAGGCGCTTGCCCAGGCGGCTGCGCACCAGTTCCAGCAAGTCCCCGACCATCACCGCCAGGTGCCCGGTACTGCGCAGGATATTGACCGCGCACTTGAGCGCATCTCCTTCGAGCGCGGCTTTGCGCAGCAGTAGTTCGGTGGACATGCTCACCGCCTGCAGGGGCGCGCGCAGGTCATGGCCGAGGATCGCCAGAAAAATATCCCGGGAGCGATTGACCTGCTCGGCATAAGTGGCCGTGGACTCGGCAAGGGCTTCATCGATGGCTTCGTTGAAACGGATCATGTCCTGGAAGTAGGCCAGGTCAGGCGATTGCAGGCTGTTGACCCAAAGGCGGATGACACAGGCGCGCAAATGACGGAATTCACTGGTCATCTGCACCAGATCAAAACCCAATGTATGGCGCAGTTCGCCGTGGCTGGCGCCGGCCTCGTCGAGGCTGGGGGTTTTCTCCGGTCCTTCGCCACGCGCCTTGGCCGCTTGTTCGGCAGGAGTCTGGGGTTTGCACATGTCCCGGGCCGCGGCCAGCAGGATCGACCGGGCATGGTCGCGCAAGGCGACGCGGTCCATGGTTTCGGCGGCCGGGGTGATGGTTTTGGCGAACAGCTCCCACTCATCGACGATGCGATCAGCGTGTAACACGATGAACTCGGAAAGACGCATGGCAGTTACCTGAGCATGAACCGGGGGCAGCGAGTCGAATAGTAGTCCCTTTGCCGGAAAAAACACGACCGCTCATGCAGAGGCACAGGCGGACATGCCGATGGCGGTAGATATATGTTTTTGGCTCCCTGATTTTCGATCCCACGGAGCCATTTCAGGGGGGCGGCCAAGCAGCTATTTGGACTTTTGTTTCAGGTGCAGGTGAATAAGCTGGTGGTTCTTTTCCTGTCATCAAGGTGATTCAAAAGTGTCTGATTTGCATGGAAGCAACTCACAGAAAATACCGGACGGAGTGTCCATCGATAGTCACGGGATCCATTACCGTCGTGCAAACGACGTGATCCCCGGTGCCATCAAGAATGCGCCGCTGGCGAGATTGAAGACCCTGCTGGCGCTCAAGCCGCAAATGCCCGAGTGGTATAGCGGCGCGCGGGAAATCGATCGTCAATACCTCAAACAGTTGATGGATGAGCGCTGGCGTTTGCAAGACGTAATGGACCAGACCCAGGGCGACTTGAAGCACGGCATCAATGCCTTCGCCGAACCCTTGCTCAAAAAGGCATTGCAGTCAAAATTCAATACGGTCGAGGACTTCAACGAGCTCAGCGTACAGCTCGAGGTGCCTAGCACGATCATCTTCGGCATTGACACCGGCGCCAGTCGTGTCCGCCAATCCACATTGCTGGAAGCAGCGCTGCACAACTTCGAAGAAGACGAAACGGCACATGGCGTGTTGCGCAGCAGTTCCGGTATTTACCGCAAGGACAGTCGGGGCAGTCTCAGCCTTGAACCGGCCATCACTCTCCCGGCGTTTGCGGCCTTGTGCCGAAGCCTGGACATCGGTGGGCAATACCAGCGACACATCAAGTCCGTCTTGTTGCCCGATACCCCACAGGCACAGCGAACCTTGCAACAGGATTCGGTGGCCAGTGAAAAGGTGGCTTTTCATGTGGCGGCCCTGATCGCCCGGCTGAAGGGCGATATCAGCGATCATGCCTATGGCAAGCTGAGGCAGATACGTGAGGGGCAAGCCGACGTCACCCTGTATAACCAGCCGTTGCATGGTTATCGTTTGTCGCTGATGGGCTTTCGATTGACGGGCATTGTGCTGTTCAGTGCGGTTAGCGAACCCTCGAAAATCAAGCAATTGATCGATGAACTGACCCCCGAATCATTAAGGTTCTGGAGTGAATGGTCTGAGCGTCTTCCGGTGCTACCCGAAAAAGCCTACGAACAGTTCAAGCTGTTGCAGGCATTTCTGGCCAATGGCTCTCAGGGCGTGAGTGAAGAACTGCTGCGTCGGGGCGACATACATCAACAAACCCGTTTGTCCGGCCCATTGATCGCCTACGTTCCAGACGATCCTGATCACCCCGTGAAGGAGTATCCGTCGCTGACCGCGTTCATGAAGGAGTTGCTGGGTCAGTTGAGAAATACGGATTACCAGGCATTTTTCAGCCGCTTTGTGGCGCAGAAGGACAAAGGACAGTTTTTCGCCAGGGTCAACGAACGTCTCAAGACCTTCACCTGGCATGAGCGCGAGCCGCTCGACATGGGCCCGTGGTGGCGTGAAACCGCGGTTGAAAACCCCGATGCGGAGCCCATCACCAACCAGATGACGGGTGATCTGTGGGTGGCGCTGTTTCTGCAGCGCCGCGACAAGGCGATCGCCGATGCGAGGCTCATCGCAGTGCCGACCGACGATGAGGATGCCAACGCACGCTTCAAGCGCCTGACCAGTTACCTGTCTATCGGCTGGAACCTGTTCAATTTCGCCGCAATGCTGGTGCCCGGCCTGGGCGAAGCCATGCTCGGCATCATGGTCGCGCAGATGCTCGCCGAGGTAGCCGAAGGCGTCGAGGACTGGAGCAAGGGTGACAAGGATCAAGCCTCTGCGTACTTCAACGGGGTCTTGATCAACTTCGCGCAATTGGCGCTCATGGGCGCCGGACATGTACTGCCCGGCACCGGTGTCACGCCAATCAAGGTGTCGCCGTTTGTCGAGGGCCTCAAACCCGTGGAGGTCGGCGGCAAGGAGCGTTTGTGGAACCCTGACCTCGGTCCCTATGAACAATCGATCGCGTTGCCCGATGGGGCGAAGGCCAGTGACACAGGGCTGTACCGTCATCAGGGTCGGGACCTGCTGCGGCGCGATGACAAATGCTACGCAGTCAGGCAAGACCCGGACACTGGCCGGCACCGGCTTCAACACCCGACTCGCGCCGATGCCTATCAGCCGCTGCTGGAGCACAACGGTGCCGGCAGTTGGAAGACGGAGCTGGACCAACCGCTCGAATGGGACAAGGGGCAAATACTCAGGCGTCTGGGCGCTTCGGTGGATGGATTCTCTGATGAAACCCTGGAGCAGATTCTGACCGCCAGTGGCGTGCACGAAAATGTGCTGCGCCGGCTTCACGTCGAACAGGAGACCCCTCCCGCTCTGTTGGCCGATACCCTCAAGCGCTTCAAGGCCCATGCCGATGCGCAAGCCTGCGCAGAGCAGATTCTGGTCAATCGGATCGGCGAGGAATGGGCCGATTACGCCGTGCGATCCATGACCGAAATGGGCGGCTGGCCCGGCGACAAGGCCATTGAGGTCTTCCAGGGGCCGGGACTGACGGGGGCGACGATCAAGGACGGCTTTGCCCAAGCGTCACCGGCCAATACGTTGCAGATGACCTGGACTGACCTGCTGGCGGGGGCGCTGCCCGAGCGGGTGGTGGGGTTCCTTGACGAGCAGGCGCTTCGCGAACTGCTCGACGAATGGTTATCCGGTGACGCGCAGAAACGTACCGAAGCATTGCGCGAGCAATGGGCGGCACAGATGGGCCAGCGCAAGCGGCAGTTGTTCGACCTTCTGTACAGTCGTCGGACCCGTTCGGACGATCCTTTGGTGAATTTGCTCAAGGAGGATTTTGCAGAGATCTCGATCAGCCAGGCGCAAGAACTGCTGGGTGAGGCGCACCCCTCGGACGTGCAACACCTGAGCGAAAAAAAACGCGTGCCTTTGCGCCTGGCGGAACACGCCCGCAAGGCCGCCGAGCAATTGCGGATGACACGGGCCTATGAAGGCCTTTACCTCGACGCCTTGCACAGCGCTGACACCGCGCGCCTGGAGTTGCACTCCCTGGCAGTCCTGCCAGGCTGGCCGGCGGATTTGCGTCTGGAGGTTCGTGAGTATTCATTCGGGGGAGCGTTGACCGACAGTCTGGGCCCCATCGACGCGCCGATCCGCAAAGTGCTGATCCTGGATGAGGATGGCAAATACCAGGCTCGGGACGACCGCGATCAACACCTGCACGGCGCGGACAATATGTATGCCGCGGTGCTGCATGCGTTGCCGGATTCGCAACGAAAAACCCTGGACTTCGGTATCAACGAGGCAGCACGCCTGGAACAAACGATAAAGGCACACCCGCTGGATCGTCAGGTGTTTGAGCCGATTCTGCGGGACAACCCGACTTACAAGCCGACCTACGATCCGACCGGCATGCGCCTGCGCGGCGGCATGCGTGGCTATGCTCGGCAAGCACCGCATGGCATGGGGCTGCGGCGACGGGCTCATGCACTGTATCCGGATTTCACCTCGGAGCAGGTCGAGACGTTGCTGGCGCAGTTCAGCCAGGGCGAAGGTACGGTGCATGAACGACTGGCCGTGCTCGAGGCCGAGTTCAATCAGTTGAACCGCACCCTGCAACGCTGGATGAGTTCGCCACTGGAGTCCTCTCGTTTTACCCCGGCGGGTGTGGCGCAGTGGCAGGCGCGAAACCAGGTCTACAAAGCGCTCAGGCAATGCTGGCAGCGCACCGGGCCGGAGGGTATAGAAGCGGCGGGTGTGCTGCGCCCGCAGACCTTGACGTTCGACAACATTCCAACGTTGAGCCGGCTTCTGGATACCCTGCCAAAACTGGAGGCCAACTTCGACCATGTCACCGCGTTGAGCCTGCGCAATTGCCGATTGGGCTCCGAGCATCTGTCACTCCTCGACTCGTTTCATGAGGTGCGCTATCTCAATCTGCAAGACAATCTGCTGTCGGCGCTTCCGCAGGCGGTGAAGGATATGCGTCATCTCACTCACCTGTTTCTTGACGGCAATAACATTGAGCTGGATGCAGTGGCGGTAGAGCGCCTGAAGAATCTGACGCGCATGACGTCCCTGCGCTTGCGCGGCAACCCGCTCAAGCTCATTCCGAACATCAGTCGAATGCCACATTTGCAGGTGCTGTTGCTGGGCGAAACGGGACTGGACAGCTGGCCTGTCGGGCTGTTTTCTCAATCGCGGCCGCGCAGTATCTACCTTGACTTGAGCGGCAACCCGATCAGTCGGATACCGGAGGTCGCGCCCGGTTCATTTCGCGCAGAGTTATTGGCGCGTACCGTAATCAACCGGGGTTCGCGTTGGATCTCGTCGGAGAATCTCGAGATCCTCAAGTCTTACATCGAGTCGGTCGGAATGGACCCGGAGCGTCCTTATCCGCCCCGCGGTGTGCTCGACAGTTCGGAATGGGCGTCGGGCATGTCCGAGCGGCAATGGCAGGTAAAACAGGAAGTCTGGAACGCGGTCGAGGATGAATTCGATTCGGTGCCGTTCTTCAACGAAATCCGCAAGCTCACCCAATCCGCTGACTTCAAGGCCGGCGAGACCTATCAGACAGAACTGACGACCAAGATCTGGCGCATGCTCGAGGCCATGGCCCGCGACAGTGAACTGCGAATCAAGCTGTTCAATGAGGCGGCAACCCCCACCGAATGCGTGGATGGCGGCACACAGTTGTTCAATGCCATGGGGGTGCAGGTCTTGGTCCACGAAGCTTACGCCCTGGAGCGTGCCGACTTGATCGAAACACAGTTGCTGGAATTGGCCCTGGGCAAGTCCCGGCTCGATGAACTCGGCGCCATTGCCCGTCAACGGGTGTCTGCGCGGTTGGTGAAGGGAGAGCGGTTCCGCCGCTACGACGCCGATGGCGAAGTGACCGGCACTATCGATGAAGTGGAAGTGCACCTGGCCTACATGACTGATCTGGCCGAGCGCCTGGATCTGCCGTGGCAGGCGCGGGGCATGCAGTTTCGCAGCATCGCCGAGGTCAGCAAAGAGATGATCGAGGCAGCGTTCCAGCGGATCAAGGCGCTGGAGGAAGGGGATCTGCTGATAGACCGGATCTTCGAGCAACCGCTCTGGAAAACCTGGCTGGAGTCGACTTACCGCGAGGAATTGAATGGCTTGAAACGCCGGATCGACGCCACCATTGATTTACAGGATGCGTTGCAGCGCAGGGCCGAAGGTACGCGGCTCACCACCGAGGAAAAGACGGCGGTGGAGGCGGAAATCAAGGGGCTGTGCAGTGAGTTAGGCAAAAGTGAAACTGATTTTGCCGATGGCAGGCTGATGACTGACGAGGATTATGTTCAAGCCTTGGATGACATCGATTTGCAGATTACGCAGTTGCTGAAAAAACTGACACGGGAAGCGATGATTCGGGCCAAGCTGGATCGGCTGCGGATTGAATCCGTACAGTAACCACGAAAAAACGAAGGCCTCGACACCGGGTGTGCGAGGCCTTTGCTCGTGGTTGCCGGTTCAGAACAGGAAGTAACGCTGGGCCATCGGCAAGGTTTGCGCTGGCTCACACCACAGCAGCACACCGTCGGCCTTGACCTGGTAGGTCTGCGGATCTACGTCTATGTCCGGCAGGTAGTCGTTGTGAATCAGGTCGGTTTTCTGCACGTCGCGGCAGCCTTTGACCACGGCGATTTTCTTCTTCAAGCCCAGGGCTTCGGGCAAGCCTGCATCCTGTGCGGCCTGGCTGATGAAGGTCATGCTGGTGGCGTGCAGCGAGCCGCCGAAGCTGGCGAACATCGGGCGGTAATGCACCGGTTGTGGTGTCGGGATCGAGGCATTGGCGTCGCCCATCAGGCTGGCCGCAATGGCACCGCCCTTGAGAATCAGCGTCGGCTTCACGCCAAAAAACGCCGGGCGCCAGAGCACCAGATCCGCCCATTTGCCCACTTCGACCGAACCCACTTCATGGCTGATGCCGTGGGTGATCGCCGGGTTGATGGTGTACTTGGCGATGTAGCGTTTGGCGCGGAAGTTGTCGTTGCCTTGACCATCGCCGGGCAGCGGCCCGCGTTGTTTTTTCATCTTGTCGGCGGTCTGCCAGGTGCGGGTGATGACTTCGCCGACCCGCCCCATGGCCTGACTGTCTGAGCTGATCATCGAGAACGCACCGAGGTCGTGGAGGATGTCTTCGGCGGCAATCGTCTCGCGGCGAATGCGGCTTTCGGCGAAGGCCACATCCTCGGCAATGCTCGGGTCGAGGTGATGGCAGACCATCAGCATGTCGAGGTGTTCATCAATGGTGTTGCGAGTGAACGGCCGGGTCGGGTTGGTGGAGCTGGGCAGCACATTGGCCAAACCGCAGGCCTTGATGATGTCCGGCGCATGACCGCCACCGGCACCTTCGGTGTGATAGGTGTGAATGGTGCGGCCCTTGAAGGCGGCGAGGGTGGTCTCGACGAAACCGGATTCGTTGAGGGTGTCGGTGTGGATCGCCACCTGCACGTCGAACCGGTCGGCCACGCTCAGGCAGTTGTCGATACTTGCCGGCGTGGTGCCCCAGTCCTCATGCAACTTGAGGCCGATGGCACCGGCCTTGACTTGCTCGATCAACGGCTCAGGCAGGCTGGCGTTACCCTTGCCGGTCAGGCCGATGTTCATCGGGAAGGCATCGGCGGCCTGGAGCATGCGCGCCAGGTGCCACGGCCCGGAGGTGCATGTGGTCGCATTGGTGCCGGTGGCCGGTCCGGTGCCGCCACCGATCATGGTGGTGACGCCGCTCATCAACGCCTCTTCGATCTGCTGCGGGCAGATGAAGTGGATGTGGGTGTCGATGCCGCCGGCGGTGAGGATCATGCCTTCGCCAGCAATGACTTCGGTGCTGGCGCCAATGGCGATGTTGACGTTGGGCTGGATGTCCGGATTGCCGGCCTTGCCGATCGCCGCGATGCGCCCGTCCTTGAGACCGACGTCGGCCTTGACGATGCCCCAGTGGTCGATGATCAGCGCGTTGGTGATCAGTGTGTCGACCACCTCGGCGGCCAGCAACTGGCTCTGACCCTGGCCGTCACGGATGACTTTGCCGCCCCCGAATTTCACTTCTTCGCCGTAAGTGGTGAAGTCCTGTTCCACTTCGATCCACAATTCGGTATCGGCCAGGCGCACCTTGTCGCCGACGGTGGGACCGAACATGTCGGCGTAGGCTTGACGGGAAATCTTCATGTGTTCGCCTTGGAATTCAATTGAATTTGAGACTGTTCGCTTCGCTCACAGATTCGCGAGCAAGCCCGCTCCCACATTCGATCGCGTTCCCCTGTGGGAGCGGGCTTGCTCGCGAAGGCGTCAGTGGGGACATCGCATTACTTAGAGGTCACCCATGATCCGCCCGGCAAATCCAAACACCCGACGATGCCCCGCCAAATCCACCAACTCTACCTCGCGACTCTGCCCCGGTTCGAAGCGCACGGCGGTGCCGGCAGGAATATTCAAGCGCATGCCGCGGCTGGCGGCGCGGTCGAACGTCAGGGCGTCGTTGGTTTCGAAAAAGTGGTAGTGCGAGCCGACCTGGATCGGCCGATCACCACTGTTGGCCACTTTCAGACTGATCGTGCGCCGGCCGGCGTTGAGTTCGATCTCGCCGGGCTGGATCTGGTATTCACCGGGAATCATCAATGGGCTCCTTGGAGAATCTTGTAGTACAGCGCGGTCGGCTTGTAGCGGCCGCTCGGGTCGCAGGCGTAGTCGGGAATCTCACCGGCGCGGGTATAACCCAGTGATTGGTAGAAGTCTTCGGCGGGCGAACCGGCCTCGGTGTCGAGGTAAAGCATGCCGCGCTTGTGCTGCAGGGCAGCCGCCTCCAGAGCGCTCATCAGTTGCTGGCCCAGACCGCGACGCCGCGCATGTTCGCGCACCAGCAACTTCTGCACTTCGGCACGGTTCAGGCCGTTGGCTTTCTGGCACAGACCCAGCTGTACGCTGGCCTGCACCTGCTCGTCCTTGACCACCACCCACAGCAACACATTGCCCTTGATCAGGTTGTCCTGGACCTCGTCGAACCAGGCGTGGGCCTGGGTGGTATCGAGGTCAGCCATGAAGCCGACACTGGCGCCATAGCCGACGGCATCGAGCAGCAGGTCGATCAGGCCCTGGCGATAATGCGCAAAGCTTTCAACGTTGACGCGTCGCAGTTGGGCGGGGTTCATGGGCGATCACTCCTTGTTGGTGGCGGGTGGTTGCGCGCCAGGATTGAGGGTCAATTGCATGAAAGTCAGGTCCAGCCAGCGGCCGAATTTGGTGCCGACCTGAGGCATTTGCCCGGTGGTGATAAAGCCGATGCGCTCATGCAAGCGAATGGAGGCGGCGTTACCGCTTTCGATGGCGGCGACCATCACGTGCTTGCCGCAGCCTTTGGCGCATTCAATCAGCGCTTCCATCAGTTGCGGGCCGAGGCCGTTGCCGCGCTGGTCGCTGCGCACATAGACCGAGTGCTCGACGGTGTGGCGGAAACCGTCGAAGGGTCGCCAGTCGCCGAACGAGGCGTACCCGAGCACCATATTATCGGCATCGACAATCACCAGGATTGGATAAGCCTGGGCTTGCCGGGCGTTGAACCAGGCCTGGCGGTTGCCGAGGTCGACCGCCTGCTCGTTCCAGATCGCCGTGGTGTTGAGCACCGCGTCGTTGTAGATGTCGCGGATGGCTGGCAAGTCGGCATGCACGGCATCGCGGATGTGGTAAGTCATGGCGCGGCCTCAGGCGATGGGTTGGTGGACGGTGACCAGTTTGGTGCCGTCGGGGAAGGTGGCCTCGACCTGGATTTCCGGGATCATTTCCGGGATGCCTTGCATCACTTGTTCGCGGGTCAGCAGGGTAGTGCCCAGGTGCATCAGGTCGGCCACGGTCTGGCCGTCGCGAGCGCCTTCAAGCAGCGCGGCGGAAATGTAGGCCATGGCCTCCGGGTAATTGAGTTTCACGCCGCGAGCCAAACGCCGCTCGGCCACCAGGCCGGCGGTGAAGATCAGCAGCTTGTCTTTTTCGCGTGGGGTCAGGTCCATCGTAGACATCCATAATCGGCAGTTAAAAGGTGTGGGATCTGTGAGTACACATCCCCTGTGGGAGCGGGCTTGCTCGCGATGGCGTCGGCACATTCAACAAAAACGGTGCCTGACACACCGCTATCGCGAGCAAGCTCGCTCCCACAGAAAGGCAATTCAGGTGTTCCATATTCTGGGTGGTACGGCTTCGCGACCCAGCAGGGCAGGGCGTAACAACTTCCAGAGTTCAATCAACCATCCCCGCGCCAACAACGCTTCACTGGCCAGACACCGTGCAACCAGCAACCCCGGCAGTTGGGTCAGATCCCCGCGCACGTCGTTGGGTAGTGAGCGGCAGGTTTCCAGCAAGTCGCTATCGATTTCCCCGGTCACCAGCAATGTAGCAAACACCGGTTGCCCATCCAGTCCGATGGGCGAGTCCAGCAAACCGTCTGCCCCGACAATGCGCTGGCGTTCATGCCAGAGCAATTGGCCGTCGCGGCGGATATCCAGCTGCGCCTGGAAGTGCCCAAGATCGAAGCGCTCGCCACTGGCCGGACGGCCCAGGGCCACGACGTCCCAGTAGAACAGCCGCGCATCGTCTTCAAGGTCGATGCAAGTGCTGAGCTCAGCCTGCGCAGCGCTGAAAATGATCGTCTCCTGGGGCAGCCATTCCAGCGTCGCACCGGCCGCCACCTTCAACTTCAGCTGCTGATAGGCGGGGCCGGCGGCGCGATACCACTTGGCCGCGCCGGGGCTGGTGATTTGTGCCCAGGCATCGCGCTCGACGCTGGCCGAGATGTCCAGCCGATCACCGCCGGCAATTCCGCCTGGTGGGTGGACGATGATGTGCTGGCAGACTTCTGGCCCTTCGGCATACAGGTGTTTCTGCACGCGCAACGGACCTTTGTGTCGACGCTGGACCGGGCGAGTGGTGTTGTCGAATCGGGCGTAGCCAAGCTCCAGTTCGGCGTGCCAACTGGGGGTAAACAAGGCGCCAGATGCGGGAAGAGTCATAGTCAGTGCTTATCGTGGGGTCGTCAGGATAGTTGCAAAGGCTGTGCCGCAAGAATTCGCAGGAAGGAGGCGTCTATTGATTGTGCTGATGCACCAACGCAGGGCCAGTCATGAAATATCGTGCAATAAATTGGTGCGCCTCATCGATGGCGAACCGGATCGACCGGACTTCTCGGTCCGATCACGGCTGATTGGTTCCCTGCCAATCGCTCCCCTCCAGGCCTCACGGAGAGTGATCGACTCAGATCGTGACCAGTCCGCGCACCCCTTCGGCTTCCATGTTCTCGCCGCGCCCCTGTTGCACGATCTCGCCCCGGGACATCACCAGGTATTGGTCGGCCAGTTCGGCGGCGAAATCGTAGAACTGCTCGACCAGTAGAATGGCCATGTCGCCCCGGGCGGCGAGTTTTTTGATCACGGCACCGATCTCCTTGATCACCGATGGCTGGATGCCTTCGGTGGGCTCGTCGAGGATCAGCAGGCGAGGGCGGCTGGCCAACGCACGGCCGATGGCCAGTTGTTGTTGCTGGCCACCGGACAGGTCACCGCCCCGGCGTTGCTTCATTTGCAGCAGCACCGGGAACAGCTCGTAGATGAACGCCGGCACTTCCTTCGCTTCGCTGCCGGGAAAGCGCGACAGCCCCATCAGCAGGTTTTCTTCCACGGTGAGGCGGCCGAAGATCTCCCGGCCCTGCGGCACGTAGGCGATGCCGGCATGCACGCGTTGGTGCGGCTTGAACGTGGTGATTGGCTTGCCTTCCCAGTTCACCGCGCCTTCCTTCGCCGGCAGCAGGCCCATCAGGCATTTGAGCAGGGTGGTCTTGCCCACGCCGTTTCGGCCGAGCAGGCAGGTGACTTCGCCGACCTTCACGTCAAACGTCAGGCCGCGCAGGATGTGGCTTCCGCCGTAGTACTGGTGCAGTTTTTCGACTTGCAACATTCTCAAATACTCCTCAAATCCCCTGTGGGAGCGGGCTTGCTCGCGAATGCGGACTGACATTCAACATTTGCATCGACTGGCACACCGCTTTCGCGAGCAAGCCCGCTCCCACATGGGGCGGTGTTCACATGTCTATCGACCGAGATAAACCTCGATCACCCGCTCGTTGTCCTGCACCTGCTCCAGCGACCCTTCTGCCAGCACGCTGCCCTGATGCAACACCGTGACGTGGTCGGCAATCGAGCCGACGAAGCCCATGTCGTGCTCCACCACCATCAGCGAATGCTTGCCAGCCAGGCTCTTGAACAGCTCGGCGGTGAATTCGGTTTCGGCGTCGGTCATGCCCGCCACCGGCTCATCGAGCAGCAGCAATTGCGGGTCCTGCATCAGCAACATGCCGATCTCCAGGAACTGCTTCTGACCATGGGACAACAGGCCGGCCGGGCGATTGACCGAGCTGGTCAGGCGAATGGTTTCCAGCACTTCGGCGATGCGGTCTTTCTGTTCGCCGCTCAAACGCGCCCGCAGGCTGGCCCACACCGACTTGTCGGTTTTCTGCGCCAGCTCAAGGTTCTCGAACACGCTCAAGGCTTCGAACACCGTCGGTTTCTGGAACTTGCGACCGATGCCGGCCTGGGCGATCTGCACTTCGCTCATTTGCGTCAGGTCCAGGGTTTCGCCGAACCAGGCCTTGCCGTGGCTGGGGCGGGTCTTGCCGGTGATCACGTCCATCAGCGTGGTCTTGCCTGCGCCGTTGGGGCCGATGATGCAGCGCAGCTCACCGACGCCGATGTACAGGTTCAGTTCGTTCAGCGCGCGGAAGCCGTCGAAGCTGACACTGATGTCTTCCAGGGTCAGGATGGTGCCGTGGCGGGTGTTCAGGCCTGGCCCGACGCGTTGGCCAAGGCCGATGGCATCGCGGCTGCTGCCGGCGTCCTTGTTGGGCTCCACAGGAAAAAACGCTGGTTCGAGCATGAATTCAGCGGTTGCAGTGACTCTCATTGCTCACCTCTTTTCTTCAGCAGACCGATCACGCCTTTGGGCAAATACAGGGTCACGATGATGAACAGCGCGCCGAGGAAGAACAGCCAGTACTCGGGGAACGCCACGGTGAACCAGCTCTTCATGCCGTTGACCACGCCGGCGCCGAGCAACGGACCGATCAAGGTGCCACGCCCACCCAGTGCCACCCAGACTGCCGCTTCGATGGAGTTGGTCGGCGACATTTCACTCGGGTTGATGATCCCCACTTGCGGCACGTACAACGCACCGGCCAGGCCGCACAACACCGCGCTCAACACCCACACGAACAGCTTGAAACCGCGTGGGTCGTAGCCGCAGAACATCAGGCGATTTTCCGCATCGCGCAGCGCGGTCAGTACCCGGCCGAACTTGCTCTGCGCCAGGCGCCAGCCGATGAACAGGCTCGCCACCAGCAACAGCACCGTGGCGAAAAACAGCACGGCGCGGGTGCCCGGCTCAGTGATGCCGAAGCCAAGAATGGTGCGGAAGTTGGTGAAGCCGTTGTTGCCGCCGAAGCCGGTTTCGTTGCGGAAAAACAGCAGCATGCCGGCGAAGGTCAGGGCCTGGGTCATGATCGAGAAATACACGCCCTTGATCCGCGAACGGAAGGCGAAGACGCCGAACACCAAGGCCAGCAAACCCGGCGCCAAAACCACCAGGCACAAGGTCCAGAGGAAGCTGCTGGTGCCGGTCCAGAACCACGGCATTTCGGTCCACGACAGGAAGGTCATGAACGCCGGCAAGCCATCGCCCGAGGCCTGGCGCATCAGGTACATGCCCATGGCATAGCCGCCGAGGGCGAAAAACAGACCGTGGCCGAGGGACAGCAAGCCGGCGTAACCCCACACCAGATCCAGTGCCAGTGCGACGATGGCGTAGCAAAGAATCTTGCCCACCAGCGTCAGTGTGTAGGCCGAAACGTGCAGCGTGCTGTCGGGCGATAACAGCGACAGCAGCGGTAGCGCCAACAGCAGAACGAGGATCACTGCACCGACGGCAATCGAGACTTTAGGGCCGGCTTTTTGGGTCACGGTAACGAGCAGGGGCTGGTTCATCAGTCGATCACCCGTCCTTTGAGTGCGAAGAGGCCTTGCGGACGCTTCTGGATGAACAGAATGATCAGCGCGAGGATGAGGATCTTGCCGAGCACGGCACCGATCTGCGGTTCGAGAATCTTGTTGGCGATCCCCAGGCCAAACGCCGCCAGCACGCTACCGGCCAACTGACCGACACCGCCGAGCACCACCACCAGGAACGAGTCGATGATGTAGCTCTGGCCGAGGTCCGGGCCGACGTTGCCGATCTGGCTCAGGGCCACGCCACCGAGGCCGGCGATACCCGAGCCGAGGCCGAAGGCGAGCATGTCCACACGCCCGGTGGGTACGCCGCAGCAGGCGGCCATGTTGCGGTTCTGCGTGACGGCGCGAACATTCAGGCCAAGGCGAGTCTTGTTCAGCAGCAGCCAGGTCAGCACCACCACAAACAGCGCAAAGGCAATGATGACGATGCGGTTGTACGGCAGCACCAGGTTCGGCAGTACTTGAATGCCGCCCGACAGCCACGCCGGGTTGGCCACTTCGACGTTCTGCGCGCCGAACACCAGGCGAACCAGTTGGATCAGCATCAGGCTGATGCCCCAGGTGGCGAGCAGGGTTTCCAGCGGACGGCCGTAGAGGTGGCGAATCACCGTGCGCTCCAGCGCCATGCCGATGGCCGCGGTGACGAAAAACGCCACGGGCAGCGCGATCAGTGGATAGAACTCGATGGCCTGCGGTGCGAAGCGCTGGAACATCAGTTGCACCACATAGGTCGAGTAGGCACCGAGCATCAGCATCTCGCCGTGGGCCATGTTGATCACGCCGAGCAGGCCGAAAGTGATCGCCAGACCGAGGGCGGCGAGCAGCAGAATCGATCCCAGGGACATGCCGCTGAATGCCTGGCCGAGCATCTCGCCGACCAGCAGTTTGCGTTTGACTTGAGCGAGGCTGGTTTCGGCGGCGGTACGCACATTCGCGTCGGTTTCAACGCCCGGCTCCAGCAGGCTTTCCAGGCGTGTTCGGGCCAGCGGATCGCCGGTTTCACCGAGCAGGCGTACAGCGGCGAGGCGCACGGCCGGGTCGCTGTCGACCAGTTGCAGATTGGCCAGAGCCAGGCTCAATGCGGCGTGAACGCCTTCGTCCTGTTCGCCCGCCAACTGCTGGTCGAGGAATTTCAACTGCGCCGGCTTGGCACTTTTCTGCAATTGCTGCGCGGCGGCCAGACGGATTTTGGTGTCGGCGGCGAGCAACTGATGGCTGGCCAGGGCCGTGTCGATGAGACCCCGAAGGCGGTTGTTCAGACGCAAGGTTTTCGGCTGGCCGTTGATGCTCAACTCGCCTTGTTGCAGGGCGTTGATCAATTCGATACGGGCCGGATCGGGCTGCGCGGCCCAGGACTCCAGTAGTCTGGCTTGCTGCACGGGATTGGCGGTGACGAAGTCTTCGGTGTCACCGGCGTGGGCGGCCATCGGCAACAAGAGTGCGATCGCCAGAAGAAATCGGTACAGGGCAGTGGGCATAGAGAGTCGCCTTGCTCGGACTAAATGTGGGAGCGGGCTTGCTCGCGAAGACGGTGTGTCAGTCACATAGATGTTGGATGTGCCGCCGTCTTCGCGAGCAAGCCCGCTCCCACAGGGAGTTGTGTTGGGCCGGAACAATCGTCAGGCCCAATGGCTTAGTTACTCTTCACCGCATACTCCGGCTTCTTGTCGTTGCCCGGGATGAACGGGCTCCACGGCTGGGCGCGGATCGGTCCTTCGGTCTGCCACACCACGTTGAACTGACCGTCGGCCTGGATCTCGCCGATCATTACCGGCTTGTGCAGGTGGTGATTGGTCTTGTCCATGGTCAGGGTGTAGCCGGACGGCGCGGCAAAGGTCTGGCCGGCCAGGGCTTCGCGGACTTTGTCGACGTCGGTGGACTTGGCTTTTTCCGCCGCTTGCGCCCACATGTGGATGCCGACATAAGTGGCTTCCATCGGATCGTTGGTGACGGCTTTGTCTGCACCCGGCAGGTTGTGTTTCTTCGCGTAGGCTTTCCAGTCATCGACGAACTTCTTGTTCACCGGGTTCTCGACCGATTCGAAGTAGTTCCACGCCGCCAGGTTGCCCACCAGTGGCTTGGTGTCGATGCCGCGCAGTTCTTCTTCGCCGACCGAGAACGCCACGACCGGAACGTCGGTGGCTTTCAGGCCCTGGTTCGCCAGTTCTTTATAGAAGGGCACGTTGGAGTCGCCGTTGACGGTGGAGATAACCGCCGTCTTGCCACCGGCCGAGAACTTCTTGATGTTGGCGACGATGGTCTGGTAGTCGCTGTGACCGAACGGGGTATAGACCTCTTCGATGTCCTTGTCGGCCACGCCTTTGGAGTGCAGGAACGAACGCAGGATCTTGTTGGTGGTGCGCGGGTAGACGTAGTCGGTGCCGAGCAGGAAGTAGCGCTTGGCGCTGCCGCCCTCTTCGCTCATCAGGTATTCAACGGCAGGGATCGCCTGCTGGTTCGGCGCCGCGCCGGTGTAGAACACGTTTGGCGACATCTCTTCGCCTTCGTATTGCACCGGGTAGAACAGCAGGCCGTTGAGTTCTTCGAACACCGGCAGTACCGATTTGCGCGACACGGAAGTCCAGCAACCAAACACCACGGCGACCTTGTCCTGGGTCAGCAACTGACGACCCTTCTCGGCGAACAGCGGCCAGTTCGAGGCAGGGTCGACCACCACCGGCTCGAGCATCTTGCCGTTTACGCCGCCCTTGGCGTTGATCTCGTCGATGGTCATCAGCGCCATGTCTTTCAACGACGTTTCGGAGATCGCCATGGTTCCGGACAACGAATGCAGAATACCGACCTTGATGGTCTCGGCGGCCTGGACAGTCCAGGTCATGCCCATCGCGGCGATGCTTGCCGAGAGTGTGAAAGCCTTGATCAAACTGCGACGCTTCATTGTGCGATCTCCATGAACTTATGAGTTTTCTTGGTTGGCAGATGCGGACTACTGAAGGTGTGTTTTGCAAGGGCTGTGCCCGGTCGGCAAAAGGCAGGGAAATGTCGTTTTAGAGCGGTTGAACGGTTTGATGGCGCACCATGAAGGATCGCGTCTGGCGCGTTGGTGCGAAGAGCTGCGCCAGATTGGGGCGGGTAGCATCGATCAATTGTGAGAGCGGGCTTGCTCGCGAAGAGGGTGTGTCAGACAACATGAATGGCAACTGAAACACCGCATTCGCGAGCAAGCCCGCTCCCACAAGGTCAGCGGCGCATCAACTCAGCTTTTAATGCAGGTTTCAAAACCATGTCCGCCCCCTTCGTACTCCGGGCCGTAGTAGTACTTGGTAAATGAAGTTTTCCCGTCAGGGGTTTTAGCAATTTCCGCAATCCCGACGCCGTAATCCTTGAGCGACGGATCCGTATGGGCAAAGTAAATCGCCAGGGAACTCAAGTTGGCGGCAGCAAATCCGTCATACCGGGAGTTGTCGAGCAACGTCAGTGTAAAACCGTAGGCGCCGTGTTCGCCGGTACTCTGTTCGGCATTGAGTTTCATGTCGACAACACCTTCAAACGCACCGATATGGCTGTCCATTCCGGTGCATTGATACCGGCCGCTGTAGTCAACGCCAGTAAAGGGTGGCTGCACTGCCCATGCGGGCGCTGAAACAAGTGCAATGGATGCGATGAACTTCTTGAACATGTTTACCTCTTTCCGCTCTTGTAAGAGTTTTGGCGATTAAGGTGTAGGAATAATCGTCGTTGAAGTGCGCGAGCGTTTTGTAGTTGAACTCGCGAGTGCGGAGTATGAACATGATGGTTAACTTGTTAAGCGTTAACTCAATACGAGGTTTTTCCAAGCGTAAATACAGTTCTGAAACTTCTTTAATTAAATGTGGCGTTAACGACGTCGCATCAACCCGATGAAAAACAACCCGCCAATCGCCGCGGTGGCAACGCCGATGGGCAAGTCTTCGGGGGCGATCAGTGTCCGGGCGGCGACGTCGACCCAGACGAGAAACAGGCTGCCGAGCAACCCGCACACCGGCAGCAATCTTCGGTGTTCAGCGCCGACCAGGCGCCGCGCAATGTGCGGCACCATCAGCCCGACAAAACCGATCGAGCCGCTGATCGACACCAGCACCCCGGTCATCAATGACGCAATCAGAAACACCCGCAGGCGCACGCTGCGTGCATTCAGGCCCAGGGTCACCGCTGTCTGCTCACCGGCCATCAGCGCATTCAGCGGTCGCGCCATGCCCAGCAGCAAAATCAGCCCGAGCAGCACGCTGGCGGTCGGCACCGCCAGCAGCTCCCAGCGTGCCAACCCGAGCCCGCCAAGCATCCAGAACATCACCGCCGAACTGGCTCGATGGTCGCCCATGAACAGCAGCAAATTGGCAATCGCCATCATCACGAACGACACCGCCACGCCGCACAGCAGCAAGCGGTCACTGTCCAGGCGACCATGACGGCTGGCGATCATCAGCACCACCAGCATGCTCAGCAATGCACCGATGAATGCCGCGATCGGCAAGGTCAGCAGGCCAGCGATTGCACCGACATGCAACACCACGATGACTGCGCCCAAGGTCGCGCCGGACGTGACGCCGAGCAGGTGCGGGTCAGCCAACGGGTTGCGCGTGACCGCTTGCAGCACCGCGCCGATCAACGCCAGGCCGGCGCCCACCAACGCGCCAAGTAGCATGCGCGGGACGCGGATCAGCCAGACGATATGCTCTTGTCCAGGGTTCCAGTCCGGCACACCGAAACCGAACAGTTTGTGCAACAGGATGCGCCACACCACATCCAGCGGCACCCGTGCCGGGCCGAAACCCAGGGATACCACGCACGACACCAGCAACAGGGTACCGAGGGCGATCAGCAACAGGGCGTAGCGACGGTTGATCATTCGCCGTGGAGACCCTTGGCCAGGGTGGCGACCGCCAGCACGTTATCGATCCCCGGCGTGGCCTGCACGTAAGGGATGACGATGAAGCGCCGGTGCTTGATCGCGTCCACCGATTGCAGGGCCTTGTTGCCCAGCAGGAATTGAATCTTCTGTTCGGCAGTGACTTCGCTGTAGTCGACAATCACGATCACCTGCGGGTTGCGCTCGACCACGGTTTCCCAATTGACCCGGGTCCAGCTCGCGTCGACATCCTCCAGGACATTGCGCCCGCCAGCGGCGTCGATCAGAGCTTGCGGCATGCCCAGGCTTCCTGAGGTCATGGCCCGGTCTTCGCCGCTGTCGTACAGGAAGACCCGCGGTTTTTCCACGGGCAGGTCTTTGCCGATGTCCGCCACTTGCGCCTGCATGTCTGCGATCAGGGCGTTGGCGCGGTCCTGCACGTCGAAGATTCTGCCGAGGTTGCGCAGGTCGTTGTAGGTGTCTTCGAGGCTGGCCGGCGGGCGTTTCATCACGAAGGCGCAGGATTCGCTCAGCTCGTACACATTGATGCCCAGCGGTTGCAGGGTTTGTGGTGTGAGATCGCCGCCGATACGCATGCCGTAGTCCCAGCCGGCGAAGAAGAAATCGACGTTGGCATTGAGCAGGGTTTCCACCGACGGGTACTTGGCCGCCAGCTCCGGCAGGCCTTCGAGAATGCCCTGCATCTCGGGCGTCACGGCCTTCCAGCCACTGATGCCGCTGTAACCGGCCATCTGCGGCTTGAGGCCGAGGGCGAGCATCATCTGGGTCATGTTGATGTCGTGGCTGAGGGCGTGTTGCGGTGCCTGCTTGAAGGTCACTTCGCGGTTGCAGCTTTTGATTGTCAGCGGGTAACGGGTGGCTTCGGCCAATGCCTGGGCGCTGCCCAGCAGCATCACGAGAGGGAGGCAGCAGCGCAGCAGGGAACGCAAAGTCATGGTTGGGTTATCCAGGTGATTCGTGGGTAGCCGTGCAGTGGGTGTTCATCGATCAGTGCTTCGACGCCGAACACATTGCGCAGCAGCGCAGCCGTCAGGACTTCTTTTGGCGTGCCGCTGGCGACGATACGACCATGATTGATCACGTACAGCCGATCACAAAAAGCCGCCGCCAGATTGAGGTCGTGGATGCTTGCCAGGGTGCCGATGTTCAAGCGCGTGACCAACTGCAAAAGCTCAAGCTGGTAACGCGGGTCGAGGTGGTTGGTCGGCTCGTCGAGGATCAGCAATTGTGGTTGCTGGGCCAGGGCGCGGGCGAGGATGACTCGCTGTTTTTCACCACCGGAGAGAGTGACGAACCCGTGGTCTTCGAAGCCCTTGAGGCCGACGGATTCCAGGGCCTGATTGATCAGGTCGCGGTCTTCAAAGGTGTCGCCATCGAACAAGCCTTTATGCGGGGTGCGGCCCATGGCGACCACTTCCTCGACCGTCAGGCCAAAGGCATCAGGGAACTCCTGCAACACCACGGCGATGCGTTGCGCGCACCAGCGCGAGGATTGTTTCCAGACGTTCTGGTGATCGAGCCTGACCTCGCCGCTTTCCGGTTTATTGAAGCGCCAGGCACACCGCAACAGGCTGGTCTTGCCGCTGCCGTTGGGGCCGATCAGACCGACGAATTCACCAGCGGCCACGTGCAGAGAGGCATCGCGCAGATGGAATTGGTGGTGGTAATGGCCGTGGCCCAGTGGGGACCAGGTGAGGTTTGTGAGGTTCAGCGAGGTCATGCAGTGGCTCTTGAGGTGATGCTGATGGCCCCTTCGCGGGCAAGCCCGCTCCCACAGGATTTGCGCGAACCCGGTGGGAGCGCGCTTGCCCGCGAAGGGGCCCGAAAGGACACCCTGAATGCGAGAGGGTGACGCGCGGGGGAGTTTACAGCCCATTGAGCCCCGCGCATCTCGCCTGTTTCATGATGAAGATGAGGCGCTCTCAGTCTGCCGGGTGAAGCGCGACAGCAGCACACGATCCAGCACCCACACTACCACCAGCGAAGCGCCCACCAACGGAAAGGCCACCGCCAGGGCGAACATGATCACCATCGCGGTTTTCCATTTCGGCAGGTCGTGGCGCAGCGGCGGCACGCCGAGTTTTCCTTGCGGACGGCGCTTCCACCAGATCACCACGCCGCTGACCGCGCTGAGTAAAATCATCAGGCAGATCAGCAACACGACGATTTGGTTGAACGTGCCGAACATCTTGCCTTCGTGCAGCATCACGCCGATTTCCGTGGCGCGGGCGACGGTGCCGTACTGCTCGAAACGTACATCGGCCAGGACCTTACCGGTGTATTGATCGATGTGCAGCGTGGCGTCATTGCGCGGGTCGTCGGCGAACAGGGCGATGGTGAACACGCCGGTTGCAGTGGTCGGCAGGGTGATGCTGTAACCCGGTTCGACCTTGCGCTCTCTGGCGATGTTTTGTACGTCCTGCAGGCGGATGGTCGGCGAGGCCGGGCCGGCCGCTGCACCGTCGTGGGCCATGTGCTCGGCATGGTCGCCGGACATCGGCATCGGCGTGTTTTCCATGGCCCACGGCACGGTCTGGCGGGTGGCGGTGTTGAGGCTGCGCGCCTCGATATCGGACTTTGGCACGTCATCCCACATGGCGGCCGGGAACACGTTCCATACTTCGGCGTATTGCTTGCCCCAGAAGCCGGTCCAGGTCATGCCGCTGAGCAGCATCACCAGCAGCAGGGAAGCGCCCCAGAACCCGGTGACCGCGTGCAGGTCGCGCCACAATACGCGACCACGACTGTTCAGGCGTGGCCACAAAATGCCTGCCGCCTGACCGCGCGGCCACCACAGGAAGATGCCGGACACCACCAGCACCACGCCCCAACCAGCGGCCAGTTCGATCAGCCGATCGCCAATGGTGCCGATCATCAACTCGCCGTGAATCGACCGGGCGATGGCTTGCAGGTTCTTCTTGGCGTCTTGCTCGCCGAGGATGTCGCCGTGGTACGGATCGACGAAAACGTTCAGCTCCTTGTCATCGTTGAGCACGACAAACTGCGCGCTGCGCTCGGCGTTGACCGGTGGCAGGTATTGGGTGACCTGGCCTTGTGGATAAGCTGTTTTCACCCGTGTCAGCAGGTCGTCGGCCGGTACGGTGTGATGACCGGCCGGGACGTTGAGCAGGCTGCTGTACATCAGCGAGTCGAGCTGCGGTTTGAACAGGTAGAGGGTGCCGGTCAGGGCCAGCATCACCATGAATGGCGCAACGAACAATCCGGCATAGAAATGCCAGCGCCACGCCAGGTTGTAGAAATTCACTTTGGGCTGTTTCATCACGTGTGCTCCGCTTGGCTGGATCTTTTAGTTGTTTGTTTTGCGGTTGCTGCGCAACCGATCGCGAGCAGGCTCGCTCCCCTGTAGGAGCGAGCTTGCTCGCGAAGCTTTTAGAAGCTCATGTCCACCTTGGTCCAGAGCGTTCGCCCCGGCTCCTTGATGGCTTGCGGGTCATTGGCGGGGTAGCCGAAACCGGCGTTGCCGGCCAGGTTCAAGTGCTCGGCGTAAGCCTTGCCGAACAGGTTGTCGACGCCGCTGCTGACCTTCCAGTTGCTGTTGATCCGATAGGCACCGTTGAGGGAGAACACGCCGAAACCCGGCGTCTTGCCGAAATCCTTGCCGACCACGTTGCCCTTGTTCTGGTCGATGCGGTTTTGCGCGGCGACCACTCTCCACAGTGCGCCGGCGCTCCAGTTGTCTTCGCTGTAGGTCAGGCCGAAACGGGCATCCAGCGGCGGCATTTGCGGCAATGCACTGCCATCGCTGCTGTTCTTGCCCCAGGCGTAGGCCAGGGTCGCGTCGGCTTTCCAGTTGTTGGTGAAGTTGTAAGCGGCGCCCAGTTCGCCGCCCATGATTCGCGCGTCGATGTTTTCGGCTTGCGAGGTCGTACCCATCATTGTCGGGGTGTAATTGAACAGGATGTAATCGCGCACCTGCCCGACGTAAGCCGAGGCCCAGGCTTCGAGGTCTTCGGTCTTGTATTGCAGGCCGAAATCGAGCTGGGTGGTTTTTTCCGGTTTGATCGAATCGAAGGCATTCACCGAACCGGCGGGGCCGGATTTGGGTGAAAACAGCTCCCAGTAATCCGGGAACCGCTGGGTGTGACCGAGGCCGGCATACAAGGTGGTCGGGCTGTCGGCCAGGTCATGCTCGTAGCGGATGAAACCGCTCGGCAGGGTATCGGCGCGGGTGTCGTCGGCGGTCGGATTCGGGCGGGTCATCATGCCCGAGCCGACGGTCTGCCGAAAATCCTTGGCCGAGGCGCGGTCCAGGCGTGCGCCGCTGATCAGGCGGTCACGGTCGGCGGCGTACCAGGTCAGTTCGCCGAACACACCGTAGTTATGGAAGTCGGCATCCTTGGTGTAGGGCAGGTCCTTGTAGGTGTCGACGCCCATGGCGCCGCGCTGGCGATGCTCGTTGGTCTGCGCGTCAATGCCGCTGATCAGCTGTACATCGGCCCAGCGCCAGGTGGCCTTGACCCGGGCGCCGAGGGTGCGGCGGTCGACGTTGGAGGCCATGGGCCCGGCCATCATTCCGGTGCCGGATGGCGTGCGCAGGGTGTAGTTGTCCATCACGTGGTCGGCGTAGTTGTAGTAGACCTGCGCCTCGACCTTATCCAGCACCTCGCCGATGTTGGCCTGCTCGAAGCGCAGGCCGAGGCTCTCGCGCAGGAACTGCGAACCGTCCATGCCGCGCCCGGCGTAGCGGGCTTCACCGTCGCCACGGCCGGCGGTCAGCTCCAGCAAGGTGTCGGTATTCGGCGTCCAGCCGACGGCCACGTCGCCGTTCCATTTGTCGTAGCGCGACGCCACGGTGTCGTTGTTGCCGTCCTGGTAGTCGTCGGAGTGCGCGGTGTTGCCAATGACCCGCACGTAACCTGACTGACCGCCGGCTGCGGCGTCCACCAGTTTGTCGAAGCGACCGTAGGAGCCGGCCAGCACGCTGGCGTTGACCCGTGTGCCGAGTTCGCCGAAGTGCTCCGGCTCGCGGTCGAACAGGATAGTGCCAGCCGAGGAACCCGGTCCCCACAGCACGGTTTGCGGGCCCTTGATTACGGTGAGTTTGTCGTAGGTTTCCGGCGAGATGTAGGAGGTCGGGGCGTCCATGCGGCCCGGGCAGGCACCGAGCATCATGCCGCCGTTGGTGAGGATGTTCAGCCGCGAACCGAACATGCCGCGCAGTACCGGGTCACCATTGGTGCCGCCATTGCGCACCATGGCAAAGCCGGGGATGGTTTTCAGGTAATCGGCGCCGTCGCTGGCCGGTACCGGTTGGCGCGGATCCTTGGGGTTGGTGACGATGGTCAAGGGCGAGCTGGGCGCAACGGCGGTAATCACCGTCGGGCTCAGTTCTTCAGTGTGACCGGAATGTTCATCGGCCAGCGCAGAGGGCGCCAGCAAGGCACCGCACAGGATCGCGGTGGCGTGCCTGAAACGAACGGCGGATTCGTTCAGGGCATAAGAGGCTTGGGCAGGGCTCAAGCACGGGACAGCGGAAAACCGGGACATGACAATTTCCATCGAACAGTCGTAAACGACACGGCCGGCAGCCTGAAGCTGTCCCTGTGGGAGCGGGCTTGCTCGCGAAAGCGGTGTGCCAGACAACATCAACGTTGACTGACACTCCCTCTTCGCGAGCAAGCCCGCTCCCACAGGTTGCGTTGGCTGTCTTGCGGACCGTGTGAAATCAGAAGTGAGTGTTTACGCGACGACGGGCGGGGCGCGGGTGCGGGCGCCGGGGAAGAAGGTTTGCCGGGCATGGCCCAGGCGTGGAGAGGGTGTGGTGAAGGTGTTGACGGGCGCGATGACGAAGTTGGCGAAAGACACGCCACCGGTCAGCGCCGGGCAATTGAACAGCAGGCTGCAATAGCCGCACTTTTCCCACAGCACATGGTGCCCGAGGGCAGGCGGGCAGTGCTCGGCGGCGGCTTGCGTGGCATGGTCGGCATGTTCCATCGCCGACATGTCCATGCTCATACCCGCAGGCATGCTCATCGACATGGCGCGCGAATCCATCGGCATCGACTGAGAAATCAGTGGACCGATAAAGATCATCAGCATGGCGAACAGGCTGATCCAGCTGCCGCGTGTCAGGCTCAATGCCTGATTGCGTGACCTGGATGACCTGGCGCTAAGCGGGCGCATGGGCGTTTTCAGTTCAGGCGATTACGGCTTGTGCACGTGCGCTTGCATGGTGTCCGGCGCCTGCTTCTGCACCGCGACTTCGACCGTCACGTCACCGGACTTCTCGAAGTGCAGCGTCATGGGGAAACGCTTGCCGTCAACCAGCAGGCTGCGGTCCTTGAGGCCCAGCAACATCACGTGATAGGCCATCGGCGCAAAAGTGACCTCGCTTCCGGCGGGCACTTCCACGCTCGGTACGTGCTGCATTTTCATCATGTCGCCTTGCATCACGTGCTCATGCAACTGCGCTTCGCCCGCAATGGGGCTGTCGACGCTGAGCAGGCGGTCGGCGGTCTTGCCTTCATTGTTGATCACGAAATACGCCGCAACGGTGGGCGCATTGGGCGGCAACTCCTGGGACCACGGATGAGCGATTTCCAGTGCGCCGACCTTGTATTCGTGGGCATTGGCAAAGCAGGCAGGCAGCAGCAACGCAGCCAGAACGATGAGTTTGTTCAACATGGCAGTTCTCCGGAACGATTTAAAACGCAGTCAATTGCGAGAAAAAATCACACCAGAGGGGACGCGCGGGGGTTGAGGCTCGGCCATTGCTGGCGCGGTGACGGGCTGTCGAGCGAAGTGGCGGGCAGGCTTCGGTTGGATTCGAAGTGCGCGAAATACAGCTGTGGCGAATGCCCCGGCAACGCCACCAATGGCGCAGAACCCGAGCAGCACCAGCAATGCTGCATGTTGGAATGATCGTCGTTTTGCGGGGCTTTCTGTTCAAGGTCCCCGATGGAAATCGCCACCATCCTGGTGCCACTGGCGCTGCAGAAACTGCCCCACAACAACTGTTCGGCAGGTGACTTCGCCGTTTGCGCCATCGCTCCGGACATCGGCATGGCGAGCATGTTGAACAGCACTGCGAAGCAGGCTATCCAGGCAATTGCGAGCCGTTGTCGGGACATGGGACAAGATCCGTTTGGGTGGGCGATCAGGCGCGGGCTATTTAGCCTGATCAGGGCCGATAAGTAAAAAGGCGGCGTGCGGTTTGGTGTCGCAGCAAAAAGACGTCAGCTCAGTGCGCACGTACCGCATGTACTTGTATTTCTACTCCAAGCGTAGCGCGAATTACGGCGAATATTGCAGCCAGGTTGTCCATGCTCGGGTTGCCTTTGGCGGACAACATTCGATGGAGGCTTTTGCTGGGCTTTGCCGTTTCCTTTGCCAGTTCTTCAAAACCAACGGTGGCGTTGATGAGGTCGCGCAGGATGATCCGCGCCATTTCGGGTTCGCCGTTAAGAAACAGAGTAGCAGCCTCATCCAACAGTGCCTGGGCGAACTCGGGATCACGTTGGGCACGCTCGGCAATGGTGTGTTTGTAGCTTCGGGTGAGCGCCATGACGTTATCTCCGGTGTCGTTCAGTCTTTTTTATAGACACTCGGCTATCAAAGGGGCTGGTTTCGTTGTCCTGTACGTATTCTTCGAGTGTGATCACAGGCGGCCCTGATGGTAACAAATAGGTTACTTATCATGCAAGCCAATGATCCTGACCTAATGAGCGAAGACTGACAACGCACCAAGTGTTTCCTCAGGCGTCAGGAACTCCCGATCAACCCCCGGCAACACCGGCCGTTTCAAGATAATCACCGGTACCCCACGCTCACGCGCCACTTCCAGCTTTGGCTCGGTCGCCGTGCTGCCGCTGTTCTTGCTGATCAGCACATCGATGTTTCGCCGTTCGAACAACTCACGTTCATCGTCGATCAGGAAGGGGCCCCGTGCGCCGATCACTTCGCAGCGCTCGTTGCCCGGGTACACATCCAGTGCGCGCAGGGTCCAGAATTGCTCCGCAGGAATTTCGTCCAGGTGTTGCAGAGGCTCGCGACCGAGGGTGAACAGCGGTCGTCGGAAGGGCTTCAGGGCTTCGATCAGTTCGGCCCAATCGCTGACTTCCCGCCAGTCATCACCCGCCTGGGCTTGCCAGGCGGGACGGCGTAGCGCCCAGCAGCGAATGCCGCTCAAGCGCGCGGCGGTCGCGGCGTTCTGGCTGATTTGGGCAGCGTAGGGGTGAGTGGCATCGAGCAGTAGATCGATGTCTTCATCGCCAATGAACTGCGCCAGACCCTCGGCACCGCCGTAGCCGCCGACACGAACCTGGCATTGCAGATCGGTTGGCACCCGACCGACACCGGCCAGGCTGTAGATATGCTGCGGTCCCAGCGTGCGGGCAATGGTCATGGCTTCGGTCACGCCGCCGAGCAACAGGATGCGCTTCATTGAAAGGCTCCCGCATGGCCAACGATCCCGCCCTGGCGATCGATGGCAAAGACTTCCACCTGAACCTGCGCCGGCACCACGCTACGGGCAAAATCCAGGGCGTGCTGACAGACTGCATCACCCAGGGCGACCCCGGCTGCGGCGGCCATGGTCAGTGCCTGCTGGCTGGTGTTGGCCTCCCGGATGCTCTGCTGCAACGCGGCATCGGCACCGACCTGCGCCGCCCATAGCGCCAATTGCGGCAGGTCAATGCTCGAATGGCGACTGTGCAAATCCATGTGCCCGGCCGCCAGTTTGCTGATCTTGCCGAAACCACCGCACAGGCTGAGTTTATCCACCGGTACTTTGCGCAGGTGCTTGAGCACGGCGCCAACGAAGTCGCCCATTTCGATCAGGGCGATTTCCGGCAGGTTGTAGACCCGGCGCATGGTGTCTTCGCTGGCGTTGCCGGTGCAGGCGGCGATGTGCAGGTAACCGTTGGTTTTCGCCACGTCGATGCCCTGGTGGATCGAGGCGATGTAGGCCGCACAGGAAAACGGCCGGACGATGCCACTGGTGCCGAGAATCGACAGGCCACCAAGAATGCCCAGGCGCGGGTTCATGGTTTTCAGTGCCAGTGCTTCGCCGTTCTCGACATTGACCGTGACCTCGAAACCGCCGCTGTAGCCGAGTTCGTCGGCCAGTCGGGCCAGGTGTTCGCTAATCATTTTGCGCGGCACCGGGTTGATCGCGGGCTCGCCGACACCCAGCACCAGCCCGGGCCGGGTCACGGTGCCGACGCCGCGACCGGCCTTGAAGCGAGTCCCCGGTTCGCTGCTCAGGCGCACCTGGGAATAGAGCAGGGCACCGTGGGTCACGTCCGGATCGTCACCGGCGTCCTTGAGGGTTCCCGCTTCGGCGCCGTCCTCGGTGAGGCGGCAGAACTCCAGGCGCATCTGCACTTGTTTGCCCTTGGGCAACACGATTTCCACCGCATCGGTCGCTGTGCCATCCAGCAGCAGACGCGCGGCGGCGAGGCTGGTGGCCGTGGCGCAACTGCCGGTGGTCAGGCCACTGCGCAGGGGGGCGGGTTGTTCGGCGGTTTCGTCACGCATCGAAGGGCTTCGTCACGTCCAGCAAGGTAATCGGCAAGGCCTGGCGCCAGGTGTCGAAGTCGCCCAGCGGTTGTGCCTGGGCGATATGAATGCGGGTCAACTCCCCGCCGTGTTGCTCGCGCCAGGCCATCAGGGTCATTTCACTTTGCAGGGTGACTGCGTTGGCAATCAGCCGGCCACCGGGTTTGAGTTCGGCCCAACAGGTATCGAGCACGCCGTCGCGGGTGACACCGCCGCCAATGAATATCGCATCCGGTCGCTCCAGTCCGGCCAATGCCTGTGGCGCGCTGCCGCGAACCAGTTGCAGGCCGGGAACGCCGAGGGCATCGCGGTTATGTTCGATCAACGCTTGTCGGCCCGCATCTGACTCGATGGCCAGTGCGCGGCAAGCGGGGTGGGCGCGCATCCATTCGATGCCGATCGAGCCACTGCCGGCGCCGACGTCCCACAACAGTTCGCCGGGCGCCGGGGCCAGTCGAGCAAGGGTGACCGCTCGAACGTCGCGCTTGGTTATCTGGCCGTCATGCTTGAACGCCGAGTCCGGCAACCCGGCCAGTCGCGACAGGCGCAGCGTGTTCGGCTCGGCGATGCACTCGATGGCGATCAGGTTCAGGTCGGCGATCACAGGATCGGTCCAGTCATTGGCGATACCGTCGACACGTCGCTCGGCTTCACCGCCCAAATGTTCGAGCACGGTTATCCGGCTCGGACCGAAACCACGCTCACGCAGCAGTGCGGCGATGGCGGCGGGGCTGCTGCCGTCGTTGCACAACACCAGCAAGCGCACGCCACTGGACAATTGCGCGCTGAGTGCGGCGACGGGGCGGGCAACCACCGACAGCATGACCACTTCCTGCATGGGCCAACCCATTCGCGCCGCGGCCAGTGAGCAGGAGGACGGCGCGGGAAGCGTCAGCATCTCGGCTGCGGGGAGTTGCCGGGCGAGGCTGGCGCCGACGCCGAAGAACATCGGATCGCCACTGGCCAACACGCAAACGGGTTCGCCACGGTGCGACAGCAGCGACTCAAGGCAGAAGGGGCTCGGCCACGGCTGGCGCTCGCCGCGTATGCACGGCGGGAGCAAATCCAGATGCCGCTGGCCGCCGAAGATTTTCGCGGCGCGCAACAGCGCATGCCGGGCGTTTTTGCCCAGGCCCTTGAAACCGTCTTCGCCGATGCCTACTACCGTCAGCCAGGGTGTCATGCCATTCCTCAATCACGCGTTCAACGTTGTTGGGCGGCATGATAGCGCGGGTTCCTTGAGCTGACTGCCTTGTCTTCCCGACCGGAGTCTTTTCATGCAGCGAAGTAAAGCAGGCATAATACCGCGCACTTTCGCCGTGAACTGCCTCGCCACCTGAACGGGTCCACCTTGAACGAACGTCCACTGTCCACTGCCTTACGCCCCTCGGCCTGTCCGGGGTTGCTGCGTATTGTCCCGGCGCTGGATGGCGGCATCTGCCGGATCAAGTTGGACGGTGGTTCGATCAGCAGCGACCAGGCCGAGGCCGTAGCGTCTGCGGCCGAGCGTTACGCCAGCGGGGCGATCGAGGCGACCAACCGGGCCAACCTGCAGATTCGCGGCATTGGCAACGAGCAAGCGGCGTTGATCGATAGCCTGCTGGCCGCCGATCTGGGGCCGCGCACGGCGGCTGGCGACGATGTGCGCAACCTGATGCTCAGCCCCGGTGCCGGGATCGATCGGCGCATGTTGTTCGACACTCGCCCGCTGGCCGGGCAAATCCTCGCCACACTGCAAAACCAGGAAGCGTTCCACGACCTCGGTGCCAAGTTCGCCGTGCAACTCGATGGCGGCGAAGACCTGACGATGCTCGAACATCCCCATGACCTGTGGCTCTCGGCGTTTGAACAAGACGGCGAGCAACGGCTGGCGTTCGGTCTGGCGGGATGCCCGACGGACAGACCCGCCGGATCGGTTGCACTGGCTGACGGGCACGCGCTGGTGGTCGCGGTCCTTGAGTTGTTCCTTGAACTGGCGCGCCCCGAGCAGACACGGATGCGCCATTTGCTGGCCGAGTGCCCGATCGAGGGCATTGTGCTTCGACTGGCCGAGCGAGTGCCGCTGCAAGCCGTTGTCGGTTGGCAGCGGGTTTCGGGCTCAAGTGATTTGCACCTGGGTGCCCATCCCCAGGCCGAGTCCGGTGTTGTCTATGTGGGGGCCGTCCCGCCTCTGGGGCGGCTAGATCCGTCGATGCTGCGGGGGGTGGCACAACTGGCACGGGAGTTCGGTGATGCCAGTCTGCGCTTCACACCCTGGCAAAGCCTGCTGCTGCCCAATGTCCGCATGGAAAACGCCGCCGAAGTCATGGGGCGTTTGCAACGTCTGGGCTTGTCCTGTGAGGCCGGTCAGCCATTATCCCGGTTGATCGCCTGCACCGGTTCCAGCGGTTGCGCCAAGGGATTGGCCGAGACCAAGGGCGATGCCCTGCAACTGGCCGCGTTGCTGCACCGCCATGGACCGGCCCTGAACATGCACCTGAGCGGTTGCCCGCGCTCCTGCGCCGCTGCACATACGGCGCCCGTCACATTACTGGCCGTCGCCCACGGTCACTACGATCTCTATTTTCGCGATGCAGCACAGCCGGGTTTCGGCGCGCTGCACGCACGCAACCTTACTATTGAAGCGGTCGCGGCCCTGCTCGACGCCCGCTCACGGAGCCCCCTTGATGCTTGATTACATCCGCGACGGTCAGGAGATCTATCGCAATTCCTTCGCGATCATTCGCGCCGAGGCCAACCTCGACCGAATCCCGGACGATCTGGAGAAACTCGCGGTTCGTGTGATCCACGCCTGCGGCATGGTCGAGGCCATCGACGGCTTGCAGTTTTCCGCAGGGGCCGGCAAGGCCGGGCGTGATGCGCTGGCGGCCGGTGCGCCGATTTTGTGCGATGCGCGGATGGTCTCCGAAGGCGTGACCCGCGCGCGGTTGCCGGCGAACAATCCGGTGATTTGCACCTTGCGCGACGAGAGCGTTCCGGAACTGGCTCGTGAATTGGGTAACACCCGCTCTGCCGCTGCGCTGGAACTGTGGCGCCCGCACCTGGAAGGCAGCGTGGTGGTCATCGGCAACGCCCCGACGGCACTGTTTTACCTGCTGGAAATGCTCGACGCCGGTGCACCGAAACCGGCGCTGATCCTCGGTTTTCCAGTGGGCTTCGTCGGTGCCGCCGAATCCAAGGCCGCGCTGGCGGCCGACAGCCGTGGCGTGCCTTTCGTCATCATGCAAGGTCGCATGGGCGGAAGCGCCATGGCCGCCGCCGCCGTCAATGCCCTCGCCACGGAGATCGAATGATGCAGCAACCTGGACGTTTGATCGGCCTCGGCGTCGGCCCTGGTGATCCGGAACTGATTACCGTCAAGGCCCTGCGCTTGCTGCGCGAGTCGCCGGTGGTGGCGTATTTCGTGGCCAAGGGCAAGAAGGGCAACGCCTTCGGCATCATCGAGGCGCATCTGCAGGAAGCACAGAAGCTGTTACCGCTGGTGTACCCGGTGACCACCGAAGCGTTGCCGGCACCGTTGTCCTACGAGCAAGTGATCAGCGACTTCTACGATGACGCCGCCGACGAACTGGCGACGCATCTCGATGCCGGTCGCGACGTGGCGGTGATCTGCGAAGGCGATCCGTTCTTCTACGGCTCCTATATGTACTTGCACGACCGGCTCGCCGAGCGTTATCAGGCCGAAGTCGTGCCGGGCGTGTGCTCGATGCTCGGCGGGGCCTCGGTGCTCGGTGCGCCGCTGGTGTATCGCAATCAGAGTCTGTCGGTGTTGTCCGGTGTGCTGCCGCACGACGAACTCAAGCGTCGCCTGGCCGATGCCGATGCGGCGGTGATCATGAAGCTGGGGCGCAACTTTCCCAAGGTTCGCCAGGTGCTGGAAGAGCTCGGCCTGGCCGAACGCGCGTTGTACGTCGAGCGCGCGACCATGGCCAATCAGAAGATCGTGCCGCTGGATCAGGTCGAGCCGATGTCTTCTCCGTACTTCTCGTTGATCATCGTTCCCGGCGAAAGGTGGCAAGGCTGATGACTCGTCCAGTTCCGGCGATTGTCATTCTCGGCAATGGCAGCCTCGCTACCGCGCGCAGCATTCAGCAGGTGTACCCCGAAGCCCTGATCCACGGCCTGGCCGAGCGGGTCGAAGGCGCGGATCGGATCTATCACGAATTCGGCGCGACCCTGCGCGAGCTCTATCAGCAGGGCACACCGATCATTGCCCTGTGCGCGGCGGGGATCGTGATCCGCACACTGGCGCCCTTATTGCTGGAGAAGGGCGCCGAGCCACCGGTATTGGCGGTGGCCGAAGACGGCAGCGCCGTGGTTCCCCTGCTGGGTGGTCTTGGCGGTGTGAATGTGATGGCGCGGGAGATTGCTGCCGCGCTTGAAGTCGCTGCGGCGATCACCACCAGCGGCGAGTTGCGTTTCGGCACGTGCCTGCTCAACCCGCCCAGCGGTTATGCCCTTGGCGATCTGGAACTGGGCAAGCGGTTCGTTTCCGATTTGCTCGCCGGCGAAACCGTGCGTATCGAAGGCGAAGCACCGTGGCTGGCACAGGCGCAATTGCCTGAGGATGCACAGGCCCGATTGGCCGTGCATGTCAGTCATGCCGAGCGGGCACCCGCGGCCAACGAATTGTTGATCTACCCGCGTAATGTAGTGGTCGCTGTGGATGCTGGCCTGGTGAACGTCGCGGAGGCAGTGTGCGAAGCTTTGCATCAGGCGAAAATCGCCGTGCAGTCGCTGGCCTGCCTGTTGGCCGCCGACACCGAAATGGCCAGTTTGGGGTTGCGCGAGGCGGCGCTTGAATTGGGCGTGCCGCTACGCTTTGCCCACGCCGGGAAGGCGCTTGGCGAACGTCTGCGTACTGCCATCGGCCAGCCCGTTTCCATGCTTGGTAGCGACACCATTGCCATTGCGGTGGCAGAGCTGCCGCTGGACCCGTTGCAGATCGGCCGCCCGCGTGGACGGCTGGCGGTGATCGGCCTCGGGCCGGGCGCTGCTGAACTGATGGTGCCGGCAGTGAAGGCTGAACTGGCACGCGCCAACGATGTATTGGGCTACGAAACCTATGTGCGCATGGCCGGGCCGTTTCGTGCCGACCAGGTGCTGCATTGCACCGACAACCGCGAAGAGATGCAGCGCGCCCGTCACGCTTTCGAGCTGGCGGCCCAAGGGCGTTCGGTGGTGGTGGTTTCTTCAGGTGATCCGGGGGTTTTCGCCATGGCTGCGGCGGTGTTGGAAGCGCTGCACGAATCCACCGACGTCCATTGGCACAACGTCGATCTCGAGATTTTGCCGGGGGTTTCCGCCTCGCTGGCGACAGCCGCCCAGGCGGGTGCGCCGTTGGGGCATGACTTCTGCGTGCTGTCGCTGTCGGATAACCTCAAGCCCTGGGCAATCATCGAGAAACGCCTGGACCTGGCCGCGCAAGCCGACCTGGCCCTGGCCTTCTACAATCCGATCTCGCGTTCGCGGCCATGGCAATTGGGCCAGGCGCTGGACATCGTTGCCCGGCACCGCGTACCAGAGACTCCCGTGGTGCTGGGGCGGGATATCGGGCGTCCGGGGCAGACGCTGCGGACCACTACCCTTGGCCAGTTGACCCCGGATCAGGTCGACATGCGCACCATGGTGTTGATCGGTTCATCCCTGACCTGCGTTTTTCCACGCGCTGGAGGCGGGGACTGGGTTTACACGCCACGCTGGTATGGCAGTAAACCAGTATCCTGAGTTGAAGCGGCCTGGTTTTCCAAGCCGCTGTTTCAAAAAATACAAACTAACGATTAGCCCGCGGTCAATGAAAGTTGTCGTGGGCTTTTTGATATTTGCTATTTGAAATAAGTTTTAAGTGTTTTTGTTTTGAATGGCTCAGTGTTTTGTTTTAGTTTTAAAGCTGTCGCATGGAGTGGCATGTTAATTAAAATGGAGATTTAAATGAGCGATATAAATATTCCGCCAGTTACTCAAATGGCATTTGATGATGCGGCGCAGGATAAGTACTTCGAAGGCATTGCGGCAGAACTGCAAAACGTCGCGCCTGGGGGGCGGACCAAGCGTTCCACCTCGACCCTGGGGACGGCATCGAGTGACTCGTCGGCGCAAGGTGTGGGGACTTCGGTAGTAGGGCCCTCGCTGGTGGTCTTTGACCAGGTGCTTTCGGAGGACGACAGGCAGGATGCGCTGGACTGCCAGCAGTTTGCCGAAGCGGTAGTTCGGCGCCTGCCCAAGGGAACCAGCAACGAAGAACGCTACCGGGAGTACAACGAGGCATTGTTGGCGGTGGGCTGGGTGACGGAAAGCTTCACCTACAAGAAATACGTCAGCAAACAGCTCACCATCACGATGAATGAAGCGATTTTGCAAGTGCTTGAGACCGTTATTTCCGGTGGAGCAGGCAGCGTCCTGAGCCTGGTGGCGTCGGGTTTCAGCAAGCTTAAGGGCGATAAGGATGCACTGAAGATTGTCGATGCTGGCAGCAAGAAAAACGATGTCGTCAGCTTCAAGGCTGTTCCTTGCATCGCAACGCGAGGCGCAGGCATGGCCATGCTGATGGGCGGACTGGATCTGGTAGACAAGGATTACAACGGAAACTTCTTATTCGTGACTTACAAAACCCAGGGGGTGCAGATTTTCCAGGGCGCCGGTGTGCGTAATTTTAATCGACGTTCATTCGAACGAGTGAAAAATACGATATATGCGTATAACGACGAGTATGCCGATGGCCTTTTCAAACAATTAATAGGGTAGTGAGGCTGGCTTTTTGTCGGTAATGCCGGTTTCAAGTGCTGACTATGAGTGGTGAATATGTCTGTAACTCTCAATGCCGTCGTAGTGGGTGGCTGTCTGTTGTCTTTTGCGCAAAGTGATAGTCCGCAAGATCAGCAGGATATACAGGATTGTTTGATGTACGCAGAGTTGGCCGCTAACGAAAAGTATCCGGGAAAGGTCTCGAAGAAAACCTGGTTCGATTATTTTCAAGGGCGGTTGCTCAAAGCGGGGTTCGCACTGAAAACTATTGTTCCATCCGACCCGATCCGGGTAGCGAGCGTCCGTCAATTGTTAAGCGCCAGTTATACCGTGATGGGCAATTTGGGTGTGGAGCGGTTGGGCCGGTTGTTCGAGGACACCTATAAGGCATTGCGGCTGGATGAGTTTGCCTGGGACTTCTTTCGCGGCAATGTTGCCAATGGCGGCTCGGGCATCCTCAAGTGCGCGCCTTGCGAGCGGCTCGCCTCGGGTGAAGTGGTCGTCTGCCTGCTTGGCTTGCGCTACAGCGCGACCGTGATTGAAAGCGACTTTTTCCTGTTGAGCGAGTTCGATCGAGAGCTGGCGATCATTCCCGATGGCGGGGTGTTTGTGTTCGACCGACGGGCGTTTGAAAACTACCGTAAACGGGTCCACCAGAAAATCGAAGCTTATTCAAACAAGGTGTTCGTGCGCAAACTCCAGTCCTGACTGAAAGGCTTTGCACGCAATAAAAGACAAGGCCCTGTGATTGACGCACAAGGCCTTGTTTTTGGAGTGGGGTAAACGTGCTTTAAGGCACCAGATAACCCTTCACCCCAGTGAAGATAATCTGCGCCGCCAGTGCACACACGAACAACCCCATCAAGCGGCTGACGATCTGTAACCCCTGGTCGCCAAGAATGCGCTCGATACGGCCGGACAAAAACAGCACCACGCCCACGGTGAAACTGGCCAGGGCAATGCTGACAATGGCGGTGAGCTTGTCGTCCCAGTGCGGCTGGCTCACGCCCATCACCAGCAAGGCGCCGATGGTGCCGGGGCCGACCGTCAGCGGAATGGTCAGCGGGACGATGGTCACATCCTGCTGCACGTTGTCGGTCTGTACCGCCGATTTGCCTTGCGCCATCCCTAGTGCGGAGATGAACAGGACACTGCCGGCGCCGATGCGAAAGGCATCCACGGTAATGCCGAAGACAGTGAAAATCACTCGGCCGAACAAGTACAACAGAACACTGGAGACCAGGGTGGCGACCGCTACTTTCCAGGCCAGCCGTCGCTGTTCCTTGCGCGAATAACCACGGGTCAGGCTGATGAAGCAGGACAACACGAAGAATGGGCTGTAGAGCACCAGCATCTTCAGGTAAACGCTGAACAACACATGGAGCATGGTGCCGGGCTCACTGGCGAGGGAAGTCGGGAGGGAGTCTATCAGGGGTTGCGAAGTCTGTCGGCTCAGGACGTTTGGGTTGTGGTGCGATTCTGCTGGTCACGCTGGGCGACCCAGTGCTCGATCAGTTCGCGCAACTGCGACAGTTCCACCGGCTTGGCCATGTGTCCGTCCATGCCGGCCTGGCGCGCACGCTCTTTGTGTTCGGCAAGGATATGGGCGGTCAACGCCACCACAGGGGTGCGAGTCCGCTGGTTGCCGACTTCCCAGGCGCGTAATTGCTGGGTAGCCGAAAAGCCATCGAGGATGGGCATTTCGCAGTCCATCAGCACCAGGTCGTAACGTTGGGCCTTCATCGCCTGCAAGGCTTCTTCGCCGTTGCAGGCGGTATCCGGTTGCAGGTTGAGCTTGCTCAGCATGCCGCGGATCACCTTGGTCGAAATGCTGTTGTCTTCGGCCACCAGAATGCGGAAGTCGCAGGGGACCTTGACCGGCAGGGCCGGATCGCTTTGCACTGGGTGGGTGGCGACGAGACCGTTGTTGCGTTGGGTCAGTTCGTCGGCCAGTGTGGTCTTGAGGGTGTAGCCGGCCACCGGTTTGGCGAGGATGCGCTTGATCCCGGAGTTGCGCGCGATGATCTTGCTCGGTGCGTTGCTGATGCCTGTGAGCATGATCAGCAGGATGTCATGGTTCAGGCTCGGGTCTTCCTTGATCTTGGCCGCCAGTTGCATGCCGGTCATGCCGGGCATGTTCTGGTCCAGCAGGACCACATCGAAGTAATCGCGCAAATGAGCCTTGGTGCGCAGCAGTGCGAGTGCCTCCTTGCCGGAAGGCGCGGCGCTGACATTCAGGCCCCAGGCGCTGCATTGCTGCACCAGCACCTTGCGACAGGTTTCATTATCGTCCACCACCAATACCCGCGCACCTTGCAGCGGGCCATCGAGGTCGGAGGTCGGGTGTTCGAGGCGCTCCGGGTCCAGCGGCAGGGTCAGCCACAGGGTGCTGCCCTGGTTGCTGCCACTCTTGATCCCGAATTCCCCCTGCATCAAGCGGATCAGCTGGCGGGCAATCACCAGCCCCAGGTTGCCGCCCAGGTGGGTGGCCGAAAGGAAATGCCGGCTGTGCAGTTCGGCGTGCATCAGGGCGTCGCGTTCTTCGGCGTTCATGGGCTCGCCGCTGTCCTGCACGGCGATACGCAGGCGTGGCTTGGTGTTGCGCTCGTCGAGCGCCACGACGATCAGGATTTCGCCCTCATCAGTTTTTTTCAGGGCGTTTTCAAGCAGGCTCAACAGCGTCTGGCGCAGGCGTGTGGGGTCACCGCTGATCACCCGCGGCACTTGCGGCTGGATGAAGCTGATCAACTCGACGTTTTGCTGCTCGGCCTTGGCGCGGAAGATGTTCAGGCAGTCTTCGATCAGCGCGTTGAGGTCGAACTGCACATCGTCCAGCTCGATCTGCCCGGACTCGAGTCTGGAGATGTCGAGAATTTCGTTGATCAGTGTCAGCAGCTCGTTGCCCGCGCTGTGGATCGTCTGCACATAGTCGCGTTGCTTGACCGAAAGCGGCGTGCCCAGCAGCAGCTCGGTCATGCCGAGGACGCCGTTCATCGGGGTGCGGATTTCATGGCTGATCTTCGCCAGGAACTCGGCCTTGGCGTTGATCTCGGCGTTGCTGGCCGCCAGGTCACGACTGATGCTGAAGCGGTCTTCGGTGATGCGGCGCTGGCGCTCGCTCAATGCAATGCTCATCAGCAGGCCGCTGATGCAGATGACCACCAGCAAGGTGGTGAGCAGGCCATGGGGTTCGATCAGGGTCAGCCCCAACAGCGCCGGCAGGATGACCAGTGTCCCGAGGTTGAACACCACCATGGCCGCCACGAAGAGGCGAGCCGGACGATAACCTTTTTGCCAGTGATAGGCGCTGATGAACAGCATGGTCAGGCCGGCCAGGGCCACCAGGCCATAGGTAATGAAGTTCAGCGGCAAGGTATTGACGAACAGCAGCATCAGGCCGCAGGCGGTGATGAGCAGGACCTCGCCGAGCAGCAACCGATTCAGCGGATGCGGCCCGAGTGGGGAGAAGAAACGATGGGCAAGCATCAGGCCGCAGGGCGCAGTCATTAACAATGCCAGGTAAGCCCCTGGCGTTTGCAGTGCATGCCAGTCCGGTAGCCAGGGGCCGGCGAGGTTCAGCAACAACAGCAGGCTGAGCATCAACAGCCCTTCGCACGTCGCCAACCAGAGGGCACTGTGCGAGCGGGTATAGGTGTAGCGGATGAGATTGTGCAGGATCAACATGGCGATGCAACCGAACAGCAGGCCATAGATCAGCGTCTGGATCTGGTTGGCAGCCGCGAGGATCGCCGATTGCAGGGTGATATAGGGCCGTAACTGGTGATCGGAGGCCAGCCGCAGATAAACGTCGAGGGGGTTGTCGCTTTGCGGCAGAGCCAGCATGAAGTCGCTGCTGGGCAATGGTCGCTCGGATTGCGGCTGTTCGTTGCCCGTGCTGGATTGATCGATCAGCTTGTCGTCGTCCAGTACGTACATGTTGAACTGGCGCAGGTCAGGCGCGAACACCCGCAGCAACTGTTCGTGTTTGCCCGGAGCGAGCCTGAATCGCAACCATAGCGCGCCATCGGGTTCGGCCGCAGTAATGCGGTCGAGTTCGATGGGGCTGAATTGATTGGTGTAACGTGCGGAACGGATGTCGCTCAGTTGCAGGTCGCCCTGTTCGTCGAGCAATACCGCCCAGCCACTGCCTTGCGTGGCCTGGGCCGGTAGCATGCAGAGCAAGGTCAGCAAAGTGACGGTCAAGCTTATGGCAATCCTGAGCCAGCGCACGGCGAAATCCCTTCGTTAGGTTGATGCCAGAATATAACGATGCGCGACGCCGGAACAGCCAGGCAATAAACCGTGTTCATTGCCTGGCGCGGTGTTTACCTTATTCCTGATTTTCGCCACGCTCGCGGGCAATGGCACGGTAGCCAATGTCCTTGCGATAGAAACAGCCTTCCCAGTCAATCGATGCCGCCAGTTTGTAAGCCTGCTGCTGCGCAGCGTCGACGCTGGCGCCCATGGCCGTGGCGCAAAGCACCCGACCACCGGCCGTTACGACTTGACCGTCCTTGAGCGCAGTTCCGGCGTGGAAGACTTTGCCTTCCAGTGCAGCTGCTGCATCCAGGCCATTGATGGCCACGCCTTTGGCGTAGTCACCAGGATAGCCGCCTGCGGCCAGCACGATACCGACGCTCGGACGTGGATCCCATTGCGCTTCGACCTTGTCCAGCGCCTGCGCCAGAGCCGCTTCGACCAACAGCACCAGGCTCGACTGCAAGCGCAGCATCACCGGTTGGGTCTCAGGGTCGCCGAAGCGGCAGTTGAATTCGATGACTTTTGGGTTGCCAGCCTTGTCGATCATCAGGCCGGCGTACAGGAAGCCAGTATAGACGTTGCCTTCCTCGGCCATGCCGCACACGGTCGGCCAGATCACCAGGTCCATGACGCGCTTGTGCACCTCGGCGGTGACCACTGGCGCCGGGGAGTAAGCACCCATGCCGCCGGTGTTTGGCCCGGTGTCGCCGTCGCCGACGCGTTTGTGGTCCTGGCTGGTGGCCATCGGCAGAACGTTCTTGCCGTCGACCATGACGATGAAGCTGGCTTCTTCGCCGTCCAGGAACTCTTCGATGACTACGCGCGAACCCGCATCGCCAAAGGCATTGCCCGCCAGCATGTCGCGCACGGCGTCTTCGGCTTCGGCCAGGGTCATGGCGACGATCACGCCTTTACCAGCGGCCAGGCCATCGGCCTTGATCACGATCGGAGCGCCTTTTTCACGCAGGTAAGCGAGGGCCGGCTCGATTTCGGTGAAGTTCTGGTAGTCGGCAGTCGGGATCTTGTGGCGAGCCAGGAAGTCCTTGGTGAAGGCTTTCGAACCTTCCAGCTGTGCAGCGCCAGCGGTCGGACCGAAGCAATCCAGACCGCGGCTGCGGAACAGATCCACAACACCCGCAACCAGCGGCACTTCAGGGCCAACGATGGTCAGGGAAACGTTTTTCTCGGCAAAGTCTGCCAGTTGCTCAAGCGCCAGTACGTCGATGGCGACGTTCTCGCACTTGGCTTCGATGGCGGTACCGGCGTTGCCCGGAGCCACGAATACCTTCTGCACACGCGGATCCTGAGCCACTTTCCAGGCCAGGGCGTGTTCACGGCCACCGCTGCCAATGATCAAAACATTCATTTCAAAAACCTCGGATGACGCTAATTCTGTTGAGCATCGCAAAGATGCTTTACCTGTGGGAGCGGGCTTGCTCGCGAAAGCGGTGTGTCAGTCACATCAATACTGAATGTGCTGCCGTCTTCGCGAGCAAGCCCGCTCCCACATTTGAATCTGTGTATCAGTGACGGAAGTGGCGCATGCCGGTGAACACCATCGCGATACCGGCCTCGTCAGCTGCTGCAATCACTTCGTTGTCACGCATCGAGCCGCCTGGCTGGATCACCGCAGTGATACCGGCTTTGGCTGCATTGTCGATGCCGTCGCGGAACGGGAAGAACGCGTCGGATGCCATGACCGCACCTTGAACCTGCAAACCGGCATGTTCTGCCTTGATTGCAGCGATACGCGCGGAGTTCACGCGGCTCATCTGGCCGGCGCCGACACCGATGGTCTGGCGATTCTTGGCGTAGACGATGGCGTTGGACTTGACGTACTTGGCAACTTTCCAGGCGAAGATCAGGTCGTGGATTTCCTGCTCGCTCGGTGCGCGCTTGGTCACGACTTTCAGGTCGTCGGCGCCAATCATGCCGATGTCGCGGCTCTGTACCAGCAGGCCTCCGTTGACGCGCTTGTAGTCCCAGGCCGCCGCGCGGTCAGCCGACCACTCGCCGCAGGCCAGCAGGCGTACGTTGGCTTTGGCAGCGACGATGGCGCGGGCTTCTTCGCTGACCGACGGCGCGATGATCACTTCGACGAACTGACGTTCGACGATGGCCTTGGCGGTCTCGGCGTCCAGTTCGCGGTTGAAGGCGATGATGCCGCCGAACGCCGATTCAGTGTCGGTAGCGTAGGCCAGTTCGTAGGCCTGACGGATGCCGCCTTCGGCATCAGGGCTGACAGCCACGCCGCACGGGTTGGCGTGCTTGACGATTACGCAAGCCGGCTTGACGAAGCTCTTCACGCATTCCAGCGCGGCGTCGGTGTCGGCCACGTTGTTGTACGACAGTTCCTTGCCTTGCAGTTGGGTCGCGGTGGCGATGCCGACTTCGGCAGGCTTGGCTTCAACATAGAACGCCGCGCTCTGGTGCGGGTTCTCGCCGTAGCGCATTTCCTGGGCCTTGATGAACTGGCTGTTGAAGGTGCGCGGGAATTCGCTGCGGCCGGAGGTCGAGAGGGTTTCGGCTGCCTGGTTCACGGTGCCCATGTAGTTGGCGATCATGCCGTCGTAGGCGGCCGTGTGCTCGAAGGCCTTGAGCATCAGGTCGAAACGCTGGGCGTAGGTCAGGCCGCCGGCCTTGAGGTTTTCCAGGACGCTGGTGTAATCGCTGGCGTTGACCACGATGGCCACGTCCTTGTGGTTCTTGGCCGCGGAACGGACCATGGTCGGGCCGCCGATGTCGATGTTCTCGATGGCGGTCGGCAGGTCGCAGCCTGGCTTGCTGATGGTGGCTTCGAACGGGTACAGGTTGACCGCTACCAGATCGATCGGCTTGATGCCGTGCTCGTTCATGATGGCGTCGTCAATACCGCGACGGCCGAGGATCCCGCCGTGGATTTTCGGGTGCAGGGTCTTCACCCGGCCGTCCATCATTTCCGCAAAGCCGGTGTAATCAGCGACTTCCACTGCAGCAACGCCGTTGTCCTGCAGCAGCTTGAACGTTCCGCCGGTGGAGAGGATCTCGACGCCCAGGGCTTCAAGCTCCTTGGCGAATTCGAGGATCCCGGTCTTGTCGGAAACGCTGATCAAGGCGCGGCGGATCGGCAGGCGGGTAGTCTGGTCGGTCATCTCAATTTCCATCAAAAGCAAAGGAAGTCAGCAAAAAAGGCGACCGGTTTTACGCGGGCGCCTTTCTGGTTTGATTGAATGCTTACAGCAAATCGTATTGCTTGAGTTTCTTGCGCAGCGTGCCCCGGTTCAGCCCGAGCAGCTCGCTGGCCTTGGTCTGGTTGCCCTTGACGTAATTCATCACGCACTCGAGCAGGGGAGCCTCGACTTCGGAGAGCACCAGGTTGTACACATCCGTGACGGCAGCGCCCTCAAGGTGGGCGAAATAATTGTGCAGCGCCTTCTCGACACTCCCGCGAAGGGTCTGGCCTTCTTCGCTTGGCGTATTGAGGTGCTGTTTCAAATTTACGTTGTCGCTCACGGGTGTTGTTCCACTCACTAAAGTCTCGGTCATCATCGTCATGCGGCCACCCACTCTCCGTCCCCTGTCAGGCTCTTGTAACGCTCGGCGAAAAACGCCCGAACGTTGGCGCATTGTGTATCCGTACCATCCAAACGATTGAAGTGGGCGCGAAACTCCCTGGCGCCCGGCAGGGTTGCGAGATACCAGCCCACATGCTTTCGAGCAATGCGCACGCCCATGACATCGCCATAGAAGGCGTGCAGGGCAGCCAGATGCTCTAGCAGAATGCGTTCCACCTCGATCAGTTCCAGCGCCGGGAGTTTCTCGCCGGTACGCAGGAAATGGTCGATCTCGCGAAAAATCCATGGCCGCCCCTGGGCAGCCCGGCCAATCAACAGGCCATCGGCACCGGTCGCGTCGAGCACGTACCGGGCCTTTTCCGGCGAATCGATATCGCCATTGGCGAAGACCGGAATCGACACCGCCTGCTTGATCGCGGCAATGGTGTCGTACTCGGCTTCACCGGTGTACAGGTCGGCACGGGTGCGGCCATGCACCGCCAGCGCCGTAATGCCTGCCTGTTCGGCGATCTTCGCCACTGTCAGGCCGTTCTTGTTGTCCCGGTCCCAACCGGTCCGGATCTTCAGGGTCACCGGCACATCGACCGCAGCCACGACGGCCTGCAGGATCTCGGTGACCAATGCTTCATCCTTCAACAGGGCGGAACCGGCGGCCTTGTTGCAGACCTTCTTCGCCGGACAACCCATGTTGATATCAATAATCTGTGCACCCAGCTCGACGTTGGCCCGGGCCGCGTCCGCCAGCATCTGCGCATCACCACCGGCGATCTGGACCGAGCGTGGCTCGGGATCGCCTTCGTGGATCATGCGCATGCGCGATTTGCGGGTGTTCCACAAACTCATGTCGCTGGTGACCATTTCCGAGACGACCAGTCCCGCGCCCAAGCGCTTGCACAGCTGACGAAAGGGCTGGTCGGTGACTCCTGCCATGGGGGCGAGAATCAAGCTGTTATGTAATGTGTATGGGCCGATGCGTACCGCCGACATAGGACTTCCCTGTTGTGGGGCCGGATCATGAGAGTTCGAAAAAGGGTTGGCATGATACCCGCTCTCGATGACTGGATAAAGGCTGAATTGAACAAAATCTGAACAGTTATTCTGTTATTACCCGTGGTTTGGTTGGCCAGGGGGAGTCAGAAAACCGACGTTAATCCCGGAACGATGAAGCGTTTCACTCCGGAGAGTGAAAGCTCAAACTGTAGTTCACGGCCTTGGCACCAGGGTCGAGAATGTCCAGGGCAATGTGGATCGGCGTTTGCGGAGGCATTTCCGCCATGCCTTCGAGATCGCCATTGAGGTACTCGCCGGGTTTGAAGCGGCGACTGGCGATCAGGTGGCCATTGAGGTCGGCGAAGCGCAGTTCCAGCAGCGGGAAGGGCTGGGAGAAGGGCGCGCGGTTATAGATGATCGCATCGACCACCAGGGCGCCATTGAACTCGGGATGGCTGCGCACCACCAGGTTGCTGCTCTTGATTTTCGCGATGTCGACCTTGGAGGGCACGGTGCAGCCGATTTGCGGGCACAGTTGCTGGAACCACGGGCGATATTGATCCTGTCGCGCCAATTCGTCGAAATGGTAGGCGATGTACTGGCCGGCGAGGGCGCCAGCGGCAATCAGCACCAGCAGCAACCACAACAGCCGTCGCCCCCAGGGCGAGCGGCGTTTTTGCCAGTCCAGTTGCAGCGGATCGTCGGTCAGGTCTTGCAGCACCTCGGCGCGCACGCCCGGCTCGCTGCGTTCGCGTCGCTTGCGCAGCGGCTCGATCGAGGGCAGGTTGTCGTCGATTTCGTTCTCGTCGGCGGCCGACAGGCGTTCGTGGCTCAGCGGTGCATCGAGCGGGTCGTTCAGGCGCAGCTGGGGTGGTTGCTGCTCGTCGTCGAGATCAACCGGTTCCAGGGACAGCGAAGGTTCGGTGCGCGAGGTTTTGCTCGGTTCGATCGTCGGTTCTGGTGTTTCAAGGCTGTCGAGCGGTTCGTCGGCTGGCGCACGATCGGCCGCCGACGCACTGAACAGGCTGTCGGACCACGGCCCCTCGTCGTCCTGCCCGGTGCTATCGCGACGGGCACTCAGCGAGTCGTCGCGATGGCGGCCGAACTCGGTGGTCGGCTGGATTTCCCGCTGTTCGAGCCGGGCGAGCTCTTCGTCGAGGTCGAGACTGTCCAGGTCCAGTTCGGTCGCGCTCCATTGCTTTTGGCTGATGGCGCGCGGCGGCGTTGGATCGAGGGGCTCCGCAGGCTGCACAGGCGGGAGCGGCGTCGCGACCGGTGATTCCTTGCCGACCTGCTCAAGCAACTGCCTGGCGGCATTGAACACCTGCAGGCAGGAGCCACAACGAACCACCCCGCGCGCCACGCTCAACTGGGCATGGCTGACGCGGAAGCTGGTATGGCAATGCGGGCACTGAGTGACGAAGCTATCGGTCATGCGGCGATCCGGATTATGCAGGCGTCCATTCTAGCGCCGACGGCCAGTGATACGCACCCAGCCATCGCGATTGGCGATCGGGTCCAGATCGAAGTCTTTGGCGTAGGCCGCAGCGACTTCATCGCCTTGCTCGGCGAGGATGCCCGACAGCGCCAGGCGCCCGCCCGACTTGACCAGGCCCGACAACTGCGGCGCCAGGGAAACCAGTGGGCCGGCGAGTATGTTGGCCACCAGTACGTCGGCCTGCACCTGCGGCAGGTCTTGCGGCAGGTACAGCGGGAACAGGTGTTCGGCAATGTTGTTACGCCCGGCATTGTCGCGCGAGGCTTCCAGGGCCTGCACGTCGATGTCGGTGCCGACCGCTTCTTTCGCGCCCAGCAGCAGGGCAGCAATCGCCAGAATCCCCGAGCCGCAGCCAAAGTCCAGCACGTTGCAGTCCTTCAGGTCCTGGCCGTCGAGCCATTCCAGGCACAGCGCGGTGGTCGGGTGGGTGCCGGTGCCGAACGCCAGGCCCGGGTCCAGCAGCAGATTCACTGCGTCAGGTTCCGGCGCGGCGTGCCAGCTCGGCACGATCCACAGGCGCTGGCCGAAGCGCATTGGCTGGAAATTGTCCATCCAGCTGCGTTCCCAGTCCTGGTCTTCGATCACTTCGCTGTGGTGTTCAGGCAGCGGGCTGCCGGTCAGCAGCTCCAGATGGGCCAGTACCGGGCCGGGCTCGGTGCCACCTTCGAACAGGGCCAGCAGGTGTGTGTGCGACCACAGCGGCGTGGTGTTGAGTTCCGGCTCGAAGATCGGCTGATCTTCGGCGTCCATGAAGGTTACCGACACGGCGCCCACTTCAAGGAAAGCGTCTTCATAGGTTTCGGCTTGTTCTGGGCTGATGGCGAGACGTACTTGCAGCCAAGGCATGGCGGGCACCTTTGAAAAATATTGATTGCAGCCTAGCGGGCTGCGAGAAGGGCGCAAGTTTACGCGAGAGTGTGGGTTTTGTGGGAGCTGCATTCGCTGCGCAGATGTTGAGCGAAGCAGGGCTCTGTGGGAGCGGGCTTGCTCGCGAAGAGGGGGGGCAGTTAATTAATGGTTGGCTGATACGCCGCTTTCGCGAGCAAGCCCGCTCCCACAATGGGATCTGAGTTACTTCCAGATACAACAAAGCCGCCCGAAGGCGGCTTTGTTGATCGGATTGAAGCTTAGTGCTTCTCACCAGCCAGCTTGTGCTCGAGGTAGTGAATGTTCACGCCCCCTTTGCAGAAGCCTTCGTCGCGGGTCAGGTCGCGGTGCAGCGGGATGTTGGTCTTGATCCCGTCGACCACGATTTCGTCCAGCGCATTGCGCATGCGCGCCATGGCTTCGTCGCGGGTTGCCCCGTAAGTGATCAGCTTGCCGATCAACGAATCGTAGTTTGGCGGAACGGCATAACCACTGTACAGGTGCGAGTCGACGCGAACGCCGTTGCCGCCTGGTGCGTGGAAATGCTTGACCGTGCCCGGGCTCGGCATAAAGGTTTTCGGGTCTTCGGCGTTGATCCGGCATTCCAGCGCGTGACCGCGGATGACCACGTCATCCTGGGTGAACGACAGCTTGTTGCCGGCGGCGATGCTGAGCATCTCCTTGACGATGTCGATGCCGGTGACCATTTCCGAAACCGGGTGCTCTACCTGGACACGAGTGTTCATCTCGATGAAGTAGAAGCGACCGTTTTCGTACAGGAACTCGAAAGTGCCAGCGCCACGGTAACCGATGTCGATGCAAGCCTTGACGCAGCGTGCGAGTACTTCCTCACGTGCGTTTTCGTCGATGCCCGGCGCCGGCGCTTCTTCGAGAACCTTCTGGTGACGGCGTTGCAGCGAGCAGTCGCGGTCGCCCAGATGGATGGCCTGGCCCTGGCCATCGGAAAGGACCTGGACTTCCACGTGACGTGGGTTGGTCAGGAATTTTTCCAGATAGACCATCGGGTTGCCGAACGCCGCGCCCGCTTCGGTACGGGTCAGTTTCGCGAAGGAGATCAGGTCTTCTTCTTTATGCACGACGCGCATGCCGCGACCACCGCCGCCGCCAGCGGCCTTGATGATCACCGGGTAACCGACTTCGCGACCAATGCGCAGAGCGGTTTCTTCGTCTTCCGGCAGCGGGCCGTCAGAACCCGGAACAGTCGGTACGCCGGCAGCGATCATGGCGTGCTTGGCCGATACCTTGTCGCCCATCAGGCGAATGGTTTCGGCTTTCGGGCCAATGAACGCGAAGCCGGAGTTCTCGACCTGTTCGGCGAAGTCGGCGTTTTCCGCAAGGAAGCCGTAGCCCGGGTGAATGGCGGTGGCGCCAGTCACTTCGGCTGCGGCAATGATTGCCGGAATGTGCAGGTAGGAGTGGGCGGCCGATGCCGGACCGATGCAGACGGATTCGTCTGCCAGGCCCAGGTGCATCAGTTCCTTGTCAGCCTTGGAGTAAACGGCGACGGTCTTGATGCCCATTTCTTTGCAGGCGCGCAGGATCCGCAGGGCGATCTCACCGCGGTTGGCGATCAGAACTTTTTCCAACTTCGCAGTCATCAAAGGCTCTCCGCGGTTCAAACGATGGTGAACAGCGGTTGGTCGTACTCAACCGGCTGGCCGTCTTCGACGAGGATGGATTCGATCACACCGCTGGTTTCAGCTTCGATGTGGTTCATCATCTTCATGGCTTCAACGATGCACAGGGTGTCGCCTTTCTTCACGGTCTGGCCGACTTCTACGAAGGACGGCGAGGTTGGCGAAGATTTGCGATAGAAAGTACCGACCATCGGCGAACGGGCAACGGTGCCGTTCAGTGCTGGCGCGGCGGCAGCAACAGGTGCGGCAGCGGCAGCCGGAGCGGCGGCAGCGACAGGCGCGGGGGCCGGAGCATGCATTGGAGCTGGCGCGTAGTACTGCTGAGCCGGGGTCTTGCTGTGACGGCTGATGCGTACGGACTCTTCGCCTTCCTTGATCTCGAGCTCGTCGATGCCGGACTCTTCCAGCAATTCGATCAGTTTCTTAACTTTACGGATATCCATGAATCATCAACTCCCAAGGGTCGGTCAGGGGCGGTTAACTTGTTGTTCAAGCTGTTCCAGGGCGGCCTCCAGGGCCAGTCGATAACCGCTGGCGCCAAGGCCGCAGATCACTCCCACCGCTACGTCGGAGAAGTAAGAGTGATGGCGGAAAGGTTCGCGTTTGTGCACGTTAGACAAATGCACTTCGATGAATGGGATGCTCACCGCCAGCAGCGCGTCACGTAATGCGACACTTGTATGTGTAAAAGCTGCTGGGTTGATCAAAATGAAGTCCACGCCTTCACTGCGGGCCGCGTGGATGCGGTCGATCAATTCGTACTCGGCGTTGCTTTGCAGGTGCAGCAAATGGTGACCGGCTTCGCGGGCACGGCGTTCCAGGTCCTGGTTGATCTGCGCCAGCGTCGTGGAGCCGTAGGTGCCCGGTTCACGGGTGCCGAGCAAATTCAGGTTGGGTCCGTGCAGAACGAGTAGCGTCGCCATCGGCGGTTCCTATGTTATCTGTGAGCAATTGTCAGAACCCGGCGACTATGCCGCAAAGCCTTTGTGACTGTCCAGTTCTCTGCAATAGCCAGCACGATGACCGATGTTTGCGCGAAATATATGACTGCTTGATTAAATTTGGTCATTCGCCCTGGCAACACGTTCGGCGAAGTCCTTGGCGTTGATCTCGCCGATCACTCGCACATCGGCGCGTTCGACGCCGTCCTTGCCGAAAAACATCAGGGCCGGGGGGCCGAACAGCTGGTAGCGGTCGAGCAGGGCGCGTTGCTCGGCGTTGCTGGCGGTGATGTCGAAGCGGATCAACCGGTAACCCTTGAGGCGTTCGATGACGACAGGGTCGTCCAGCACCTCACGCTCGATGACTTTGCAGCTGATGCACCAGTCGGCGTACCAGTCGAGCAGCAGGGGTGTGCCGGATGAACGTGCGTCGGCGAGTGCGCGATCCAGTTCGGCCGGCGTGCTGAGGGTTTGCCAGGTGCTGGCGTTTTGCGCTTGTCCGTTGCTGTCAACGATACGGGGCTGGCCAATCGGGTTGAGCGGGTCGGTCTGGCCGCTGAAGGCGCCGTACCAGCAGGCCAGTGCGTAAAACAGCAAGAACATGCCGAGCAATTGGCCCAGGCGTTTGCGCGGCGGTTTATAGACGAACTCCAGCGCCCCCATGAACAAACCGACACCGCCGGCCAGCAAACCGATCAGCAGCAAGGTGACCTGACCCGGCAAGACGCGGCCAAGCAGGCCGATGGCCAACCCGAGCAACAACACGCCAATCGCATTTTTCACGTAGACCAGCCACGGACCGCTTTTTGGCAGCCAGGCTGCGCCACCGGTGGCCACCAGCAGCAGCGGTGCGCCCATGCCGAGGCCGAGCATGAACAGTTTCAAGCCGCCGCCCAGCGCATCGCCACTGGCGCTGATGTACAGCAGCGCGCCGGCCAATGGCGCCGAAACACAGGGTGAAACCAGCAAGCTGGAGACCACGCCCAACACCGCGGCACCCAACAATGACCCGCCTTTGGTGCGGCCGGCGATATGGTCCAGGCGACTGCTGATGGCATGTGGCAACTTGAGTTCGAAGACGCCGAACATCGCCAAGGCAAACACGGCGAAAAACATCGCGAACGGCACCAGCACCCAGGCCGATTGCAGCCGCGCCTGTAGATTGAGTTGGGCACCGAACAGGCCCATCAGGGCTCCGAGCAGGGCAAAGCAGGCGGCCATCGGCAGCACATAAGCCAGTGACAGATTGAAACCGCGCCAGCCACCGACCTGACCGCGCAGCACCACACCCGACAGGATCGGCAGCATGGGCAGCACGCATGGCGTGAACGTCAGGCCCAGGCCCGCGAGGAAAAACAACGCCAGTTCGCGCCAGCTCCATGGATAAGTCGTCGCCGGAGCGCCGCTGCCGTCGATGCTCAGGCGCTCGGTTTCCGGCGGATAGCACAGGCCTTTGTCGGCGCATCCCTGATAGGTCACGACCAAGGTGAAGGCGCGTTGATCGGTGCGCGGCAACTCGACGTCGAGAATGCCGTGATAGACCTCGACATCGCCGAAGTATTCATCGTGCTTTTTCTGACCGTCGGGCAGTTTCGCCGCCCCCAGGACAACATCGGCCGGATCGGCGCGAAATTGAAAGCGGTGACGGTAGAGGTAATAACCTTCGGTGGCGACGAAACGCAGCTTGATCGATTGCGGCGTGCTGTCTACCAGGCTCAGCCGGAATGCTTCGCGTACCGGCAGGAAGTCGGCGCTGTTGTTGATCGAGCCCAGGCTTGAGCTGGGTCGGTTCTCCAGCAAGCCAGTGGCGCTGGCCGGCAGGGCGAACACTAAAAACAGCAGGCAGAGCAAACGGCGCATGACAATCTCGCGTATCGGAATTGGGGGGATGATAGCGGACAGTCGTTCGGTGTGCAGAGCCAAGGATGTGTGGTGAGTGAACTGACGCCATCGCGGGCAAGCCCGCTCCCACAGTGATCTTCAGTGAACACGAACATTGTGTACTGCCGAGAACCCTGTGGGAGCGGGCTTGCCCGCGATAGCTATCTGTCAGACGCGAAAAGCCTGAACGGCTGTATGCAATCGACCACCCAGCACCAGAAGATTTTCTCCCTGCTCACGCCCTTCACCAATGCGCAGCAAGTTATCCCCACCCAACTGATGAATCCGCTCACTGTGGTCACGGATTTCGCTGACAGCGCCGCTCTGCTGGGCAGTGACATCGGCGATGCGTACCGCCGTGTCGGATATTGTCTGGATCGCCCCGACGATTTTATCCAGCGCACCATCAGCGGCCTGGGCCTGGCTGGCCGTGGTTTCGGCGTGTTCGACCTGGGCGCGCATGCCTTCCACCGATTGCCGCGCGGCGGTTTGCAGCCCTGCGATCAGCGTCTGGATTTCTGCCGTGGCCCCGGCGGTACGCTGCGCCAGTGAGCGCACCTCTTCGGCCACCACTGCAAAGCCTCGGCCCATTTCCCCGGCCCGGGCCGCCTCGATGGCGGCGTTCAAGGCCAGCAGGTTGGTCTGGTCGGCAATCGAGCGGATCACCGTCAATACGCCGCCGATGGTGGCCGACTCTTCGGCCAGGTGTTCGATCATCTGTGCATTGCCTTGCACTTCATCCACCAGAGCGTGCAGGCCTGCGAGGCTCAGGCCGATGACTTTCTGTCCATGCTCCACGGCCAGGCCGGCGTGGTGGCTGGCGTCGGCGGCCTGGCTGGCATCGCCGGCGACTTGTTGGATGGTCGCTTCCAGTTCGCTGAGGGAGTCGCGGATCAGTGCCGTGTCACCGGCCTGATGCTCGGCACCGTCATGCAGGTCGTTGCTCAGGTCGGCCAGGGTACGGCTGCTGCCGGCCACCTGTTCGGCGTTGCGGCGAATAGTCCCCACCAGGTCCACCAGATAGGCGCGTAAGCGGTTGAGAGAGGCTTCAATGTCATGCAGTTCGCGGTTGGTGTTGCCCAGTTGAATGTCGCGGCTGAAGTCGCCTTCGGCCCATGTTGACAGCGCCGGGGCGAGGTTGGTCAGGGTCCGGGCCAGTTTGCGCTGCAAGGTGTCGATCAGCAGGGCGATCAACAGAATCAAGCCGATCATCACGCCTTGCATCAGCCGCACCTCACCCTGGATCTGCCCGTGCTGGGCGCGCACTACCGGCTCCAGCCCGGCAATGGCCTGTTGCACGTCGGCGATTTTCAGGTGGGTCGCCGCGCTGAGATCGGCGCGTTTGCGGATTTGATCGCGGGTGCGCGAAAGCTCGGCCGGGTAGCGGGTAAGCAGGCTGTTGAGCTCGCGCTTGAGGCCGACGCCGGCATCTTCGGCGACGGTTTTTTCCTTGTTCTCAAGGCCCATCATCGAGGCGAAATCATCGGTGTTCGACTCGCTGCTGGTGGCTACGCCCAGCAACGGCAGGGCGTCGATTTTCTCGGCCTGGGTGCGGATATTGGCGACTTCGCGTTCGACATCTGCGGTCAGTTCACTGCGACCGCTGCTGACCAGTTTGTCTCGGGCCAGGGACAACTTTCCCAGGTGCTGCGATGCGCTGAGCAGTGGTGTCAGGTAAGCCGCATTGCCACTGGCGTACTGGCTGAGCTGATCGAGACTGGCACCCAGTTCGCGCTCAGCCTGCAGCAGCAGGGCCTGCGGATCGCCGGCCAGTTTGCCGGCGGCCAGCAGGTCGGTTTTGCTGAATTCTTCAAGGTTCGACAGGCTGGGACGCAGCGTCTCGGCCAGGGCTGGCGGCAATTCGCCGAGTTCTTTTTTAAGGCTGTCGATGCCTTGGGCGGCACTGCTCAGGCGTAGCGCATCGCCGCTGCCCAGGTAATCCTCGACGCTGCGGGCGACATCATTCTGAAACTGCTGCGACAGGCCCAGGTAGCGCTCCATTAACAGGTACGGACGCTCAAGGGCTTTCTGCGACCACCACAACGTAGCGCCGAGGGCCATGCACACGGCCACCAGAAGGAGGGTATTGAGATTGGTCAGCAGCTTCAGGCGCATTACGGACTACCAACGGCAGAAATGGTAAGTGCCTGAAGTTATTGCGTTTCTGTTACAGGGTTATGACCGAATGGGTCGATTGAGATGAAAAAGTGGCACTTTGCTTTGACGTCAGTGCCGCCTGGACGCGGTTGCGTCCGGCGCCTTTGGCACGATACAGCGCCTCGTCTGCCTGACTGGCCATCAACAGACTGTCAGAGTCTTCGCACAGCTCGACCACCCCGGCGCTGAAGGTGCACCACAGATCCTGCGGCTGGGCGGGGTAGTGGATTTCGGCAAAGCGCTGACGAATTTCATCCAGTACGTTCCAGGCCGCTTCGAGGTCGGTGTCCGGCATGACAATGGCGAACTCTTCGCCGCCGTATCGACCGATGAAGTCGGTCTTGCGCAACCGCTGCTTGAGGAACAGCGCCAGGCTCTTGATCACCCGGTCGCCCATGGGGTGGCCGTGGCCGTCATTGACCCGTTTGAAATGGTCGATGTCGAGCATGGCAAAGCTCAGCGGCTTGCTTTCGCGACGGGCGCGGAACGAGCAGTCTTCGAGCAATTGCAGGATATGCGTGTGGTTGTACAACCCGGTGAGGCTGTCGCGGACCATCCGTGCCTTGAGGTTGCGTGCCCGCGCCGCGCGGTTGCGCACGGTGGTGATCAGGTGCCGGGGCTTGATCGGTTTGGTCAGGAAGTCATCGCCGCCCTCGCTCATGGCGTCGAGCTGCTTGTCCAGGTCGTCTTCGGCCGACAGGTAAATGATCGGCACGCTGACGTAACGGTCGTTGTGGCGAATGACCTTGGCCAGTTCCGTACCGGTGCAGGCCGGCATGTACATGTCGAGGATGATCAGGTCCGGCTGGAAATCCGCCAGTTCGGCCATGGCCTGGATCGGCTCGATCAAGGTCCGGGTGACGATCCCGGCGCTGTTGAGCAGGCGCTCGGTGTGCAAGGCCTGGGCGCGGGAGTCGTCGATGATCAGCACTTTATAAGGCTCGTACTGGGCAACGCAGGTCAGGACTTCGATTTTCTCCAGCAGGCTCGACGCATCGAGGGTGCCGGTGAGGAACTCCTGGCCACCGGCACGCACGGCGGCCAGGCGGGTCGGGGTGTCGGTTTCATGCAGGCTGAAGAACAGCAGCGGCAGGCGATGGTCCAGGCCTTCCTGGGCTTCGGCGGCCAGTTTCAGGCCGACGCCGGCGCCGCTGAAATCCACGTCCATGACAATCGCCGCTGGCAAGCGCTCGACCATCGATGAGCGAAACGCATCTACGCTGTCCAGGGACTGGGCGCTGAGGCCGAAGAATTCCAGTTGCTTGGCCAGGCGCTCGGCGCGGTCGTGATCCTGCAACATCACGTAGATGGGCTTGCGCAGCGGTGGCAGGAAGGTTTGATCGAGTTGGTCGCCATGGCGCAGGCCGGTGCGTGACAGGCGCTGCATCAAGCGATTGAGGTCGGTGATCAGGCCGCTGCTCAGGCGTCCGCGATTGGCGTCGACCGCCTCCAGGGACTGACCGATATGGCGTGCCAGTTGCATGTGTTCCGGTTGCTCGAAACGCTCGGCGAAACGCAGCAGGCGCAGATTGGCCTCGCTCAGTTCCGAAAGGTCGGCGGTGGACCACTCACTGCGTTGCAGGCGCTGCCATATCTCAAGAATCTGACGAGCCTGATGAATTACCCGCTGGGCAAAGTGGTGCTTGAGGCGCTCGCGGCTGGGGTCTTCTGGCTCGGTCATAACCTGACTACTAGTTAGGGTGCACGCTGAGGTCGAGTGGTGGCTCTATGCTAGCACCACTTTTCCATTGCATGAGTGCTGTACGTCAATAATCTGCAATGCGACTTCATTCAGTTTGTGACCTGATGGTCTGATTCGAGTCGTTGAAGTCGTGGCGTGCAGGGGGAGAACTGCTTGAATCAGGGCATTTGGCGGGCGTGGGGTGGGAATGGGCGAGTGACTGAATTTAGGCCATTCATGATTTTTGCCAGTGCCGATCGGCCCGGTTTTTTGGATTTCAGAGTGTCGGGGATTCCCTTGGTGTGGCAATCCAAACCATTAGTGGGGATTTTGAGGGCCGCAGCGTCGTCGGGTGCACAGGCACTCTTTTCATCCACAAGCCCGGTAATTTTCCGCATCGGTGCAATGGCGGGTGCCGGGCCAAGGCACGTTGTTGTATGGTTGTGGTCGAACCGTTGACCTCAAGAGCTTGAAAGGAAATCGCCATGCTGGACTGGAAGAACCGCACAGGCAGTGCGCCTGAACGTGCCGCTGAACCGAAGTCGGAGACCCGCAGTTATCTGGGCGGTCTGTTGTTCAGCCGGGCGCTGGCCACTCTGCTGGGCATCTACCTGTTGGTGGCGAGTGTCCTGGGCTGGTACTGGAGCCAGGAGCCGGCACTGTTCCCGGTCCAGCAAACCGCGCAACTGGCGGCCGAGAAAGAAGGCAAGCAGATGGTCGTCGGCTACACCACGGTGGAAACCCTCAAGACCGTCGCCGGCACCTTGCTGACCAAGCCGGGCGGCTATATTTCCAACGACCGATTCCCGCCAGGCCTGTGGATGGACAACATGCCGAGCTGGGAATATGGCGTGCTGGTGCAGGTTCGCGACCTGAGCCGGGCACTGCGTAAAGACTTCGCCCGTTCGCAGTCGCAGTCCGCCGAAGACGCCGACCTGGCCAAGGCCGAGCCGCGTTTCAACTTCGACAACAAGAGCTGGGTGCTGCCGTCCAGTGAGTCCGAGTACCAGGAAGGCATCAATTCCCTGAGCCGCTATCAGGCACGCCTGTCCGATCCGAACCAGAAAAGCGCGTTGTTCTATGCCCGCGCCGACAACCTGAACAACTGGCTGGGTGACGTCGGCACCCGACTGGGTTCGCTGTCGCAACGACTGTCGGCCAGTGTCGGCCGGGTCAAGCTCAATACTGCATTGAAAACCGAAGTCGTGACGCCGGGTGTGGCGCCGCAAGTCGATGAGGAAATCGTCGAAACCCCATGGCTGCAGATCGACAACGTGTTCTACGAGGCTCGCGGCCAGGCCTGGGCCTTGTCGCACTTGCTGCGTGCCATCGAAGTCGACTTCGCCGATGTGCTGGCCAAGAAGAACGCCACGGTCAGCGTGCGCCAGATCATTCGTGAGCTGGAAGCGTCGCAGGAGCCGGTGTGGAGCCCGATGATCCTCAACGGCAGTGGCTTCGGCGTACTGGCCAACCACTCGCTGGTCATGGCCAACTACATTTCCCGGGCCAACGCCGCAGTGATCGATTTGCGTCAATTGCTCAATCAGGGCTGAGTCATGGTTGATAACTCTGTCGATGGAATGCGAGAAGCCGCGCACCGTGCGGCCTCCGATGCCGAACAGATCGCCTGGGTCGACGAGCAGGACAACCTGCTCGGCGCTCTGGTCCGTTCCGATTTGCGCGAGCGCGGGCTGATCGGGCGCGGTACCTACATCATGTTGTTCAACTCCGCTGGCGAGTTGTGCGTGCATCGACGCACCCTGAGCAAGGCGATCTATCCCGGTTTCTGGGACGTGGCGGCGGGGGGCATGGTGCTCGCCAGCGAAACCTACGCCGAATCGGCGGCCAGGGAACTGGAGGAAGAACTGGGAGTGAGTGGTGTGGAACTGACCGCCCATGACCACTTTTTCTTCGAAGACACCGGCAATCGCCTGTGGTGTTCGGCGTTCTCGGCGGTGTGGGACGGCCCGTTGATCCTGCAACCGGAAGAGGTGCTCGAAGCGCGCTTTATCCCCATCGATCAGGTCATGCTGGAAATCGAGCAAAAGCCTTATTGCCCGGACTCTCTGGCCGCGTTGAAGCGCTATTTGCGCTCACGCCGGATCGACGTCGCAAAACAGCTATAAATTGGCGCCGATTGGCTCTTAGCAATCGGCGTTTTTGCCGTTACACTGCGCGACCTTTTTAAACTGAACCGGTATTGCTGGTTGTTGTAGGAGCGAGCTTGCTCGCGATGGACGCAAGGACGACACGTGCTACCTGATGCCGCGCGTTATCGTTGACGTCCATCGCGAGCAAGCTCGCTCCTACAGTGAAGTGAATGTCGTACCGTTTCAGTAGCGCTGCCCCTGCCTGAGTGGGGCTTCGCGGTCGATAGCCTTCCCAAGTGCTGCGACCAGTCTTTGTCCTCCGAAGAGGATTGCCGGTGGCCAAAAAAGCCGCATCCTTCGCCGCCCTGGGCGGCCTGGTATTTTCCACCGACGCAGGTCGTCATTGCCCGGAATGCAGTAAACCGGTGGACGCCTGCATCTGCAAACAGACCGTTATCCCGGCCGGCGACGGCATCGCGCGCGTGCGTCGCGAAAGCAAGGGCCGTGGCGGCAAGACGGTGACCACCATCACCGGCGTGCCGTTGGCTGAAGACGCGCTCAAGGACCTGGCCACGACGTTGAAGAAACGTTGCGGTACCGGTGGGGCGTTGAAAGACGGTGTCATCGAAATCCAGGGCGATCATGTCGAGCTACTCTTGGCAGAACTGATCAAGCTCGGTTTCAAAGCGAAGAAGTCCGGCGGCTAGCAGCCTCTGTGAAAACCACCCTCGGCTTGATCCGGTCCTGATGACATTCAGGTCCGGCATCGTCTACATGGTTTTCACAGAGCCTGTTCATGACCGGTTTCTAAACTCACTGCGGTCGGCGGGGTCTATTGCCCCGTTGACGAACCGTCATTTTCATTCTTTAGACTGCGCCGGCCTGAACCCAGGCGACGCACTATGACTTCTTTATAGGGGACTTCGATGTCCGTACGACGCACACGCAAAGACGATGGCAGCCAATGGACAGTTGCGGACAGCCGCAGTGTTTACGGGATTCGCCATTGGGGGGCCGGGTATTTCGCGATCAATGACGCCGGTCGCGTCGAAGTTCGTCCGAACGGTCCGAGCAGCTCGCCTATCGACCTGTACGAGCAAGTCGACCAGCTGCGCAAAAGCGGCCTGTCCTTGCCGTTGCTGGTCCGTTTCCCGGACATCCTGCAAGACCGCGTGCGTCAGCTGACCGGCGCGTTCGATTCGAACATCGAGCGTCTGGAATACCAGAGCAAGTACACCGCGTTGTACCCGATCAAGGTCAACCAGCAGGAAGCGGTGATCGAGAACATCATCGCCACCCAGAACGTGTCCATCGGCCTGGAAGCCGGGTCCAAGCCTGAGTTGCTGGCGGTGCTGGCGCTGGCGCCGAAGGGCGGCACCATCGTCTGCAACGGCTACAAGGACCGCGAGTTCATTCGCCTGGCGTTGATGGGCCAGAAACTCGGCCACAACGTGTTCATCGTGATCGAGAAAGAATCCGAAGTCGGCCTGGTGATCGAAGAAGCCAACTCGCTGAAGGTCAAGCCTCAGGTCGGCCTGCGCGTGCGCCTGTCGTCCCTGGCCTCGAGCAAGTGGGCGGACACCGGCGGCGAGAAATCCAAGTTCGGCCTGTCGGCGGCACAACTGCTGTCGGTGGTCGAGCGTTTCCGCGCGGCTGGCCTGGACCAGGGCATCCGCCTGCTGCACTTCCACATGGGTTCGCAGATCGCCAACCTCGCGGACTACCAGCACGGCTTCAAGGAAGCGATCCGTTACTACGGCGAATTGCGTAACCTCGGCCTGCCGGTGGACCACATCGACGTCGGCGGTGGTTTGGGCGTGGACTACGACGGCACACACTCGCGTAACGCCAGTTCGATCAACTACGACATGGACGATTACGCCGGCGTCGTGGTCGGGATGCTCAAGGAATTCTGCGATGCGCAGAGCCTGCCGCACCCGAACATCTTCTCCGAAAGCGGCCGTTCCCTGACCGCGCACCACGCCATGCTGGTGATCCAGGTGACCGACGTCGAGAAACACAACGACGATGTGCCGCAGATCGAGAACAAGGAAGCGCTGCCGGAAACCGTGCAGTGGCTGGTGGACCTGCTGGGTCCGACCGACATCGAGATGGTCACCGAAACCTACTGGCGCGCCACGCACTACATGAGTGACGTTGCCTCCCAGTACGCCGACGGCAAGCTGACCCTGGCCGAGAAAGCCCTGGCCGAGCAATGCTACTTCGCCGTGTGCCGTCGCCTGCACAACTCGTTGAAGGCGCGCCAGCGTTCCCACCGTCAGGTGCTGGACGAACTCAACGACAAGCTGGCCGACAAGTACATCTGCAACTTCTCGGTGTTCCAGAGCCTGCCGGACACCTGGGCCATCGACCAGGTTCTGCCGATCATCCCGCTGCACCGTCTCGACGAAGAACCGCTGCGTCGCGCGGTACTGCAAGACCTGACCTGTGACTCCGACGGCAAGATCAACCAGTACGTCGACGAGCAGAGCATCGAGACCAGCTTGCCGGTGCACGCGTTGAAAGAAGGTGAGGACTACTTGCTGGGTGTGTTCCTGGTCGGTGCCTACCAGGAAATTCTTGGCGACATGCACAACCTGTTCGGTGACACCGACTCGGTGAACATCTACCAGAATGCCGACGGCAGCGTGTACCACGCCGGTATCGAAACCCACGACACCATCGAAGACATGCTGCGCTACGTGCACTTGTCTCCGGAAGAGCTGATGACCCACTACCGCGACAAGTGCGCCAGTGCCCGCATCAGCGCCACCGAGCGCACGCAGTTCCTCGATGCCTTGCGTCTGGGGCTGACCCGTTCGTCTTACCTGTCTTCTTGAGGTAAGGCGCCGCGCACATCAGGTTGTCTGAAAATTCTCCGTACGCTGCGGAAAACTCAGATGACCTGGTGCGGCGTTTCTTCTTTTTCAAGCGAAATGACCCTCAGGTCGGGCTATCCAAGCGATGTGGTCTTCTTTTCGCGTAGGTCATTTCCTAAGTTGTACTTCGGCACTCTACTCGGCCATGTCTCTCAGCGAGAATCCCCGGCCGCCCCTCCTGTAGAGAATCGCCGATGTTCGATCCAGTCAACGAGCCTCCATTTCGTCTGGATGTAGCGGGTCTTCCCGACCCCTTCGAGGTCTTGGCCTTTACCGGCAGTGAAGCCATCAGCGAGCCGTTCGTGTTCGACCTGGAACTGCTGATCGATGACCCGGTGCTTGACCTTGCCAGTTTGCTGTACCGCCCGGCCTCCCTGCATTTCGGGCCAACCGGATGCCTCGTGCATGGACAACTGCATGAGCTCGTCCAGCGTGATCATGTCTCGGGACCCCGACTCTGCCAGGTGCGCCTGGGGCCAAAACTGGCTTGCCTGGCCCAGCGTTTCAGCCAACGAATCTTCAGCGCCCGTTCCGTGCCGCAAATCCTTGACCAGGTGCTCAAGGAGCACGGTATTACCGGCAAGGATCGACGCCTGGAGCTGAGCGGCGAATACCCGCCCCGGGATTTTTGCACGCAATATCGAGAGTCAGACCTGCAATTTCTCCAGCGACTGTGCGCCCAGGAACGGCTTCACTACCACTTCGAACACCGGGCCCGCGGGCACTGTGTGGTATTTGGGGATGACCAGCAGCATTTTCCAACCGGCGAACCTGCGGAATTTCGCAGCGAGGGCGGTCGGCCGGCGGTGCGGCAGTTCGAACGTCAGCGCTGTGCTGGGACAGCGGCGCAGTGTGCCGAATGCCGCACGGACCTGGCGACCTTGCGCAGCGGTCGGCTGATGCCGCTGTCCGGTCATCCGGTTGCCGATTGCAATCGGCTCTGGCTGCTGACCCGCGTCGAGCATTGGGGCAGCCAGGATACGCCGACGCCTTACCACAATCAGGTCCGTGCCCTGCACTGGCCGGCACCCTTCGAGCCGCCCTGTACGACGGTCAAACCACAGATGCATAGCCTGCAACGGGCGTGGGTCGTCGAGGTCGATGAACCAGGCCCCGACCCGGCAAGGCCGGTACCGGTGCAATTCGACTGGCTTTATCAGGGCGAAGGGGCGACGCCCAGTCATTGCTGGCTGCCCCTGGGCAGGCAGTTGCAGGCCGCGACGTTCTCGCCATTGCGCGAAGGAACCGAGCTGGTGGTGAGTTTTATCGAGGGCGATCCCGATCAACCGCAGATAACCGGGGTGCTGCATGCACCGGCAACGATCGAGGTGACGGACGCTGACACCCCACAGCCCATCTGCGCCCATGATGAGGGTCTGGAGCAATGGTTGCGCTCGGGAGAGCCATTACTGATGTTGTGCCTGCTGCCCGGCGGTGGCAGCTTCAACCATTGCGCACAGGCGTTGTGTACCTGTCGTCTGGTGACGAAGCTTGGCCAGAGCTCTGGAGCATGAGCACCACACGCACGACCGAGGCGCCCCCGCAGTGGCTGTTGCTGGATGTGCCGGGCACGCCGCAGGCGGGTGTCACACTTCGGCAGATGTTTGCGCAAGCCCGGTGGTCCGGGTTGTTCGAGGGTACGGAGTGGCATGTGCTGCATGAGCAGGGACCGCTCCTGGTCGATCTGCGCACCTGCCCGGCACTGGCCGATCTATGCATCGTCGACGGACAACGCTGGCCCGGATTGCTGATGGTCAGCGAGGCCGGCGCTGCGTCGTTGCTGGCGCATTTGCGGTGCATGCTCACGGTCACGCTTGGCCTGCACCGGGCCCTTTTGAGTTACTACAACCCAATCACAGCCAGCTATTTTTTCGATGCCTGCGATGCCGTTGAACTGAGTCGCTGGCTAGGGCCCATCCACCAGTTACGCTGGTTCGGCGGCAGTTGGGCCGACCGCGCGATGGGATGTGAGGGCTGGCAGCGCTTGTCCAACCCGGGGCTGGCGGTCAGCCCGTTGGCAGTCGAGGAAAGCCTCAGCGCCGGGCAACAGGGAAAACTGCAAACCTGCCTGCTCGAGCAGCATGCCTGGCGCTGGAACCGATCCACCGGTGCCGACTTCTCCCGCCTGTGGGACCATGTGCAGGAGGGGGTGGCGCTGGGTTTCAGCGAGCGCCCGGTGCTTGATGGCTGGATATGGCTACGCTTGCAGTATCCCGATGCCGTGCCCGTGCAGCCGTTGCCGGGCGGGACTCAACAGGAGCGCCTCGATAACCTGCGTCACCTGTGGCAGAACGACCGACCCTGGCCATGAGGTCGAAATTGATGAAGAGGTCTCGGCGTTTGTTGGGGCCTCGCCCGTTCAGTGAGTACTGCCGGCGAACCAGCCATCGTTACGGCGCAGGCGCCAGGCGATCATGCCGAGGGTCAGACTGCGCAGCAGCATGAACAACAGGAAGGTTATCCACAGGCCATGGTTGCCCCCGCCTTGCAGTGCCCAGCCGAAGGGCAGCACCAGCGCCACGGTCAGCAGCATGCCGTTGCGCATTTCCCGGGCGCGGGTGGCGCCGATGAACAGGCCGTCGAGCAGGTAACTCCAGACGGCAATCAGCGGCAGTACGGCGAGGTAGGGCAGGTAGATGAACGCGGTGTCACGCACACTCTGAATGTCGGTCTGCATCTCGATGAACAGATGCCCGGCGAACAGAAACAACGCGGCAAAGCCCAGGCTTGCCAGCAACGACCAGCCACCGGCCACCACCAATGAACGGCGCAGGGCATCGCGGTCACGTGCGCCAAGCGCATGTCCGCACAGGGCCTCAACGGCGTGGGCCAGGCCATCGAGGGCGTGGGCGGTCAGCAGCAGGCCATTGAGCAAAAGAGCGTTGGCCGCGACCGTGGCGTCGCCCAGCCGTGCGCCTTGCACCGTGATCAGGAAGAACACCGACTGCAGCGCCAGGCTGCGGATGAAGATGTCGCGGTTGACCGCCAGCAATGGCCGCCAACTTTGCCACAGCGCCAATGCCGCCCAGGCGATGTGCCCGGGGTAGGCGCGCAGGGCTTTGCGGGTCATCAGCAAGCCGATCAGTGCACCGGTCCACTCGGCAATCACCGAGGCCCGGGCCGCACCGACCACGCCCCATTCCAGGCCGAGGACGAACCACAGGTTCAGGGCAATGTTGACCAGGTTGGTGCTCAGCAGAATCGCCAGGGGCGCCCGGGCATTCTGGGTGCCGAGAAACCAGCCGACCAGTGCATAACTGGCGAGCGCCGCCGGCAGGCCGAACAGGCGGGTGTGGAAGAACTCGCGGGTCAGTTGATCAAGCTCCGCCGACGGTTGCATGAAGTGCAACGCGAGCCCGCTCAACGGCACTCCCACCGCCCCCAGCACCACGGCCAGGCCGAAGGCGAGCAGCAGGCCTTGCAACAGAATCTGCCGCAAGGCCGCACCATCCCCACGCCCCGCTGCCTGGGCGGCGAACCCGGTGGAGCCCATGCGCAGAAAGCCCATGGCCCAGGCGAGGAAGGTGTACAGGCTGGCCCCGACCGCGACGGCGCCGAGTTGATGGGCGTGGGGCAGGTGACCGATGACGGTGCTGTCGACCAGCGCCACCAGCGGCACGGAAATGTTCGAAAGAATCATCGGCGCGGCGAGTGCCCAGACCCGGCGATGGGTAGGGCGGTCGCGCCAGTCGGCGGTCAGGTTGGACATGCAGGCTCCTTGGAGGAGCGGGCATTGTAGCGGCACATCGAGAGCACGCCGCGATCAATTGTGGGAGCGGCGGTGCGGCGATCCGACTTGCTCGCGAAAGCGGTCGTCCAGTCAATAATCATTCGACTGACATTCCGTCTTCGTCGGAACGCCGCCCGGAGCAAGCCCGCTCCCACAGGTGTTCGGTGGTGTCAGTGGATAATCCAGCTGAGCAACCACAGCCCCAGCACCAGCCAGATGAAACCCATGATGAACGACGCATTGAGAAAGGCGCGGATCGCCGACCACAGCAGTATCAGCCCGAGGATCAAGGTCACGATGCTGACGACCGAGGTATCCATGCCCAGCGCCAGGGACAAGCCTTCGACAAAATTGCTGCTGGCGTTGCTCAACAGATTGAACAGCCCGCTGAGGGCATCAACGATGAAACGGATGATCGAGCCGAGTACCTGGCCGAGCCATTCGGAAAAACCTTCTACCTGCATGGAGTGAACATCCTGTTTAAAGAGAATTGAGTCTTGGGCTGTCGATCATGCTGCCGAGTTCCCACAAGCATAGAGGGTTGCACACAGAGCATGCATCTTCTGCCCCTTGCCTTCACCTGTGATCCCCCCGAAGCTATACGCCTTCAGGAGAGCCCGATGAACCTTGTTGAACTGACCGAACGCCTGCACGCCATCCGTGACCGCAATGACTGGCGGCAATTTCACAGCCCGAAAAACCTGGCCATGGCCGCGAGCGTGGAAATGTCCGAGCTGGTGGAAATTTTCCAGTGGCTGACCGAAGACCAGTCACGCCAGTTGCCGGCGGACAAACTCGCCCACGCCGGGCAGGAAGTCGGTGACATCGTGCTTTATCTGTTGCTGTTGTGCAGCGAGCTGGGCCTGGACATGGAAGCCGTGGTGCGCAGCAAACTGGCGGACAGCGAACGGAGGTTCAGCTGATGAGCGACCGTCATTTCGATCAACTGGCGACCCGTTTCGCCGAAAAAATCTACGGCGGTGCCAAAGGGGCGATCCGTCTGGCGGTGTTGCAGGCCGATCTGGCCGAAATCCTGCCCGACCGGCCGCTGCGTGTGCTGGACATCGGCGCCGGCCTTGGCCACATGTCGTTATGGCTGGCCCAGCGCGGCCATCAGGTGACCCTCGCCGAGCCGGCCGAGCCGATGCTCGAAGGTGCCCGCCAACGTTTTGCCGAAGCCGGGCAGAGCGCCACGTTCATTCAGGCACCCTGGCAGGAACTGCTCGGGCAGCTCACCGAACCCTACGACCTGGTGCTGTGCCACGCCGTGCTGGAATGGCTGGCCGAACCCCACGCCATCCTGCCGGTGCTGCATCAACTGACCAAGGCCGACGGCTGGCTGTCCCTGGCGTTCTACAACCGTGACGCGCTGATTTATCGCAACTTGCTCAAGGGCCATTTCCGCAAGATGCGCAAGAACGATATGGCCGGCGAAAAGCAGAGCCTGACCCCGCAACAGCCCCTTGATCCGCGCGAGCTGGCGGCGCAACTTGAAGGTCTGTGGCAGGTCGAAACACAGAGTGGCGTGCGGGTTTTTCACGATTACATGCCGGTGGAATTCCAGGCCCGCGTCGAGTTGGCAGACCTGCTGGAAATGGAGTTGGCCCACCGCCGTCATCCGAGCTTTGCCGGGCTTGGGCGTTACTTGCACTGGATCTGTCGGCCTGTCTGATCGGAGCACGCAATGAAAAATCATTCAGGTGTACTGGTGTTCTGCCTGGGGCTGGCTGCCTGTCAGGGCAGCAACCCTTATGTCGCCACCTCGAATCCTTTGCCACCGGCGCCGCCCCAGGCTGCCAACACCTTTGACCGCAGCGCTTACCCGGCGGCACCACGTGACTATGGACGCTACCGCAGTTGGGCGTGGCTCAATGGGCATCTGCCACCGGGCACCGCCTGGGCCGACTCGGCGCAGGTCGCCGAAGCGGTCAGCAATGCGCTGGATCAGCGGGGTTTGCGTCCGCTGCATGACAATCGTCCAGCGGACCTGTTTGTCAGCGCCGACCTGCGGATGGAAACCCGCTTGCGTCAGGTTCAGGACGACTATTACGGCGGCGGTTATGGCGGCTACAACGGCTACGGCCCTGGATATGGCGGATACGCCACCGTGCCGATCATCCGTACCTATCAGGAACAGGTCGTAGTGGTTCAGGTGGACATGTTTGACGCCAAAAGCGGTCAGCCGGTGTGGAGCTCCAGCGCTGAAACCGGCAACCGGGGGAGTGAAAGCGAGCGGGCCGATGCCATACGGGAGGCTGTGGAAAAGGCAATGTCGGCGTATCCTCCTAGTTAGCTTCTTGTAGAATAAGAAGCATTCCGCAGGATCATGCCTTCAACCGGAGAATCATCATGTTCCGCCGTTTTGTTTTACTGGCAGTGGCCGCGCTGCTCAGTGCCTGCGCCGCTAACCAGGTCAATCATGACTTCGACGCCAGCCGCGACTTTGCTGCCTATCGCAGCTGGACCTGGAAAGAACCTGCCCTGCAATACCGTCCCGATGATCCTCGAATCAAGAGCGACCTGACCGAACAGCGCATCCGTCAGGCGGTTGCCGATCAACTGGATCAGCGCGGTCTGCGTCCGGCCGCCGCAGGTGCCAAGGGTGACTTGAATGTGCAGACCTACCTGATTGTCGAAGAGCGGCAGCAACAGGTGACCACCAATTACGGCGGCGGCTGGGGTAACCCGTGGTATGGCTACTACGGCGCCCCGATGTACAACGAAACCCGCAATGTCAGCTACAAAGTGGCGACCATTCAGATCGACCTGCTCGATGGCAAGGACGGCAAACTGGTGTGGCGCGGCAGTGACGAGCAGATACTCAGCCGCACGCCGAACCCGACGGATCGTCGCGATGCGATCTGGGAAACGGTCACGCGGATATTGGCCAACTATCCACCGCATGCATCCTAGAATCGGCCGGCCTCTCAACCCCTGTGCTCCTACAGGGGTTTTTTTGGATGGTGTACATATCCATTGCTGCGGTAACGGCGGCTTATGGTTTCGCCCTTACGGCGAGTCCCTTTTGTCAAACGACACAAAAGGAACCAAAAAGTTCACGCCCCGAACGTACGGCCCCTCGCCAAGGCTCGGGGTTCCTTCGCTCCGGCATTCATCCGGGGGCATCGCCTCCGGTCGGCTTCGCTCGACCTCCTCTCGATGTGTTCGGCTGCGCCGAACGGCGCTGCGCGCCCACCCCCGGATGAACGCCTCCACTCAGCCTGCCGAGGGGGCGGGTGGATCAAGATCAAGAGCTGCAGGCGAGCTAACGCTCGGCCTGATGAGTGGTGAGGAGCGTGGGTGTACGCCGCTCTGCCTTTGCTTTTTTGTGGGAGCGGGCTTGCTCGCGAAGGTGGCCTGACAGCCGACCAATATCTATCAGATGTACCCGGCCCAACTGTGGGAGCGAGCTTGCTCGCGAAGGCGGCCTGACAGCCGACCAATATCTATCAGATGTACCCGGCCCAACTGTGGGAGCGGGCTTGCTCGCGAAGGTGGCCTGACAGCCGACCAATATCTATCAGATGTACCCGGCCCAACTGTGGGAGCGAGCTTGCTCGCGATGGCGGCCTGTCAGCCGACCAATCCTGTGTAGTTTTCCTCAAGTCCCGAGGAAACCTCCGACATGCTTTTCAGGTTGTCCGTCGGAAGCGCGATCTCTAGCCTTTGTCTGTCGCTGCAAAATCAGTGATCGGGTTTGGTCGCCCGGGTTTAGAATGGCGCACAGTGCCGCGCGAGCGGCATTTTTGTGCTTGCTTAATGGCGAGCTGTGCGTGGGAGGGCCTAGGCCCTGCCGGGTTTCCATTCCCTGGTCGACCAACCTGCGTACGGTTCGCCACCCTTCTGCTTGGTCGCAGTGATGGCGAACTCCAAATTCAAGAATGGAGCTTCACCATGTTCAAACCCACCCCAAATCCACCCGAAACCGACGACGTTTCCCCCTATCAATCCCCCCACTCAAACAAACTCCACGAAGCCGCCGACCGCACCCTCGATCACTATCTCAATCCACCCAGGCAATCTGTCACCCACAAGCCCAGCACGATGTTCGTCATTGTCCCGGACATCGACACCGAAACCCTGCTGGCCCACGCCTGTGAATCATTGGCGTCGGCGAGTGTGATGGCGAGTGATTTCGCGGGGTTTCTGGAAGGCTCGCAGCGTAATACGATGCTGGGGATTGCGCAGGTGATCATGCTGGGTGAGCTGGCGGTGAACCGGGCGTTGGACAATCTCGATCCGCAAGACTGACCACGCAGCTTTTGTGGCGAGGGAGCAAGCTCCCTCGCCACAGACATCGGCTTTATCAGGATCAGGCAACCGGCCGCCAGTACCCGACCATATGTTCCAGATCCCCGGCACCCACCAACTGAAAATCCCCGCTCGGCCCTGGCGCACTGGCCAGCAACGTCACTTCACTGGGCAACCGTACCGGCTTCTTGAACTGCACCGCGATCTCGACATTCGCCACAGGCAGATGCCCGGCCAGCGCAGCCAGCGTGCGCGCCTTGTTCCACAGGCCATGGGCGATGGCGGTCGGGAAACCGAAGAGCCGGGCGCTGGCCGCGCTGAGGTGAATCGGGTTGTAGTCGCCGGACACCTTGGCGTATTGCCGGCCGATGTCCGAGGGCGCTTTCCAGTGCTCGATCTCGGACAAGTCCAGGCTGGTTGTCAGAGGTTCTTCGAGCGGTTCGCCCTCGAGTTTGACGCCGCGACAGAGCATCCGGCTTTCTTCTTCCCACAACGGCCCCAACTGATCGTCGAGTGTGGTCAGCAAATCGAACGTTGCGCCTTTGGCGTGGGGTTGCAGGTTCTGCACTTGCACGCTGACGCGCACCCGACTCACCCCGCCCATGGGGCGCAGTACACGAATCCGATTGCTCAGGTGAATCAGGCCCAGCAGCGGGAAGGGGAAGTCCCTGGCCGTGAGCAACTGCATCTGCAAGGCAAACCCGAGGATGTGCGGGTAGGTTGGTGGCAGCAGGCCGTTGTCGGCGAAACCACAGACCTTGCGATAGGCCGCCAGGCGCTTGGGATCGACTTCGACCCAGCAACGCAAACCCGAGTCGGGCAGGCGGCTGCCAGTGATTTTTCGCCGTGTCGCCGCGCGTGCGTACAACCCCGTCAGGCTGGGTTCACGGTTGAGTGTGTGCCAGTCGGTGATCATGCCTAAGCCCCCAGAGCGTTTTGCCCACACACGCGCAACGCTTGCCCGGTGAACGCGCCGGTGCCCGGTTGCGCGAGCCAGGCCACGGCTTCGGCGACGTCCTGCGGCAGGCCGCCCTGGCCGAGGGAGCTCATGCGGCGTCCGGCTTCGCGCAGGCCGAAGGGAATGTGTGCGGTCATCTGCGTTTCGATGAAGCCTGGTGCCACGGCGTTGATGCTGATGCCGCGCTCGTGGAGCAGCGGCGCCCAGGCTTGTGCCAGACCGATCAACCCGGCCTTGCTCGCCGCGTAATTGGTTTGCCCGCGATTGCCGGCGATGCCGCTGATGGACGCCAGCAGGATCACCCGGCCGTTGTCGTGCAGGGTGCCGCTGTCGAGCAGGGCTTTGGTCAGCACTTGCGGCGCGTTGAGGTTGACCGCCAGCACCGCGTCCCAGAATTCCGGGGTCATGTTGGCCAGGGTTTTATCCCGGGTGATGCCGGCGTTGTGCACCACGATATCGAGGCCGTCGGGCAGCTGTTCGACCAACTGCGCGGCGGCGTCTTCGGCGCAGATGTCGAGGCTGATGCTGCGCCCGCCGAGGCGCGCGGCGAGGGCTTCGAGATCGGTTTTGGCCGGGGGCACGTCGAGCAGGATGACGTCAGCACCATCGCGAGCCAGGGTTTCGGCAATGGCGGCACCGATACCGCGTGCTGCGCCGGTGACCAGTGCCTTGCGCCCGGCGAGCGGGCGCGTCCAGTCGGTGACTGGCGTCGAGCACGGATTCAAGCGAATGACCTGCCCGGACACGAAGGCGCTTTTCGGTGAGAGGAAAAACCGTAGCGGGCCTTCCAGTTGCGCCTCGGCCCCTTCGCCGACGTAGATCAATTGCAGGGTGCCACCGCTGCGCAACTCCTTGGCCAGGGAACGGCTGAAACCTTCCAGGGCACGCTGGGCACTGGCGGCGAGCGGGTCGCGCAGGGTTTGCGGGTCGCGTCCGAGAATCACCAGGTGCGCACAGTGGTCGAGGTTCTTCATCAGCGGCTGGAAAAACTCGCGCAGTTGCTTGAGCTGATCGGTGTGCAGCAGGTCACTGGCGTCGAACACCACGGCCTTGAGTTTCGGTCCGTGGCCGGGAATCCAGGCCGTGGCCAGCGAAGGCTCGGTGCCGTAGCTGTAGATCGCGTCGGTCAGGCGGTTGGCGAACGCGCTGACGTGTTCTGCCAACGGCCCGCCGCCGATCAGCAACGCGCCTTCTACAGGTCGCAACCGTCCCGCTTGCCAGCGCTCCAGTCTGCTCGGCACCGGCAACCCCAGGGCGCCGACCAGGCGATGGCCGATGGACGAATTGGCGAAGTCGATATAGCGGTCAGACATGGATCGCGCTCCGAAAGCAGGGGATCAAAGTGTGGACCACGAATGGCGATCAGTCGTTCGATCCACGAGATAAGGCCTACGCTTGGTTACAGCAGAGTAGTTTGATCACGGGATTTGAGTAGCACCACAACCACTGTGGGAGCGGGCTTGCTCGCGAAAGCGGTGGGTCAGCCAACCGCGATGTTGAATGTGCTGGCCCTTTCGCGAGCAAGCCCGCTCCCACAAGGGGCAGTGTTCAGTTCAGATAATTTGTCAGGAGTTTTTCATGACCCAACCGCGCCGTGTCGCGATCATCGGCGGTAACCGGATTCCCTTCGCCCGCTCCAACGGCCCCTACGCCACGGCCAGTAACCAGGTGATGCTCACCGCCGCCCTCGAGGGCCTGATCGAACGTTACAACCTGCACGGCCAGCGCATCGGCGAAGTGGTCGCCGGGGCGGTGCTCAAGTTGTCGCGGGACATGAACCTCACGCGCGAGTGCGTACTGGGTTCGCGACTGTCGCCTGCCACCCCGGCCTATGACATCCAGCAGGCGTGCGGCACCGGGCTGGAAGCGGCGCTGCTGGTGGCGAACAAGATTGCCCTGGGGCAGATCGACTGCGGCATTGCCGGTGGCGTGGACACCACCTCGGATGCGCCGATCAGTGTCAGCGAGGGCCTGCGCAAAGTCCTCCTGCAAGCCAACCGCGCGAAAACCACCGGCGACAAACTGAAAACCTTCCTGCAATTGCGTCCCAGACATCTGATTCCCGAATTCCCGCGCAACGGCGAGCCGCGTACCGGGTTGTCCATGGGCCAGCATTGCGAGCTGATGGCCCAGACCTGGAACATCCCTCGCCAGGCACAGGATCAATTGGCGCTTGAGAGCCATCAGAAGCTGGCCGCGTCCTACGCCGAAGGCTGGCACAACGACCTGATGACGCCGTTCCTGGGCCTGACCCGCGACAACAACCTGCGTGCGGACTCCACGCTGGAAAAGCTCGCCGCACTCAGGCCGGCCTATGAAAAAAGCGCCAAGGGCACCCTGACCGCCGGCAACTCCACGCCGCTGACCGATGGTGCGTCGCTGGTGCTACTGGGCAGCGAGGAATGGGCCAAGGCTCGCGGGTTACCGATCCTGGCCTACTGGCGTGACGGCGAGGCGGCGGCGGTGGATTTCGTCAACGGCACCGAAGGGTTGTTGATGGCACCGGTCTACGCCGTGCCGCGTTTGCTGGCGCGCAATGGCCTGACCTTGCAGGACTTCGACTACTACGAAATCCACGAAGCCTTCGCCGCGCAAGTGCTGTGCACCTTGAAGGCCTGGGAAGATCCGGAGTACTGCAAAACCCGTCTCGGGCTCGATGCGCCATTGGGCTCGATCGATCGCAGCAAACTCAACGTCAAGGGCAGTTCGCTGGCGGCGGGGCATCCGTTTGCCGCCACGGGCGGGCGCATCGTCGCCAATCTGGCGAAGTTGCTGGATGCGGCGGGCAAGGGGCGGGGACTGATATCGATTTGTGCGGCGGGCGGGCAG
>NZ_JAHBDN010000060.1:0-51022 GCF_019956445.1 Pseudomonas sp. BF-R-19
AGTGACCGATGACGTGTTCGAGTCGCCAGCCTGCATCGCCTTCGAGCAAGCGGAAAACCGCATGCATACGATCAAGGCGATTCTGGTGTCGACGCTGGCTGATCTCTAACGGCTGACTCGCTCCCACTGACGCAACGCGGTCAATGTGGGAGCGGGCTTGCTCGCGAAAGCGGTGTATCAGACAACAATGATGTCGACTGACACTCCGTTTTCGCGGGCAAGCCCGCTCCCACACTGGCCCGATTCCAACCGGGAGATCGAGTTGTTTGTGACTTCTCTTTTAGAAGGACTGCACCATGCGTATCGTCGTTGCTCTGGGCGGTAATGCCCTGCTCCGCCGGGGCGAACCCATGACCGCTGACAACCAGCGCGCCAACATCCGGATCGCTACCGAACAGATCGCCAAGATCCATCCCGGCAACCAACTGGTCATTGCCCACGGCAATGGCCCTCAGGTCGGCCTGCTGTCATTGCAGGCGGCGGCCTACACCTCGGTTTCGCCCTATCCGCTGGACGTGCTCGGTGCCGAAACCGAAGGCATGATCGGCTACATCATCGAACAGGAACTGGGCAACCTGCTGGACTTCGAAGTGCCCTTCGCGACCCTGCTGACCCAGGTCGAAGTCGATGCCAATGACCCGGCCTTCAAGAACCCCACCAAACCCATCGGCCCGGTCTACAGCAAGGCCGAGGCGGAACAACTCGCCGCCGAGAAAGGCTGGGCCATTGCCCCGGATGGCGACAAATACCGCCGTGTGGTCGCCAGCCCGAAACCGAAGCGCATCTTCGAAATCCGTCCGATCAAATGGCTGCTGGAAAAAAGCAGCATTGTGATCTGCGCCGGCGGTGGCGGCATTCCGACCATGTATACCTCGCCTGGCAAACTCGAGGGCGTCGAAGCGGTTATCGACAAGGACCTGTGCTCGGCACTTTTGGCCGAACAGCTTGAAGCCGATCTGCTGGTGATCGCCACCGACGTCAACGCCGCGTTCATCGACTTTGGCAAACCCACGCAGAAAGCCATTGCCCAGGCGCACCCCGACGAAATGGAAAAACTCGGCTTCGCCGCCGGCTCCATGGGACCGAAGGTGCAGGCAGCCTGCGAATTCGCGCGCCATACTGGAAAAGTCGCAGTGATCGGTTCGCTCGCGGACATCGAAGCGATTGTCCAGGGCAAGGCCGGTACGCGCATCAGTACGGCGACACCGGGCATCAGCTATCAGTAAACGAAACATCGGGGCAGGCCTGAGGCCTGTCCTGATTCAAGATCTTTTGAAGGAGAGTCAACAATGGCAACGTTCGAGCCGGGTCACCTGCACATCGAGCGACACGCGCTGAACAAGGATGACGTCAGCTACAACATCTACCTCGACTATGAAGTCAGCCAGGATCCCAAGGAAGGCAAAGGGATGCTGTTCAAGATGCACGGCAGCATTCAGAACAAGGACATGAGCGAGTCGTTCTTCCTGCCCAAGGACATGGCCTACAACTTCGCCAGCAACGTCACCAAGATTGCCGAGAAGCATGGCATCCCGAAAACCCATAGCAACATCGGTTCGGTCCACAAGCATTACGACGCGATGTTCGAAGATGTACGGGTGCAGTTGAACATGAAATCGGGTGACCCGGTCAAACCCGAGCACTTGGAATAACTGATTCACCACAATCTACTGTGGGAGCGGGCTTGCTCGCGAAAGCGTCGTATCAGTCGCCAACGATGGTGTCTGACACGACGCTTTCGCGAGCAAGCCCGCTCCCACATTGGCTCGGTGGGCACTTGCAAAACCGTTTCAAAATTTCACCATTAGCCCGCCCCAAGGCATACTTGCCACCCTTCGCACTGCAGACCCCAAGACCGCCCCATGCGTATCCACGTCAGTTTCATCGACCGCGTCGGTATCACCCAGGAAGTCCTGGCCCTGCTCGGCGGGCGCAATCTGAACCTGGATGCGGTGGAAATGGTCCCGCCCAATGTCTATATCGACGCCCCGACCCTGAGCCCGCAAGTCCTCGAGGAACTGCGCGATGCGCTGTTCAGCGTGCGTGGCGTGCAAGCGGTGACGGTGGTCGACATCCTGCCCGGCCAGCGCCGGCACTTGCAGCTCGACGCCTTGCTGGCCGCCATGACCGACCCGGTGCTGGCACTGGACAGCGACGGCAAGGTGCTGCTGGCCAACCCGGCCCTGATCGCCCTGTACGGCCGCGAACCGAACGGTGAAAGCGTGGGCGACCTGTTTGCCGACCCGGCCTTGCTCGACGCCCTGCTCGAACACGGCTTTCGCCTGCCGCTGCGGGAAATCACCGTCAACGGCCAGACTCTGTTGCTCGATGCCACGCCGATCACCGACGCCGGCGCCCTGCTGACGCTGTACCAACCGAACCGCATCGGCGAACGCCTTTCCGCGCTGCACCATGACCACGCCGAAGGTTTCGATGCCCTGCTCGGCGAGTCCCCGGTGATCCGCACCCTCAAGGCGCGCGCCCAGCGGGTGGCGGCCCTCGATGCGCCGTTGTTGATCCAGGGCGAAACCGGCACCGGCAAGGAACTGGTGGCCCGCGCCTGCCACGCTATCAGCGCCCGGTACAGTTCACCCTTTCTGGCGTTGAACTGCGCGGCATTGCCGGAGAACCTCGCCGAAAGTGAGCTGTTCGGCTACGCCCCCGGCGCCTTCACCGGTGCACAACGGGGCGGTAAGCCGGGGCTGATGGAACTGGCCAACCAGGGCACGGTGTTTCTCGACGAGATCGGCGAGATGTCGCCGTACCTGCAGGCCAAATTGTTGCGTTTCCTCAACGACGGCAGTTTTCGCCGGGTCGGCGGCGACCGTGAGGTCAAGGTCAACGTTCGGATCCTCAGCGCCACCCACCGCGACCTGGAAAAAATGGTCAGCGAAGGCCTGTTCCGCGAAGACCTTTTCTACCGCCTCAACGTCCTCAACGTCGAAGTGCCGCCCCTGCGCGAACGCGGCCAGGACATCCTGCTGCTGGCCCGTTACTTCATGCAGCAAGCCTGTGCGCAGATCCAGCGACCGATCTGTCGCCTGGCGCCAGGCACTTACCCGGCGCTGCTGGGTAACCGCTGGCCGGGCAACGTACGGCAATTGCAGAACGTGATCTTCCGTGCCGCGGCGATTTGCGAAAGCAGCCTGGTGGACATCGGCGACCTCGACATCGCCGGCACCTCGGTGGCCCGCCAGGGCGACCATGACGTCGACAGCCTGGAACAGGCCATGGACGAGTTCGAGAAAACCCTGCTGGAAAAACTCTACGCCAGCTATCCCTCGACCAGGCAACTGGCGACCCGCCTGCAAACCTCCCACACGGCGATTGCCCATCGGTTGCGCAAGTACGGGATTCCGAGCAAGGTTTGAGGCCTCAATGTCCAATCCACCGCAGATCCCTGTGGGAGCGAGCTTGCTCGCGATGGCGTCAGAACTTCAACATTGATGGTGACTGACCCACCGCTATCGCGAGCAAGCTCGCTCCCACAGGTTTTGTGTCCAGCATGAAACCGCGCCAAAAACGACCTCCACCTGTACTGAAAGCGCTACAGCGGAACGATATCGCTACACCCCTCTCCGATCACGGCTGTGCAAGGCTTTGATCCACCTCGGCTTTTATCATTGACATATGCCGTATCGATTTCGCTACAAGGATTGAATTTCAGCCTTTGTCGAAACCACCTAAATCATTGACCAATAACAAGAAAAACAACGTTGGCCGCGTTCTTGCTATGTACTCCTCATAACCCGGGCATCGCCCAAGCATTCAATCGCGTCCACCAGACGAGTCTGGCCCCTTAGGAGTTTCCATGAGCGAGTTGCGTTTTACTGAAGATCACGAATGGCTGCGCACCGAAGCTGACGGCAGCGTCACGGTCGGCATCACCGCTTTCGCACAGAACGCCCTGGGCGACGTGGTTTTCGTTCAACTGCCTGAGCTGCAGTCCTACGACAAAGGCGCCGAAGCCGCCACCGTGGAATCGGTAAAGGCTGCCAGCGGCGTGTACATGCCGCTGGACGGCGAAGTGCTGGAAGTGAACCCGGCGCTGGACAGCAGCCCTGAGCTGGTCAACGAAGATCCGCTGGGCGAAGGCTGGTTCTTCCGCTTCCAGCCAAGCGACGCCTCGGCAGTCGCTCAACTGCTGGATCAGGACGCCTACGACCGCCTGATCAAAGCCCAAGCCGAAGCCTGAGGAGCGCTGACATGACCCAGATCAATCTGACTACCGCCAACGAATTCATCGCCCGTCACATCGGCCCGCGCGCCGGTGACGAGCAAGCGATGCTCAACAGCCTCGGTTTCGACTCCCTGGAAGCCCTGAGCGCCAGCGTGATTCCCGACAGCATCAAGGGCACCAGCGTCCTCGGCCTGGAAGACGGCCTGAGCGAAGCCGATGCCCTGGCCTTGATCAAGTCCATCGCGACTAAAAACCAGCTGTTCAAGACCTTCATCGGCCAGGGTTACTACGGCACCCACACGCCGTCGCCGATCCTGCGCAACCTGCTGGAAAACCCGGCCTGGTACACCGCCTACACCCCGTACCAGCCAGAAATTTCCCAGGGCCGTCTCGAAGCGCTGCTGAACTTCCAGACCCTGATCAGCGACCTCACCGGCCTGCCGATCGCCAACGCCTCCCTGCTCGACGAAGCCACCGCCGCTGCCGAAGCCATGACCTTCTGCAAACGCCTGAGCAAGAACAAGGGCAGCCACGCCTTCTTCGCCTCCGTGCATTGCCACCCACAGACCCTCGACGTGCTACGCACCCGTGCCGAGCCTTTGGGCATCGACGTGGTGGTTGGCGACGAGCGCGAGCTGACTGACGTGACGCCGTTCTTCGGCGCACTGCTGCAATACCCGGCGAGCAACGGTGACGTGTTCGATTACCGCGAGCTGACCGAACGCTTCCACGCCGCCAACGCCCTCGTTGCCGTGGCTGCCGACCTGCTGGCCCTGACCGTGCTGAGCGCGCCGGGCGAATTCGGCGCCGACGTGGCCATCGGCAGCGCACAGCGCTTCGGCGTGCCGCTGGGCTTCGGTGGCCCGCACGCGGCGTACTTCTCCACCAAGGACGCGTTCAAGCGTGACATGCCGGGCCGTCTGGTCGGTGTTTCCGTAGACCGTTTCGGCAACCCGGCCCTGCGCCTGGCCATGCAGACCCGCGAGCAACACATCCGTCGCGAGAAAGCCACCAGCAACATCTGCACCGCGCAAGTATTGCTGGCCAACATCGCCAGCATGTACGCCGTGTACCACGGTCCGAAAGGCCTGACGCAGATCGCCAATCGCGTGCACCACCTGACTGCGATCCTGGCCAAAGGCTTGAGCGCATTGGGCCTGAGCGTCGAGCAAGCGAGCTTCTTCGACACCCTGACCGTGAAGACCGGCGCGCAAACCGCCGCCTTGCACGACAAGGCACACGCCCAGCGCGTCAACCTGCGCATGGTCGATGGCGAGCGCCTGGGTCTGTCCCTGGACGAAACCACCACTCAAGCCGACGTTGAAACCCTGTGGAGCCTGCTGTCCGACGGCAAGGCCCTGCCGGACTTCGCCGCCCTCGCCGCCTCGGTCGTCAGCGCCATCCCGGCCACGCTGGTGCGTCAGTCGCCGATCCTCAGCCACCCGGTGTTCAACCGCTATCACTCGGAAACCGAGCTGATGCGCTACCTGCGCAAACTGGCGGACAAGGACCTGGCGCTGGACCGCACCATGATCCCGTTGGGTTCGTGCACCATGAAACTCAACGCCGCCAGCGAAATGATCCCGGTGACCTGGGCCGAGTTCGGCGCCCTGCACCCGTTCGCCCCGGCCGAGCAAAGCGCCGGCTACCAGCAACTGACCGACGAACTGGAAGCAATGCTTTGCGCTGCCACCGGCTACGACTCGGTATCCTTGCAGCCGAATGCCGGCTCCCAGGGTGAATACGCAGGTCTGCTGGCGATCCGTGCCTACCACCAGAGCCGTGGCGAAGACCGTCGCGACATCTGCCTGATCCCGTCGTCGGCCCACGGCACCAACCCGGCCACCGCCAACATGGCCGGCATGCGCGTGGTTGTGACTGCCTGCGATGCCCGTGGCAACGTTGATATCGAAGACCTGCGCGCCAAGGCCATCGAGCACCGCGAACACCTCGCCGCGCTGATGATCACCTACCCGTCGACCCACGGCGTGTTCGAAGAAGGCATCCGCGAAATCTGTGGCATCGTTCATGACAACGGCGGCCAGGTGTACATCGACGGCGCCAACATGAACGCCATGGTCGGCCTCTGCGCCCCGGGCAAGTTCGGCGGCGACGTTTCGCACCTGAACCTGCACAAGACCTTCTGCATCCCCCACGGCGGTGGCGGCCCGGGCGTCGGCCCGATCGGTGTGAAATCGCACCTGGCACCATTCCTGCCGGGCCACGCACAGATGGAGCGCAAGGAAGGTGCCGTTTGCGCGGCACCGTTCGGCAGCGCGAGCATTCTGCCGATCACCTGGATGTACATTCGTATGATGGGTGGCGCGGGTCTCAAGCGTGCTTCGCAGCTGGCGATCCTCAATGCCAACTACATTTCCCGTCGCCTCGAAGAGCACTACCCGGTTCTGTACACCGGCAGCAACGGTCTGGTGGCGCATGAGTGCATCCTCGACCTGCGTCCACTGAAAGACAGCAGCGGCATCAGCGTCGATGACGTCGCCAAGCGCCTGATCGACTTCGGCTTCCACGCGCCGACCATGTCGTTCCCGGTGGCCGGCACGCTGATGATCGAGCCGACCGAAAGCGAATCCAAGGAAGAACTGGACCGCTTCTGCGACGCCATGATCCGCATCCGCGAAGAAATCCGCGCAGTGGAAAACGGCACCCTGGACAAGGACGACAACCCGCTGAAAAACGCTCCGCACACCGCCAAGGAGCTGGTGGGCGAGTGGTCTCACCCGTACAGCCGTGAGCAAGCGGTGTACCCGGTTGCGTCGCTGATCGAAGGCAAGTACTGGCCACCGGTCGGTCGCGTCGACAACGTGTTCGGCGACCGCAACCTGGTCTGCGCCTGCCCGTCGATCGAAAGCTACGCTTAAACGAATGAGGGGGCGGGTTTACTCGCCCCCACTGTCAAGAACACCGCATTCCCCTTGTGGGAGCGGGCTTGCTCGCGAAGGCGGTGTGTCAGGCGCCAGATGTACTGCCTGTTACGCCGCCTTCGCGAGCAAGCCCGCTCCCACAGGGTCCAGTCTCCCCACAAGATTTGCGTCGATATCTAATAACAAGAAACCGGAGAACCACCATGTCGTTAAGCGTGTTCGACCTGTTCAAGATTGGCATCGGCCCCTCCAGCTCCCACACCGTCGGCCCGATGCGTGCCGCTGCGCGTTTCGTCGAAGGCTTGCGCCGTGAAGGGCTGCTGACGGCCACCACCTGCGTCAAGGTCGAGCTGTACGGCTCGCTCGGCGCCACCGGCAAGGGCCACGGCAGTGACAAGGCTGTGCTGCTGGGCCTGGAAGGTGAACACCCGGACACCGTGGATACAGAGACCGTCGCCGCGCGCCTGCAAGAGATTCGCGGCAACGGTCGTTTGAACCTGCTCGGCGAACACAGCATTGCGTTCAACGAGAAAGAACACCTGGCGATGATTCGCAAACCGTTGCCCTATCATCCCAACGGCATGATTTTTCGCGCCTTCGACGCGGCGGGCCTGCAAATCCGCAGCCGCGAGTACTACTCGGTCGGCGGCGGTTTTGTGGTCGATGAAGACGCCGCCGGCGCCGATCGCATCGTCGAAGACGCCACCCCCCTGACCTTTCCGTTCAAAAGTGCCAAGGATCTTCTCGGTCATTGCGTCAAATATGGGCTATCGATCAGCCAGGTGATGCTGACCAACGAAAGCGCCTGGCGCCCGGAAGCGGAAACCCGCGCCGGCCTGCTGAAAATCTGGCAAGTGATGCAGGACTGCGTCGCCGCCGGTTGCCGTAACGAAGGCATCCTGCCCGGCGGGCTGAAGGTCAAACGCCGGGCCGCCGCGCTGCATCGGCAATTGTGCAAGAACCCGGAATCGTCGTTGCGCGACCCGCTGTCGGTGCTCGACTGGGTCAACCTATACGCCCTGGCCGTCAACGAGGAGAACGCCAACGGCGGGCGCGTCGTAACGGCGCCCACCAATGGTGCGGCGGGGATCATTCCAGCGGTGCTGCACTACTACATGCGCTTTATCCCGGGCTCCAATGACGACGGCGTGGTGCGATTCCTGCTGACCGCCGCAGCCATCGGCATTCTGTACAAGGAAAACGCCTCGATCTCCGGCGCCGAAGTCGGCTGCCAGGGCGAAGTCGGCGTTGCCTGCTCGATGGCCGCCGGTGCCCTGTGCGAAGTGCTGGGCGGCAGTGTGCAGCAAGTGGAAAACGCCGCGGAAATCGGCATGGAACACAACCTCGGACTGACCTGCGACCCGATTGGCGGGCTGGTGCAAGTGCCTTGCATCGAGCGCAACGCCATGGGCTCGGTCAAGGCCATCAATGCCGTGCGCATGGCCCTGCGCGGCGACGGGCAACACTTCGTCTCACTCGACAAGGTCATTCGCACCATGCGCCAGACCGGCGCCGACATGAAAAGCAAATACAAGGAAACCGCCCGTGGCGGTTTGGCGGTCAACATTATCGAGTGCTGATGCGCGCTCATCTGCACCCTTCTTCAGGAGCTGAATATGTCCACCGAACAACTGTTGAAAACCCCGTTGCACGCACTGCACATCGAACTCGGCGCGCGCATGGTGCCGTTCGCCGGCTACGACATGCCCGTCCAGTACCCGCTGGGCGTGATGAAAGAACACCAGCACACCCGCGACCAGGCCGGGCTGTTCGATGTCTCGCACATGGGCCAGATCCGCCTGACCGGCGCCAATGCCGCCAAGGCCCTGGAAACCCTGGTGCCGGTGGACATCATCGACCTGCCGGTGGGCATGCAGCGCTACGCGATGTTCACCAATGCGACGGGTGGCATCCTTGACGACCTGATGGTCGCCAACCTGGGTAATGACGAACTGTTCCTGGTGGTCAACGCCGCCTGCAAGGACCAGGACCTGGCGCACCTGCGCAAGCACATCGGCGACCAGTGCACGATCGAGCCGCTGTTCGAAGAGCGCGCCCTGCTCGCCCTGCAAGGTCCGGCTGCAGTGACCGTGCTGGCACGCCTGGCCCCTACAGTTGCAAAGATGACCTTCATGCAGTTCGCCCGCGTGAAGCTGCTGGGCGTGGACTGCTTTGTCAGCCGTTCGGGTTACACCGGTGAAGACGGCTACGAAATTTCCGTACCCGCCGCCAACGCCGAAGCCCTGGCTCGCGCACTGCTCGCTGAAGCCGAAGTGGCCGCCATCGGTCTTGGTGCTCGTGACTCCCTGCGCCTGGAAGCGGGTTTGTGCCTGTACGGCCACGACATGAACACTGACACCACCCCGATCGAAGCAAGCCTGTTATGGGCGATCTCCAAGCCACGTCGCGCCGATGGTGCACGGGCCGGTGGCTTCCCTGGCGCCGAAACCGTATTCGCCCAGCAACAGGCAGGCGTGAACCGCAAACGTGTAGGTCTGCTACCACAGGAACGTACACCCGTGCGTGAGGGCGCCGAGATCGTCAACGAAGCCGGCGACATCATCGGTAGCGTCTGCAGCGGCGGTTTCGGGCCAACCCTGGGCGGGCCGCTGGCCATGGGTTACGTCGACAGCGCTTACATCGCACTGGACACACCGGTTTGGGCGATCGTTCGTGGGAAAAAGGTGCCTTTGCTTGTAAGCAAAATGCCATTTGTTCCACAACGCTACTATCGCGGCTGATTGAATGTTCCTATAAGTAACGCGGTTGCGTTAACGGTGCACTAATGTGTAACGCAACCGCCATATAACAGTGCATCGTTTGGCTATAAGCTTCGATTATGAACTTTGCTTATAACGATCGAAAACAATTGAACAAGACCAGGGAATAAGCCCCCGCTAGTGGACTGACTTTGCCATCAACCTGAGGAAATACGGGGCCTTCACAGGGCTTGTTTTTTCTCCCGTAGTTGGCGTAGAGTTTGTTCACTGTGTTTGCATGGGTCGCTTGGAATCGTGACCTGGGCAGTAGCCTACAAGTTAGCTACATCCCGTTCGACGTCTTCTTACTCTCCTGCAACCAGCCCCAGTACTCTTTCATGAGAAGGAGACTGTCATTAATTTTTTGCGTCAAAGGAAATAAGAAATGTCCCAACGTCAGAGCGGTACCGTCAAGTGGTTTAACGACGAGAAAGGTTTTGGTTTTATCACTCCTGAAAGCGGTCCGGATCTGTTCGTGCATTTCCGCGCCATCCAGGGCAACGGCTTCAAGAGCCTGAAAGAAGGCCAGAAAGTGACCTTCATCGCCGTGCAGGGCCAGAAAGGCATGCAGGCTGACGAAGTACAAGCAGAAGCCTGATCTTCTGTAACGAAAAAGCCCCTGATGCTGACATCAGGGGCTTTTTTGTGCGCGTAAATCCGTAAAATGGCTTCTTTTTCCGCCGAGAGCCTGCCATGTCGAAACACCTGCTTACCCCCCAGGGCGACTTTCCTGCCGCTGGCCTGGGTCGTCGTCTGGCAGCCATGTTCTATGATTTCCTGCTGTGCACCGCCCTGCTGATCGTCACCAGCGGCATCTACAAGATGATCCAGATGGCGATCATCGGCGAAGAAAGGATGCGTAGCCTGACCGAAGCCGGCGCCCTGGACGGCGATCCCCTGCTCTCCACGGTCCTGCTGTTCGTACTGTTCGGCTTCTTCGCCAAATTCTGGACCTGGTCCGGTCAGACACTGGGCATGCAGGTCTGGTGCATCCGCGTGCAGAACGCCGATGGCTCGTCCATAAGCCTGTGGCAGGCGCTGCTGCGCTTTGTGGTATCGATTGCTTCGCTGCTTTGCGTTGGCTTGGGATTCTTCTGGTCGCTGTTCGACAAGCAAAAACGCAGCTGGCATGACATCTATTCAAATACCCAGCTGGTGCGGATCCCCAAGAAGACCAAGTAGTTGGGGTTGGCAAAAATCACTGTGGGAGCGGGCTTGCTCGCGAAGGCGGTGCGTCAGACAACCTCGATGTCGACTGATACATCCTCTTCGCGAGCAAGCCCGCTCCCACAGTTTTTGCGGCTTACCTGAAAGATCTCAGGCGTTACCCGCGAGCTTCAACCGAGCCGCAGCAGTGAAATCAAGCATCCGCTTCAACGGTCGAATCGCCTGCGGGATCAGTGCCGGGTCGACAAAGATCTCGTTCGATCCTTCCTTCAACGCCTTCAGCGTGCGCTCAAGGGTGTTCATGGCCATCCACGGGCAATGCGCACAACTGCGGCACGCCGCGCCGTTACCCGCCGTAGGGGCTTCGATAAAGACCTTGTCCGGGCACAGCTGCTGCATCTTGTAGAAGATGCCGCGGTCGGTCGCAACGATCAGCGTCTTGTTCGGCAGGCTCTGTGCCGCCGCGATCAATTGACTGGTGGAACCCACGGCGTCCGCCAGTTCGATCACCGAGGTCGGCGACTCCGGGTGCACCAGAATCGCCGCATCCGGGTACAGCGCCTTCATGTCTTCAAGCTGCTTGGACTTGAATTCTTCGTGAACGATGCAGGCACCGTCCCATAGCAGCATGTCGGCACCGGTCTGGCGCTGGATGTAGGTCCCCAGGTGCTTGTCCGGGCCCCAGATGATGGTCTCGCCGTTGTCCATCAGGCTTTCGACGATCTCCAGCGCACAGCTTGAAGTCACCACCCAATCCGCTCGGGCTTTTACCGCAGCGGAAGTGTTGGCGTACACCACCACCGTGCGCTCCGGGTGTTGATCGCAGAACGCGGAAAATTCGTCCACCGGGCAACCCAGGTCGAGCGAACAGGTCGCTTCGAGGGTCGGCATCAGCACGCGCTTTTCCGGGTTGAGGATCTTGGCGGTCTCACCCATGAACTTCACGCCGGCGACGACCACGGTCTTGGCCGGATGGGCGTTGCCGAAACGGGCCATTTCCAGCGAGTCGGAAACACAGCCGCCCGTCTCTTCGGCCAGCGCCTGAATGACAGGGTCACAATAGAAGTGGGCCACCAGCACCGCGTCCTGAGCCTTGAGCTCGGCAGCGATGGCAGCACGGTAATAAGCCTCTTCATCGGCGGTCAGCGGCTTGGGCTGTTTGGCGTCGAGGTGGGCTTGAACCAGAAGGCGTTCGGAAATTTGCGTCATGTTCGCAAGACCTGCAGGCGCATTCGCGCGAAAGTCGAGTATACACCCGGCTCCGGACCCTACAGGGTACCGCCGGGAAAGTGAGTATTGATCAGGCACGGACAGCGTTGAAGCTGCGCAAGGCTACAGAATATCCGACGGATGCAAAAGGTGATTCTGACCTGCGTCATGCGCAGCAGCCCGCAGCGAAGCGGACTTGAATCGCGGGCAAAAAAAAACCCGGAAATCCTCACTTGCGTGGGCCTTCCGGATTTTCTAAACCGCCAAAAATGGTGGGTCGTGTGGGATTCGAACCTACGACCAATTGGTTAAAAGCCAACTGCTCTACCAACTGAGCTAACGACCCGCTGTGTGGTGGCGCGTATAATACTGATTTTTAAGGACTATTCAACACCTATTTTGAAATAATTCAAAAATAAGGGGTTGGATCGCTGATTCCGGCCGCCGCAAAGCCTTCCGCACGCAGTCGGCAGCTGTCGCACTTGCCGCACGCACGGCCTTCATCGTCGGCCTGATAGCAGGAAACGGTCAGACCATAATCCACGCCAAGCTTAACGCCGGCCTGGACGATCTGCGCCTTACTGAGGTTTTGCAGCGGTGCCTGGATGCGGAAGCCATTGCCCTCCACGCCAGCTTTGGTTGCCAGGTTGGCCATGCGCTCGAACGACTCGATGAACTCGGGACGGCAGTCCGGGTAACCGGAGTAGTCCACCGCATTGACGCCGATGAAGATGTCCCGTGCGCCGAGTACTTCTGCCCAGCCCAGGGCCAGGGACAGGAACACCGTGTTACGCGCAGGCACGTACGTTACCGGAATGCCCTCACCCAACTCTTCCGGAATATCGATGCTGCTGTCAGTCAGCGCCGAGCCACCCATGCCGTTCAGGTTCAGGCCGATCACCTTGTGCTCGACCACTCCCAGGTTCCGTGCCACACGCTCGGCGGCGTACAGTTCGGCCTGAGAGCGCTGACCGTAATTAAAGCTCATGGTGTAGCAGCTGTAGCCTTCGGCGCGCGCCATGGCCACGACGGTCGCCGAGTCCAGGCCACCGGACAGCAGGATGACCGCTCGTTTTTCAGGAGTGTTCAGTTGTTCAGTCATTTCAGCGCCCCGGCTCGTCATTCCATAGATATTTATGCAGCTGCAATTGCAAACGCACTGGCAGGTTGTCCGCCACCACCCAGTCCGCCAGATCCCGGGCATTGAGATCATGATGACTTGGCGAAAACAGGACTTCACCGGCACGCAGGTTAAGACCGTACTGGATCAGCTTGGAAACGGACCAGTCATAGTCCTCCCGCGAGCAGATGACAAACTTCACCTGATCGTTGGGCGTGAGCAGCTCAATGTTTTCGTAGCGATTGCGGTGTGCTTCCTTCGAACCCGGAGTTTTCAGGTCGACAACGCGACTGACCCGGGAATCTACTGCCGAGATATCGATAGAGCCACTGGTTTCCAGTGACACTTCGTAACCGGCGTCACACAAGCGCTTGAGCAAGGGAATGGCGTTTGGCTGTGCCAGGGGCTCGCCGCCCGTGACGCAGACATAACGCGGGCGGAAACCGGCAACTTGCTCGAGGATGTCGTCGAGGGTGCGGATGGTTCCGCCGGTGAACGCGTAGGCGCTGTCGCAGTATTGGCAACGCAGAGGGCAACCGGTCAGGCGCACAAAAACAGTGGGCAGGCCAGCAGTCCGCGTTTCACCCTGCAACGAGTAGAAAACTTCGGTGATTCTCAATGTGTCTTGCATAGTCGCCACGGGCGTAACAGCTAAACAGGCTGTCCGCCTCCGTCAGGCACTTGAAGGAACCCCGGCAAAGCGCAGGCCCCCAAAAGCGTATTTCATAAAAAGGGCGTGAATTCTAACGAAAAAACCCGCGACAAGCGCGGGTTTCTTTGAAACGGGTCAAGCAGGCTTACATTTTTTGCAGATCGCGCTGGGCCAACTGAGCAGCGGAAGTGCCCGGATATTGGGACACCACCTGCTGCAGAATGCCTTTGACCCGGTCGGTATGACCCAGGCGACGCTCCACATCAGCGAGCTTGTACAGCGAGTCCGGCACTTTGGCGTGCTTGGGATACAGCTGCGAAACCTTGGCAAATGCCTGACCTGCGCCTTGCAGATCGCCCTTGGCCAGGTTCACTTCGCCCAACCAGTATTGGGCGTTGCCCGCGTACTGGCTGTTCGGGTATTTGCGCAGGAAAGCGGCAAAAGCCTGGCTGGCCTTGTCGAAATCCTTGGCCTTGATCAGGTCGAAGGCAGCATCGTAATAGAGCTTTTCCTTCGCCGGATCCGCCGGCTCGCTACCCGCGGCAGGCGCTTGAGCGGCGGCTGCGCCAGCTGCCGCACCTGCTGCTGCACCAGCGGCATTCATATCACCACCGGTGGAAGAATTTTCAGGAGTCGCGGCTGGTGCAACGCCGGTTCCTATGCGCCGATCAAGATCCTGGTATCGCTCCAGGTTTTCCTGCTTCATGCGCGCTACATCATTTTGCAGAACTTCAATCGCACCTTGCTGGCGCTCGATCTGTTGCTGCATTGATTGCAGTTGGTTGAACAGCTCGCCCTGTGCCGAGACAGGGGCCGAAACCCCTCCCCCGGCATAGGCGCCGTTCGTACCGTAACCTGCAGGCGGATAACTGCTCCCGCTATTGTTATAGCCGGAGTCATTATCGACCACAGGAACCGCAGCCCACACCGCAAGCGGCGCGAGGCTGAGAGCCAGAACAGTTACAGCACGACGGCACGTTCGCATGACGAATTACTTACGCAGTTCGACGCGACGGTTTTGAGCCCAGGACTGCTCGTCGTTGCCGGTAGCAACTGGACGCTCTTCGCCGTAGGAAACCAGTTCCAGCTGAGCTGGGGAAACACCTTGCAGTACCAGGTAGCGCTGAACGGCTTTCGCACGACGCTCGCCCAGAGCCATGTTGTACTCACGGGTACCACGTTCGTCGGTGTTGCCTTCCAGAACAACGCGAGCGCCGTTTGCTTTCAGGTCTTTGGCGTGAACGTCCAGAGCGCGCATGGCTTCTGGCTTCAGGTCCGAACTGTCGTATTCGAAGTAGAAAGTGGTGATTGCGCGCAGAGCAGCTTCTTCGCTCAGGGAGCCGTCAACTGCGCCAGTGTTTGCGCCATAACCAGCGTTTGGATCTACCGCGCCTTCACCGGCATTGTCGCCGCCTTTGGACGAGCAACCTACAGCTACAGCCATGGCCAGTGCCAGCGCAGCAAATTTACCAAACTTCAGCATTTCCATCGTGAAACTCCTAATGAACCCCAGTGTGTTAAGTACAACGTATAGCGCCGCGTCAGTTCAGGAAAGGGGACCAGGAAGGTTCTCTGACTTCGCCTTGTGCGGTAGGAAGCGGGAGCCTTACGCGTCCATTGATGGACACGAGCATCAAGACTCCCCGGCCCTGCTGGCGGGTGGCGTAGATTACCATGGTGCCGTTGGGCGCGACAGTAGGCGACTCGTCCAGAGTGCTATCAGTGAGGATTTTTACACTACCGCGCTGCAAATCCTGGGCCGCCACTTTGAAATTGGTGAAGCCATCCTGACGGTGAATCATGACAAGCGTCTTTTCATCAGCCGACAGTTTAGGGTTGGCGTTGTAGTTACCGACGAACGTCACGCGTTCGGCACCGCCACCACCGGCACTGGTCTTGTAGATCTGCGGTTTGCCGCCACGGTCGGACGTGAAGTAGATGGTCGAGCCATCCTTGCCCCAGAACGGTTCGGTGTTGATGCCAGGACCGTTGGTGACGCGGCTGATCTGGCGCGAACCCAGGTTCATCACATAGATGTCCGGGTTGCCGTCTTTGGACAGCACGAACGCCAGGCGATTGCCATCCGGCGACCAGGCCGGTGCACCGTTCAGGCCTTCGAAGTTGGTGATCTGCTCACGGCGACCGGTGTCGATGTTCTGCATGAAGATGCGTGGACGCTTCTGCTCGAAGGAGACATAAGCGATGCGCTTGCCATCCGGTGCGAAACGCGGCGACAGGATCGGCTCGCGCGACTGCAGCAGGGTCACGGCGCGAGCACCGTCATAGTCCGAACGCTGCAGGGTGTAGCGAGTGTTGTTCTCGGAGAAACGCTCGGCCGTTACATACAGCAGGCGAGTCGAGAAGGCACCCTTGATACCCGTGAGTTTTTCGAACGACTGGTCAGAGATGTAGTGCGCCATGTCGCGCAACTGATCGACGCCGCCCGACACGCTGCCGGTCAGCACTTGCTGCTCGGTGGCGACGTTGAACAGTGCGTATTGCACCTGCAGGCGACCGCCTGCCGGAACAATGCTGCCGACCATGACGTACTGGGCACCCAGCGCCTTGAAGTCACGGAAGATGATTTCGCTGGCCTGGCTCGGCTGGCTGATCATGTTCTGCTTTGGAAGCGGCGAGTAGTAACCCGAGTTGCGCAGGTCGTTACCGATGATTTCCGCCATATCGTCCGGCAGCACGCTACCGCCCTGGAAGCCGAACGGTACTACGGCGATCGGGGTCGCCCGATCGCTGCCACTGGTAACCAGAATGTTTTTCTCATCTGCCATCGCCATCCCTGCCATGCAGCAGATAACGACCAGCATTCCTCGAAGAAGGTTTCTCACAAGGCTAAATCCTCAGGTGTGAATGTCATCTTGAATGAACGATACGGAGCGAAATCACTCGGCTTCATTCCCTGCATTTCTGTCAAACGTCCAATATTCTTCACCGCTGCAACAGCCGAGGCGTCAAACGGACCGTCGCCACTGGACTTGGACACGTTGACCGAAGTCACCGTACCGTCCGGCAACATGCCGATTTGCAATACGACAGTCATGCCTTTGCGTGCCGAAGGTGGACGAGCCCAGCCTTCCGCTGCACGCGCACGAATCAGGTCATCGAAACTGCCGGCGACTTCGTCGCCCTGCTCATCGGCCAACGCCTGCTGACGCTGCGGCGTGTCGGAAAGCAAATCTGCCAAGGCCTGGGCCTTTTTGTCTTCGGCGGATTTACGTGCCGCGTCCTGCGATTTCTTCTTCGCAGCATCGGCAGCAGCTTTCTTCTTCGCTTCCTCGGCGACTTTCTTCTTCGCCTCTTCAGCTTCAGCTTTCTTCTTGGCGTCTTCCGCGGCTTTCTTCTTCGCGTCTTCGACGATCTTTTTCTTGGCTTCTTCAGCGGCCGCTTTCTTGGCCTCTTCTTCAGCAGCCTTCTTGGCTTCTTCTTCAGCTTTCTTCTTGGCTATATCAGCCAATTGTTTCTCTTCTGCCTTCTTGGCTTCCGCGGTTTTCTTCGCATCGTCGGCTTTCTTGGCTTCATCAGCCTTTTTCGCCTCGTCCGCTTTCTTCGCCTCGTCGGCCTTCTTGGCTTCTTCGGCCTTTTGAGCCACCTCTTCTTTCTTTTGTTCCGCAGCCTTCACGGCTTCCTGCTCGACCTTTTTCTGTTCCATCTGCTCGACTTCGGTCTGACGCGCAGCAGATTTCTGCGCCTCACCGGCAATCTTCTGATTGGTCTGGGTGGTCGCCCGACTTTTCGATTTCAGCTGGTACAAGGTCGCCTGGACAATCGGCTTGGCCGGCGGCAGTTCCGGGGTAAAGGCAAAGCTGACGAACAGCATGCCGAACACCAGCACGTGCAAGCCAATCGCCCAGACACTAGGCCAGAAGTAGCTTTCCGAGGCGGACGGCTCTCGCTGTTGCTGCATCAGGGCGCCTCGGTAATCAAGCCAACATTACCGACCCCGGCTTTCTGCAACCCGCCCATGGCGCCCATGACGGAGCCGTAATCGACACTCTTGTCGCCGCGAATGAAGACCTGGGTACGCTTGCCGCCTTCGTTGCCGACGCGAATGATCTTGGTCACCGCGTCAGTCATCTGCGGCAGGGTCATGGCCCGATCCTGCTGCTTTTCGGTGTCGACTTCGCTGCCAAGGTTCCAGTAGTAGGTCTTGTCGGATTTGATGGAAATGGTCAGGACCTGGGTGTTGTTGTCCTGCGGCAAGGCTTCGCTGGAAACCTTGGGCAGATCAACTTTCACGCCCTGATTGAGCATCGGCGCGGTCACCATGAAGATGACCAGCAGCACCAACATCACATCGATGTAAGGCACCACGTTCATCTCGGCGACCGGCTTGCGCTTTTTGCGAGCTCGAGCGATTAAAGCCATTGGAAATTACCTGCTTATTCTTCGCTGGTGTGCACTTTGCGGTGCAGGATCGCCTGGAACTCGTCGGCGAAGGTGTAGTAGCGGCCCAGCAGGGTTTCGCTGCGAGCAGCAAAACGGTTGTAAGCGATAACGGCTGGAATGGCAGCGAACAGACCGATCGCGGTGGCAATCAGTGCTTCGGCGATACCCGGGGCCACAGTGGCCAGGGTCGCTTGCTGGGCAGTTGCCAGGCCACGGAAGGAGTTCATGATCCCCCAGACGGTACCGAACAGACCGATGTACGGGCTGACGGAACCAACGGTGGCCAGGAAGGGCAGGCTCTGCTCGAGCTTTTCTTCTTCGCGGGAAATGGCGACGCGCATGGCACGCGCCACGCCTTCCATGACCGCTTCCGGGTCAACGCCTGGCTGCTGGCGCAGACGGGAGAATTCCTTGAAACCGGCACGGAAGATTTGCTCGACGCCCGAATCAGGGTCCGGATTGCTGCCGGCCTGACGGTACAGTTTGGACAGGTCGATACCCGACCAGAAGCGCTCTTCGAAGCTCTCCAGGGCACGTCGACCGGCGCGCAGCAGGTTGCTGCGCTGAAAGATCATGATCCACGAGGTCACCGATGCGGCTACCAGGATCAGCATTACCAGTTGCACCACGATGCTGGCATTGCTGACCAGGCTCCACATGGAGGAATGGTCGACGACGTTAGCTTCCACGCTTTATCTCCTGCTTTGAGTGTGTACCCGCGCCGCTCACGTCGGCAAAGGCCGCTCGTAGAGCTTCGGGAATGGCCCGGGGTTTTAAACTTTCAGTGCGCACACAGGCCACCAGAAACTGCCCTTCGCAGAGCAGTGCATTATCCGTCGCCCGCCTGACCTGCTGTTTGAAGCGCAGGCTGGCACGGTTCAATTCGATTACTTCAGCGCTTACCAACAGTTCGTCATCCAGTCGCGCCGGCGCGTGGTAGCGCGCTTCGCTGGAATGCACGACGAACAACAGGTCCTCCCCGGCAAGCTGCGATTGGGCAAAGCCCAGATCTCGTAGCCGCTCGGTTCGAGCCCGTTCCATAAACTTGAGGTAATTAACGTAATACACGATGCCGCCCGCATCGGTGTCCTCGTAATAAACGCGACAACGATGTGCGAAAGGCTCAAGCCCGTTTTGCGCGCGCATACTCTAGTGCTTACTCCTCAGGTTGCCAATCCGGCATGGCAACTGTTTTTCATTGTTCTGCGGCTTTCTCGTGAAAGTACGGTCCTGGGACCCTACATTGCCCGAAAAAATCAGCACGCAACGTTAATTAATCGTCAGCAGCATCGAGGAACTCGTCTACCACGGGCATTTCGCCCAATCGTGACGGAATGTTTAAACCGAAATGCAGGTAGGCATGCCGCGTCACCACCCGCCCCCGTGGCGTGCGCATGATGTAGCCCTGCTGGATCAGGTAAGGTTCCAGCACGTCTTCAATGGTGTGACGCTCTTCGCTGATGGCGGCGGCCAGGCTGTCGACCCCGACCGGCCCGCCGTCGAACTTCTCGATCATGGTCAGCAACAGACGCCGGTCCTGGTGATCGAAGCCACGCTCGTCGACGTCCAGCAGGTTCAGCGCCAGGTCGGCAATCGGCTTGGTGATGTGGCCCTTGGCGCGAACTTCGGCGAAGTCGCGCACCCGGCGCAGCAAGCGGTTGGCAATCCGTGGCGTGCCACGGGCACGGCGGGCGATTTCGAATGCACCTTCCGGGTCCAGCGGCAAACCAAGGATGCTTGCCGAGCGACTGACAATTGTCGACAGATCTGCGTTGTTGTAGAACTCCAGGCGCTGGACGATCCCGAAACGGTCTCGCAACGGATTGGTCAGCATCCCCGCCCGCGTCGTTGCACCAACCAGGGTGAACGGCGGCAGATCCAGCTTGATCGAACGCGCGGCCGGGCCTTCGCCGATCATGATGTCGAGCTGGAAATCCTCCATGGCCGGGTACAGCACCTCTTCAACGATGGGCGACAGGCGATGGATTTCGTCGATAAACAGCACATCGTGAGGCTCAAGGTTGGTCAACAGCGCCGCCAGGTCACCGGGGCGCTCCAGCACCGGCCCCGAGGTACTCTTGATCGACACGCCCATTTCCTGGGCGATGATGTTGGCGAGGGTGGTCTTGCCCAGGCCGGGCGGCCCGAAGATCAGCGTGTGATCCAGGGACTCGTTACGACCGCGAGCGGCCTGAATGAACAATTCCATCTGCTCGCGAACGGTCGGTTGGCCAATGTATTCAGCCAGGCTGACCGGGCGAATCGCGCGGTCCTGGACTTCTTCGCGCTCACGCGGGCTGTGCGTGGCAGCGATCAGACGATCAGCTTCAATCACTTAGATCATTCCCTTCAAGGCGCGGCGGATCATGTCTTCACTGCTCAAATCTTTCTCCTTGATCGCAGACACCGCCTTGCTCGCTTCCTGGGGCTTGTAGCCCAGGGAAATCAAGGCGCTGACGGCGTCAGTCTCGGCAGTGTTCACCGGGACCGGCCCATCCGGCTGGTTCGGCACCAGGGCGAACATGGCCGGTACGGTTTCCCAGGCCTTGAAGCGATCCTTGAGCTCCACCAGCAAGCGCTCGGCGGTTTTCTTGCCGACGCCCGGGACCTTGGTCAGCGCCGAAGTGTCCTGGGACTGTACACAACGAACCAGTTCGTCGACTTCCAGGCTCGACATCAAGGCCAGTGCCAGTTTCGGCCCGACGCCGTTGAGGCGGATCAATTCGCGAAAAAAATCGCGCTCACGCTTGCCGACAAAACCATAGAGTAACTGTGCGTCTTCGCGCACGACCAAATGGGTGTGCAAGGTTAGCGGCTCACCGACCGACGGCAAGCGGTATAGGGTCGTCATGGGCACTTCAAGTTCATAGCCCAGGCCATTTACATCCAGAATCAGATGGGGAGGCTGCTTCTCAGCCAGGGTGCCGCGCAAACGTCCAATCACGTTACAAATCCTTGAGCGTTGGCCAGCTCTTGGCCAGCGACTGATAGGGCGAGGGAATGCCGCCGACAACCCAGGCGGAATGCCCTCACTCCATGAAAATGATTGCTGATGCTATCAGAGACGCAGGCGCCCGCCACGACTGCGTGCTGCTCCCAGCCCATGAGGCAACAGACTGGAACGGGTGTGAGCGTGGCAGATGGCAATGGCCAGGGCGTCCGAGGCATCGATCTGCGGTTTGCTGGTGAGCTTGAGCATGTGCATGACCATCATTTGCACCTGCTCCTTGTTGGCCGCACCGGTGCCGACGACCGCCTGCTTGACCTGGGTTGCGGTGTATTCGGCAATTTCCAGGCTTTCCTCGGCACCTGCCACGATCGCGGCGCCACGGGCCTGCCCCAGTTTCAGGGCGGAATCGGCGTTACGGGCCATGAACACCTTTTCGATCCCCATGGTCACCGGATGGTAAGTCTGAATGATCTCCCGCACCCCGCGATAGACAATCTGCAGTCGCTCATGCAACTCGCCGGCACCGGTGCGGATACAACCGGAAGCGACGTACTCACAGCCACGGCCGGTATCACGCACTACACCGTAACCGGTGATGCGCGAACCAGGGTCGATACCAAGAATTAAAGTCATAACGCCTGCAGGCTTTTTATGTAGGAGCGAGCTTGCTCGCGATGGACGTCAACGATAACGCGGCTGACTTGAATGAACGCCGCTCTCAGGTTTTTCGCGAGCGAGCTCGCTCCTACAAAAGGCAAATCAACCGAGCTGTGCAGCCACCGACTCCGGGATGTCCGCATTGGAATAGACGTTTTGCACATCATCCAGGTCCTCGAGCATGTCGATCAGCTTGAGGACTTTCTCGGCGCCTTCCAGATCGAGCTCGGCGCTGGTGGTCGGCAACATGACGATTTCCGCGTCGTCACCCTTGAAGCCCGCCGCTTCCAGCGCGTTACGCACGGAATAGAACCCGGCAAACGAGGTGAACACGTCGATCGAACCGTCTTCGTTGGTCACCACGTCATCGGCGTCGGCTTCCATGGCGGCTTCCATCAGTGCGTCTTCGTCAACGCCGGCAGCGAAAGAGATCTGCCCCTTGCGTTCGAACAGATAGGCCACCGAACCGTCAGTCCCCAGGTTTCCGCCGCATTTGCTGAACGCGTGACGAACAGCGGCTGCGGTGCGATTACGGTTGTCGGTCATGCATTCGACCATCACTGCCACGCCGCCCGGACCGTAACCTTCGTAGGTCAGTTCGACCATGTCGTCGGTATCGGCGGCGCCAGCACCACGGGCAACTGCCCGATCAATGATGTCGCGACTCATGTTCGCGCCAAGGGCCTTGTCCAATGCCAGACGCAGACGCGGGTTGGAGCCTGGATCACCGCCACCCTGACGGGCAGCGACAGTCAGCTCACGAATCCACTTGGTGAAAATCTTGCCTTTCTTGGCATCCTGACGTTCTTTGCGGTGCTTGATGTTCGCCCACTTGGAATGACCTGCCATAACTCGCTCCGAATTCTCTTTGAAACATTGCCCGCTGCGCTGCATTGCGCCGGCCGACAAACAAAAATCTTGAACAACTCTATCTATAAAGAAAGGGCGCATCCACAGATGCGCCCTTCAGGTCAGCCTTACTCGGCCTTAGGCGTTTCGCGCAGACGAATGTGCAGTTCGCGCAATGCCTTGGCATCCACCTGACCCGGTGCCTGAGTCATGACATCTGCCGCGCTCTGGGTTTTCGGGAAGGCGATCACTTCACGGATCGACTGGGCGCCAGTCATCAGCATCACCAGACGGTCCAGACCGAAGGCCAGGCCACCGTGCGGCGGCGCGCCGTACTTCAGGGCATCGAGCAGGAAGCCGAATTTCTCTTCCTGTTCCGCTTCGTTGATGCCCAGCAGACGGAACACCGACTGCTGCATCTCTTTACGGTGGATACGGATCGAACCGCCACCCAGTTCGGTACCGTTCAACACCATGTCGTAGGCACGGGACAGAGCGCCAGCCGGGTTGGCTTCCAGCTCTTGCGGGGTGCACTTCGGCGCGGTGAACGGGTGGTGCAAGGCGCTGAAGCTACCGTCGTCGTTCTCTTCGAACATCGGGAAGTCAACGACCCACATCGGAGCCCATTCGCAGGTCAACAGGTTCAGGTCGTGACCGAGTTTGATGCGCAATGCGCCCAACGCTTCGCTGACGATCTTGGCCTTGTCGGCGCCGAAGAACACGATATCGCCGTCGACCGCACCAACACGATCCAGGATCACGTTGAGGTTGGCTTCAGGGATGTTCTTCACGATCGGCGATTGCAGACCGTCAACGCCATTCGCGCGCTCGTTGACCTTGATGTACGCCAGGCCCTTGGCACCGTAGATGCCGACGAACTTGGTGTAATCGTCGATCTGCTTGCGCGGCATGCTCGCCCCGCCAGGAACGCGCAAGGCGGCGATACGGCATTTCGGGTCGTTGGCCGGGCCGCTGAACACCTTGAAGTCGACTTCCTTGAGCTGGTCGGCCACGTCAACCAGTTCCAGCGGGTTACGCAGGTCTGGCTTGTCGGAACCGTAGCGGCGCATGGCTTCTTCGAAGGTCATGTGCGGGAACTCGCCGAATTCCAGGCCCAGCACTTCCTTGAACAGGTTGCGGATCATTTGCTCGGTCAGGCCCATGATCTCTTTTTCATCGAGGAAGCTGGTCTCGATGTCGATCTGGGTGAATTCCGGCTGACGGTCGGCACGCAGGTCTTCGTCACGGAAGCACTTGGCGATCTGGTAGTAACGGTCGAAACCGGCCACCATCAGCAGTTGCTTGAACAGCTGTGGCGATTGCGGCAAGGCGAAGAACGAACCGGCGTGAGTACGGCTCGGCACCAGGTAGTCGCGCGCGCCTTCCGGGGTAGCACGGGTCAGGATCGGCGTCTCGACGTCGAGGAAGCCGTTCTCGTCCAGGAAGCGGCGGATGCTGGTGGTCATGCGCGAACGCAGACGCAGCTTCTCGGCCATTTCCGGGCGACGCAGATCGAGGAAGCGATAGCGCAGGCGGGTTTCTTCGCCGACGTCGGAGAACTCGTTCAATGGGAACGGCGGGGTTTCCGATTCGTTCAGCACTTCCAGCTCGTAACCCAGGACTTCGATCATGCCCGACGCCATGTTGGCGTTGGTCGCACCGGCCGGACGCAGGCGAACCTTGCCGGTGATCTTCACGACGTACTCGCTGCGCACGCGATCGGCAGCGGCGAAGGTTTCAGCGCGATCCGGATCGAACACGACCTGGGCCAGACCATCACGATCACGGATATCGAGGAAAATCACCCCACCGTGGTCACGGCGACGATGGACCCATCCGCAAAGGGTAATTTCCTGGCCGTCCAGGCTTTCGTTCAGTTGGCCGCAATAATGGCTGCGCATCATGGTCGTGGTTTCACTTCTCGTAATTCGAAATTCGGTGGAGATCCTACAGCAGCCCCGCCTTTAAAAAAGTCGCCGGGTGATGCAAGAGCACGCGTGTCGTTCAACTCAGGTTCCAGACCTTAGTCAGCTTTGTCGCCGCCGGCCAGATTCTTCTTGGAACCGGTCTTGAAATCGGTTTCGTACCAACCCGTGCCGCTGAGGCGGAAGCCCGGCATGGACAGCAACTTTTTAAGCTCTGGCGCCTGACAGGCAGGGCAGTCGACCAGCGGTGCATCGCTGATCTTTTGAATGGCTTCCAACTGATGACCACAGGAAGCACATTGATAATCGTACATCGGCATGGAGGTTGTCTCGGCGATCAGATTGCTACCGCACACGCAGGGTTTTGCGGCAAAGAGCGGGATTATATCCATTAAATGCGGCCTGTGCAGCCGTAAGACTGCACAGACCGACACTCTGCTGCTTTCGCCGCCCGGGCTAGGCCGTGACGGCGCAACCCCCTTCCTTGAGACTGTGCACGACACAGACAACCCGCACCAATCCACTGAAGTTCCTTACCCCGCCGTGACGCAAGTGAACTTCGCGGTCCACGTGAGATAACAGGCTACTGACCGAACAACCATTGGCCCGGGCCATCTCCCCCAAAATATCCCAATAAACCTGTTCAAGCCGCAAACAGGTGGCGAAGCCATTCAACCGTACTGAGCGGGACAAGGGCTGGGCCAGCCCCATATCGAACTCGCGAACAAACGGATCGACCCTTACATCCTTGTGCGAACCGTATCGCCCCTCTTTTTGCCGTTCATAAACCATAACGCTGACACTCCTTTGCCATCCTGGTTTTTTATGAGCAACTGTGTGTCGACTTATAAAAACGCAGGTGCAAAGGTATATCCAGTCGACTTTATGACCGTCGACGTAGGATAAGCCAACAACTGTTGGCAGACCCGGGAGATCGTCCTACTCCGGACAATTTCCCACGCAGCAAAGTGACGCCCCCTTCAGAAGCACCGCATGGAATGCCGTAGGAAAGAAGAGCGCGAACAACACTTCAAGGCGTCATCCACGTACGCGAGCGTTACTGATCAGCCGTAGGTACCGCAACCCCGCAACCTGCGGCAAATCATCCCCAAAGAGCCGCCGGACGCCCTGATTTGAGTAGCCTGCGGCTTTGCTGTTAAATAGACAGCGTGTCGCCAGTGCCTATTTTTTCCGGGCGCGGCGCATAGGCTGATACCGGGTACGTGTCCAACGCCTCTTTATTATCTTGAAGCGAACCGTGCGCCATCAGCTCTTCCTTGTGAGCTGTCTTAACGTGAGTTAATCAAAATGTTGAAAATCGTCCATCTGTTGATAGGCGCAGCGGCCTTGCTGCTGTCCTTCATCCCTAGCCTGCAATCCGAAGCCTTACCTTACCTGCAACAACCCGACGCGCTGTACCTGGCCTTTTTCGGCCTGCTCAACCTCACGCTTGCACCTGTCATCCCTTACTGGAACAAAGGCCCGCGTCACCAACTGCAAAACCTGGTCAGCGCCCTGCTGGTTCTGAGCGTGGTCCTGCAAACCCTGACGCTGATCGCACCGATGCCCGTCATCGCCGGTCAACCCGCCGTTCTGTTCAGCCTGGTCGCAGCCCTGATCGCCGTTGCCCTGCACCTGGGCATCAGCTTCTACAAATCGTCACCAGCCGCCGCTTCGCCAAGCTACGACATGAGCAACCGCGATACCGGCACCGTCAAGTGGTTCAACACGTCCAAAGGCTTCGGCTTCATCTCCCGCGACTCCGGCGACGATATCTTCGTCCACTTCCGGGCCATTCGCGGTGAAGGTCACCGCGTCCTGGTCGAAGGCCAGCGCGTGGAGTTCTCCGTCATGAATCGTGACAAGGGCCTGCAAGCCGAAGATGTGATCGCAGCGCTGCCGCGCCGCTGATTCAAGGCTAAAAAAAACCGCGCACAGCCGAGCTGTCCGCGGTTTTTTTGTGCCTGCGATTTACTTAATAGTGGGGCGGCGGCGCTTCCTCTTCGAATGACTCGAACTGTCCGACCATTTCCTCCTGCCGCTTGAGCAGCGCGGCCATTTGCAGTTGCAGGCGCTCGACCACCCGCTGCTGCGCCACCAGCACATCATTCAATGCCTGGATGGTGTCATCCTGAAAGGCCAGACGGCTTTCAAGCTCGGTAACGCGTTCTTCCAGGCTCATGGTTCAGCCCTCCAGAAACGTAAAATCATCGGCCAAAATCAGACGCAAACGTTCGCGAATGGCGACGATCTGCTCCGACTTGTAGGGTTTTGCCGGGTGTTTACCCCAAACCGGCGCGGGCCAGGCGGCATCTTCGCGCTTGCGCACAATCACATGCATGTGCAACTGACTGACGACATTACCCAGCGCCGCAACATTCAACTTGTCCGCATCGAATGAGTCCTTGAGCACTTGCGACAGCGCAGTTGTTTCCTGCCAGAGCTGTTGCTGGTCTGCGACATCCAATTGAAATATCTCGCTGATAGCCTCGCGACGAGGTACCAGGATGAACCAGGGATAGTTCGAATCGTTGGACAGCAGCAACCGGCAGAGCGGAAAGTCCCCGATCGGTAACGTGTCTTGTTGAAGTCGTGGATCTAAAACGAACACTGCGCGCACTCCCGCCGGATCATCATTTTTCAGCTTAGCGCCCATCCTGACGGGACAGCGCGCCAAACGACCGGACGGCAGCATACCTGCGAACGGCGCACGCTTCACGACGAACCTTACGCAGAAGTCACGAGCGCCAACGAAAGGCTGACAACCCGCCCCCGGATGAGACACTTTTCGCTGCTGCGCACCATTACAGAACTGACAAGACGGCAAAAAATACCGAAATGACTGATTTACAAGGAGGAGTTCGTTTCAGACAAGCGGTCAACCTGGGTGAACTCAGCACGACACAATTTTTTTTGCACCAAAACCGCACAGTGGGTCTACGCTGAACGCTTCGACATCCGCCATTTACACACTGGCGGGGTGATCCGGTAACATTTTTGGTTGTCATGCAGCGGACCAGAAGGGTGCAACATGATGCCAGACAAGGCGTCAAGCCCAAACTAAACACGCTTGAACCCCCCGGCTTTATGAGGTTTTTACAGCGTCAGACACTCAACTGGAAAAAAGCTGCAACAAAACCCGATTTTGTGCACACTTGTTGCATTCATACCCAACATGGCCTGAGTGGCACCCGCTGGAAGTGGAGGCCCTCAGGCAAAAAAAAACAGTGGCAAGGTAGCCCGATGGAGATTCAAACGTTTCACCAGGACTCTTTTTACCGACGCCAAGGCTCGGAAAACAGCACAAAAGTTGTCAGCCCGGTTGCGTCGGAGCGGGAAATTTGCGACATCTACCATGCTGTTTGCGACAGGGTCGTAAAGAAGGCGAAAGGTTAGATACGCAAGTATCGCCAACATTGTCGGCGTGATATAAGTTTGCGCCGACACAAAAAGAAAGAGCCGCCCAGATAATAAAACAGGTGGGACGGCAGTACTCTTCTAAAACCAAAGGAGCAAATCACGATGCGCGTGATGAAGTGGAGCATGATCGCACTGGCAGTTGCAGCAGCAGCCAGTACCCAATTGGCTACGGCCGCCCCTTTCGTAAGTGACCAGGCTGAAGCCAAAGGTATTGTTGAAGACAGCTCCTTGAACTTGCTGGTTCGCAACTACTACTTCAACCGTGACAACAAAGATGGCGCTCGCGACCAGAAAGACTGGACCCAAGGTATCTGGGGTAACTTCAGTTCCGGTTATACCCAGGGCCTGATCGGTGTAGGCGTTGACGCATTCGGTTACCTGGCAGTCAAACTGGATGGCGGCGACGGCACTTCCGGCTCAGGCAACATGAGCCGTAGCGACACCGTTAATGCCAACGGTTCTCGCGACGTTAACGACAGCCAGGGTAAAGCCGGCGGCGCCGTTAAAGTCCGCATCTCCAAAACCGAGCTGAAATTCGGCGAAATGCAGCCAAGCACTGCGCCAGTGTTCGCTGTTGGCGGTTCCCGTATCCTTCCTCAAACTGCTACTGGCTTCCAACTGCAGAGCAGCGAAGTCAAAGACCTTGACCTCGAAGCCGGTCACTTCTACTCGGCGTCCAGCCAGGACAAAAACGCTAGTGACGGCGGCCTGTTTGCAACCTACGCTGGCGTAGAAGCCAACTCCATCGACTACTTCGGTGGCAAATACGGCATCACCGAAAACCTGTCGGCATCGCTGTACGGCGCCAAGCTGGAAGACATCTGGAACCAGTACTACGCCAACCTGAACTACACCATCCCGTTTGGTGGCGATGAGTCGCTGAACCTGGACGGTAACATCTACAACACGCAAGATACCGGTGACGCCAAAGCGGGCGAGATCAGCAACACCGCTTACTCCCTGGCAGCCGCTTTCTCGTTCATGAAAGCACACACCATCACCCTCGCCTTCCAGAAGGTTAACGGTGACACTCCGTTCGACTACATCGGCGTGGGCAAAAACAACCGCGGCGGCGACTCGATCTTCCTCGCCAACTCCATCCAGTACTCTGACTTCAACGCCCCTGGCGAGAAGTCTGCCCAGGTTCGTTACGACCTGAAAATGGCTGAGTACGGCGTTCCAGGTCTGAGCTTCATGACCCGTTACGTCAAAGGTTGGGATATCGACGGCACCAAAACTCCTGTAGGCAGCCCTTACGCTGGCCTGTATGGCGAAGACGGCAAGCACAACGAGACCAACTTCGAAGCCAAGTACGTTGTTCAGACTGGCCCGGCAAAAGATCTTTCCTTCCGTATTCGTCAAGCATGGCACTTCGCTAACGCTGACGAAGGTGAAGGCGACGTGAAAGAGTTCCGTTTCATCGTCGACTACCCGCTGTCGGTTTTGTAATCGCATCCAGTTAGTTTGCGGTAACAAAACAAAAGGCCCATCTTCGGATGGGCCTTTTTTGTTGGCTGTCGCCTGACTGCTTAACGACCTGCCCCTTACAGAACATGCCTGACCAAAGAGTCAGACATTGCTCAAAAGTCCCGTCACTGCACCGCAGATTCCTGAACCACACGAATAACCCGCTGTGGAAATGGAATATCGATGCCGGCCTCTCTCAGGCGATCACGGGATAGTTCGTTGAACATGAACATCACGTCCCAGTAATCGGCAGTCTTTACCCAGACACGAAGCGAAAGTGTGATCGAACTGTCACCCAGGGTAGAAACAACTGCCTGTGGTTCCGGATCTGCCAATACTCGCGGATCCTTGGCCAATTCCAGCAAAACTTCACGGGCTTTCTGCAGGTCCGCTTCGTAATCCACACCGACATCAAACACGACCTTGCGGGTCGGCTGACGGTTTGTGTTGGTGATGATGCCATTCGACAGATTGCCGTTAGGCACGATGATGGTTTTGTTATCACCAGTACGCAGCACGGTATGGAAAATCTGGATGCTGTCGACAGTACCGGCGATACCCTGAGCCTCGATCCAGTCACCGATGCGAAACGGACGGAACAGCAAAATCAGCACGCCACCGGCGAAGTTCGCCAGGCTGCCCTGCAAGGCCAGGCCAATGGCCAGGCCTGCTGCACCAATCGCCGCGACAAACGAAGTGGTTTCCACACCGATCATCGAGGCCACGCTGACGATCAGCAGGATCTTGAGAATGATGTTCGCCAGGCTGCTGATAAAGCCTTGCAGCGCCAGGTCGGCATTACGCAATGCAATCAGGCCGCCGAGCTTTTTCGTGACCTTGTTGATCAGCCACCAGCCGATGGCCAGGGTGATGACCGCCAGCAGTACACGGCTGCCGTATTCCATGATCATCGGGATCCAGGTTTGGGATACCTTGACCAGATTGTCTACCTCGGCATTTAAGTCCATCTACTCTCTCCTGTTTTCCGGCTACCCGGCATGCGTAAAAAAGCGGCAGAAAGATCGAACCGCGACGGGCTCAATCGTTTCTGCCGTTGCTTGGGCCTCCGACGTCACAAACGCCAAGAGGTTCCCGCTTTCAGACTCAGTCGCGGAAGTTGTTGAACTGCAGCGGCATACCGAATTCCTTGGCCCGCAGCACTGCAATGGCTTCTTGCAGGTCATCACGCTTTTTGCCGGTGATGCGAACCTGCTCGCCCTGAATGGCCGCCTGGACCTTGAGCTTGGCGTCTTTGACATGAGCGACGATTTTCTTCGCCAGCTCCTTGTCGATGCCTTCCTTGAGGACGGCTTCCTGCTTCATCAGCTTGCCCGAGGCGAACGCGTCCTTGACTTCAAGGCACTGCACGTCGATTTTGCGCTTGACCAGCGCCAGCTTGAGGATCTCAATCATCGCTTCGAGCTGGAAATCCGCTTCGGCGGTCAGGTTGACGGTCAGGTCTTTTTCCTTGAACTCGAAGCTACCTTTGCCTTTCAGGTCATAACGACGATCGAGTTCCTTGACGGCGTTCTCGACCGCGTTGGTGACTTCGTGTTTGTCCAGTTCGGATACCACGTCGAACGACGGCATGTAATCTCTCCAAATTTAAAGGCGCACTGATGGAGCACGCCTGGCTTGCGGTTAAAATCCGCGCTGATTATAACGGGTCTTTCCCATCATTCACTGCGAGCTGCCGATGCACGCCTTAAACAGAGCAAAAAGCTGATGTCCACCACCTGGCATGTACTGGGCGCCGGCAGCCTCGGCACTTTATGGGCGACACGTCTGGCACGGGCCGGAGTGCCGGTCAGGCTGATCCTGCGGGACACCGCGAGACTGCAGGCCTATGAGGCGGCCGGTGGATTGACCCTGGTTGAACACGGCGAAGCGCGACACTATGCCGTGCCCGCCGAGACAGCCGACAGTCCCCAACCGATCAACCGCCTGCTGGTGGCGTGTAAAGCCTACGATACCGAAAGTGCGGTGGCCCGACTGGCGCCACGCCTGGCCCCAGGCGCCGAACTGATCCTGCTGCAAAATGGCCTGGGCAGTCAGGACGCGGTGGCCGCACAGGTTCCTCAGGCACGCTGCATCTATGCGTCGAGCACCGAAGGCGCCTTCCGTGATGGCGATTGGCGCGTGGTGTTTGCCGGACATGGTTTCACCTGGCTGGGGGATGCGAGCCATCCGGTGGCGCCGATCTGGCTCGATGACCTGAGCGCTGCCGGCATCCCCCACGAGTGGAGCACCGAAATCCTGACCAGGCTGTGGCGCAAACTCGCCCTCAACTGTGCGATCAATCCGCTGACGGTGCTGCACGATTGCCGCAACGGCGGTTTGCAGCAACATCAATGTGAGGTCGCCACCCTGTGTGGTGAACTGGTGGAGTTGCTCGAGCGTTGTGGTCAGCCGGCAGCGGCCGAAAACCTGCAGCAGGAAGTCGAACGGGTGATTCACGCCACCGCAGCCAACTACTCCTCGATGCATCAGGACGTCACGAGCCAGCGCCGCACAGAAATCAGCTACTTGCTGGGTTACGCCTGCAAAGTGGCCGGGCGCCATCAACTGAACCTGCCTCACCTCAATCAGCTTGAGGCAAGGTTGATCGCCCGCCTGCAAAGCCTTGGATTGCCCAGCGACTGAGCAGCGGCTACGCTGGCCACTTGTTCCTTGTCTGCGATGAATCCGATGCCATTGCGCCAGCGCCTTGAAAACCTGCCCGTCGGCCAGAAACTGCTGGCCGCCCTGCTGGTACTGATGGTCACCGTCCTGCTGGTTGCCAACCTGACCTTTATCAGCGCCGCCTACTACATTTCCCAGGAAAGCATGGCGCCCCAGGCCCTGCAGACCATCGGCCGGCTGGTATCCAACCCGAGCCTGGCCTCCGAAGCCCTGGCGTCACCGCAAAGCGCCGAGCGCCTGCTGAATGAACTCAACAGCTATTCGCCGTTGCGCGCGGCGGCCCTGTATGACGCAAAGGGCGAACGACTGGCGCAATTGCAGCATGGCGACAATCTGGAGCTGCCGAAGCGTTTCCGGCATATCGAAGACTGGCAGATCACCGAGTTTCGCACCAATCAAGTCATCCCCCTGCCCCGCACCGGTGCGGCACCAGGGCACCTACTGTTGGTGGCCTCGAGCGAACTGCCAGTGGCGTTCTACACCGGGACCCTGACGGCCAGCCTGGGCATTCTGATCTTCAGCGTCTTGCTGTGGCTGATCATTGCCCGCCAGATCAAGCGCCTGATTACCCGGCCGATCCACCAACTCGAAGAGTTGTCCCGGCAGGTCACCCGTGAAGAAAACTACGCACTGCGTGCTTCGCGAGGAAACCACGATGAAATCGGCAGCCTCGCCGAGGCGTTCAACACCATGCTTTCGCGGATCGAGGCCAGGGAGCAGCAACTCAAGCGGGCCAGGGACGACTCCCAGGCAGCCTACGACCAGGCCCAGGGTCTGGCGGAAGAAACCCGCCATACCAACCGCAAACTGGAGCTCGAAGTGCAGGTGCGCAGCAAGATCGAGAAAAAGCTCACCGGTTTCCAGAACTACCTCAACAGCATCATCGACTCCATGCCGTCGGCGCTGATCGCCCTCGACGAACAGCTCTATGTGACGCAATGGAACCAGGAGGCCAGCGCCCTGTCCGGCACGCGTCTCGATGAAGCCCTGAACCAGCCCATCTTCCTTGCCTTCGAACCGCTCAAGCCATTTTTGCCGCAACTCAAGGAAACGGTCGAGCAGCATACGGTGGCCAAGATCGAACGTGTCACCTGGCTCAAGGACGACGAACCCCGCCACTACGCCCTGACTTTCTATCCGCTGATGGGTGGTGCCGGGCGTGGCGTGGTGATCCGGATCGACGACATCACCCAGCGCCTGTCCCTGGAAGAGATGATGGTGCAGTCGGAGAAAATGCTTTCGGTGGGTGGTCTGGCCGCCGGCATGGCCCACGAGATCAACAACCCGCTGGGTGCGATCCTGCACAACGTGCAAAACATTCGCCGACGCCTGTCCCCCGATCTACCGAAGAACCTTGAAGTGGCCGTACAGGCCGGCATCGAACTGGCGACGGTCAATCAGTATCTGCAGGTGCGTGAAGTGCCGCAGTTGCTCGACGGCATCCAGCAGGCCGGTGCACGGGCGGCGAAAATCGTCACCCACATGCTCAGTTTCAGCCGCCGCAGCACTCGCCAGATGGCCCCATGCGATCTACCCGCCCTGATTGACCAGGCCGTGGAAATCGCCGGCAACGATTTCGACCTGGCGATCGGTTTCGACTTCAAGGGCCAAGCCATCATTCGTCAATTCGATCCCGCGCTGGGAGCGGTCCCCGGCACCGCCAACGAACTGGAGCAAGTGCTGCTCAACCTGTTGAAGAACGCCGCGCAAGCCATTCACCAGCGCGAAGACGACAGCGAGCCGGGGCGGATCATTCTGCGCACCCGGCTGAATCCGCCATGGGCGGAAATTCAGGTCGAGGACAACGGCATCGGTATGAGCGAAAGCGTGCGCAAACGCACCTTCGAGCCATTTTTCACGACCAAGGAAATCGGCCAGGGCACCGGGCTTGGGCTGTCGGTGTCGTACTTCATCGTCACCAATAACCATAAGGGGCAGATGGAAGTGCAATCGACCCTGGGCCAAGGCACTTGCTTCACCTTGCGTCTACCCCTGGCGAGCACGCCGCCTGTGCCGCATGAACTCAATTTGCTATCGAGGTAACCATGGGCTTTCGTTTGTCGAAGATTTACACCCGCACTGGCGACAAAGGTGAGACCGGGTTGGGCGATGGTCGTCGCGTACCGAAAGATCACCCGCGCATTGAAGCAATCGGCGAGGTCGATACGCTGAACAGCCAGGTTGGGGTGCTTCTGGCCGGGCTGGCGGCAGAAACAGCTCGATTTCCAGGGTTGAACGAAGTCATCGAGGTATTGGCTCCCTGCCAGCATCGGTTATTTGATCTGGGTGGCGAATTGGCGATGCCGGTGTATCAGGCGTTGAATGCAGCGGAAATCGAACGCCTGGAAGCGGCGATCGATGTGTGGAATGAAGAGCTGGGACCACTGGAAAACTTCATCCTGCCTGGCGGCTCGACGCTGATTGCCCAGGCCCATGTCTGCCGTAGCCTGGCGCGCAGCGCAGAGCGGCGCTGTCAGCAACTCAATGCGATTGAACCGTTGGCCGGGGTTGGCCTGGCGTACATCAATCGGTTGTCGGATTTGCTGTTTGTGATGGCGCGGCTGATTGCCAAGCGTCAGGGAGTGACGGAGATTCTTTGGCAGCCTGCGGCGAAGCCTGAGGTTTAGCCGGCGCCTCTCAGGACCCCTTCGCGAGCAAGCCCGCTCCCACAGGTTTTGTGTGCGCCACAAATCCACTGTGGGAGCGGGCTTGCTCCGGGCGGCGTTCCGACGAAGAGGCCAGCAGGAGCGCTACAAAATCAGGCCTTAGGCCAAAACGCCCGAATCCCCGCCACACCCTGCGCCCCCGCAGCCCAGGCTTTCTCGACCTCAGCCGGGCCAACCCCACCCAGCAGGAACACCGGCTTGCTGAACCCCTCGATCAAGCTCGACGCCTGCTCCCAACCCAACGGCTCGGCGCCAGGGTGAGTCAGGGTCGGCTGCACCGGCGACAGGGTCACGAAATCCACCCCCATCTGTTCGGCCAGCGCCAGCTCTTCAGCGTTATGGCATGACGCCGCCAGCCAGCGCGATTCCGGGAGCGGTCGGCCAGCCGCTGCGTATTTGCGCAGCTGCGCCGAGGTAATGTGCCAACCGGCAGACGGGAAGTCGCCCAGCCATTCGAACGGCCCCTTGATCATCAATTGCGCCTTGCCGGCACACAGGCCCACAGCATCCACTGCCAGGTCGCGGTATTTCGGGTCGTAACCGTTCGGTGCACGCAACTGGATCAGCTTGATGCCGCCGGCAATGGCCTTCTGGATGCCGCGCAGCAAGGCTGGGGTTTCCAGATCTTCCGGGGTAATCAGGTACTGAGCGGGTAACTTCGCGGCCGCGACGATCGGCTGATTGGCCACCGGAAACTCGTAACCCGACAGGTCGCGGGGCGACACCCAGGCCAGCGGTTGGCCTTCGGCGCCGTGGGGCTCGCCGGTAAACGCCGAGACTTCCCAGACATCCAGCAACACCTGCTTGTCCGGGTAATCGTGCCGGACCTTGATCAGCGGGCGCGCCGCGCCGACCACAATGCCCAGTTCCTCATGGAGTTCGCGGGCCAGTGCGGTTTCGACCGACTCGTCGGCCTCGACCTTGCCGCCTGGAAACTCCCACAGGCCACCCTGGTGCTGTGAATCCGCACGACGGGCGATCAGGATTTGACCACTGCCATCGCGGATGACGGCGGCGGCGACATGGACTCGTTTCACCTTTGCAACTCCTCCAGTCCGGCCTTCTGCCAGGCCTTGAACGCCGGCCATTGGTAGAGGGTTTCAACATAGGCTTCGTCAGCCGCGGACAGTTTCACCCGATAGGTGCGCAGGCGCACGGCGATGGGTGCAAAGAACGCGTCGGCCAACGTGATGCGGCCAAACAGGTACGGACCGCTCTCGGTCGCAGCGGCACGACACTCGGCCCACAACGCCGACATGCGCTCGATGTCCGCCTGGACATCGGCCAGGACCGGCGACAGCGCTGCGTCATGGCTCAGGTCGAATGGCATGTTGCCGCGCATGGCGAAAAAGCCACTGTGCATCTGCGCGCACGCCGAACGCGCCTGGGCACGGGCGGCGGTGTCCTTGGGCCACAGGTTCGCGTCGGGGAACCGTTCTGCCAGGTATTCGGCAATCGCCAGGGAGTCGGCGATGGTGCCGTGTTCGGTTTTCAGCAGCGGGACTTTACAGGTCGGCGAATGCTTGAGCAGACGCTCGCGGGTGTCCGGCTGGTTCAGCTTGATCAGTTCTTCAGTGTAGGAAGCGCCAGCCAGATCAAGGGCCAGAGCGCCGCGCAGGGACCAGGAGGAATGCAGTTTGTCGCCGATGATCAGGTGCAGGCTCATGTTCGGGGTGCCTTCTCGTCAGGGTAACAAGCCAGAATATCTAGCGTCTGGTCGTCAGCCTTCGCGAGCAAGCCCGCTCCCACAGTTGATCGGGCAGTACGCACATCTTGTGTTCACTGAAGATCTCCTGTGGGAGCGGGCTTGCTCGCGAATGGGACGACTCGGTCTTGAACCGTGTATTAAGTACGGTACTCGGCGTTGATCTTCACGTATTCGTGGGACAGGTCGGTGGTCCAGATGGTTTCGCTGCAATCGCCACGACCCAACTCGATACGGATGGTGATTTCTTCCTGCTGCATCACCGCCGCGCCCTGGGCTTCGGTGTAGGTCGCCGCGCGCGCGCCACGGCTGGCAATGCACACGTCGCCGAGGAACACGTCGATCTTGCTCACGTCCAGGTTCGGTACGCCGGCACGGCCTACGGCCGCCAGGATACGGCCCCAGTTCGGATCGGAAGCGAACAACGCGGTCTTGATCAGCGGCGAGTGAGCCACGGTGTAACCGACGTCCAGGCATTCCTGGTGATTGCCGCCACCGTTGACTTCAACGGTGACGAATTTGGTCGCGCCTTCACCGTCGCGAACGATGGCCTGGGCCACATCCATGCACACTTCGAACACCGCCTGCTTCAATTTGGCGAACAACTCGCCTTCGGCACAGGTAATTTCCGGCAATGCCGCCTGACCGGTGGCGATCAGCATGCAGCAGTCGTTGGTCGACGTATCGCCATCGATGGTGATGCGGTTGAACGACTTGTTGGCGCCGTCCAGCATCAGGTTCTGCAGCACGTCGCGGGAGACTTTGGCGTCGGTGGCGATGTAGCCGAGCATGGTCGCCATGTTCGGGCGAATCATGCCGGCGCCTTTGCTGATACCGGTAACGGTGATGGTCACACCATCGTACTGGAACTGACGGCTGGCACCTTTTGGCAGGGTGTCGGTGGTCATGATGCCGGTGGCGGCAGCTTCCCAGTTGTGGATCGACAGGTCGTCGAGGGCCGCTTGCAGCGCGCCTTCAATTTTCTCGACCGGCAGCGGTTCGCCGATCACGCCGGTGGAATACGGCAGCACCTGGCTGGCATCGACACCGGTCAACTCGGCCAGTTTCGCGCAAGTGCGCTCGGCGGCGGCCAGGCCAGGTTCGCCGGTGCCGGCGTTGGCATTGCCGGTGTTGGTCAGCAGGTAACGCACAGGACCTTGTACGCGTTGCTTGGCCAGGATCACCGGTGCGGCGCAAAAGGCGTTCAGGGTGAACACGCCGGCAACCGTGGAGCCTTCAACACAGCGCATGACCACAACATCCTTGCGCCCCGGGCGCTTGATGCCGGCCGAGGCGATACCGAGTTCAAAACCGGCAACCGGGTGCAACGTTGGCAAAGGACCAAGACCAACAGCCATGAATGCGCTCCTTTATAAATGATGTCAGCACCGTTTCAGCAGAACGGTGGTTCGAATGGTAAAACGCCGCGACGGCAGAAGCCGGTCGCGGCGCGGGTATTTCAGCGTTTGAAACGGGTTTACTGAATCTGCCCGTGGCAATGCTTGAACTTCTTGCCCGAACCGCAGTAGCACAGCTCGTTGCGACCCAGCTTCTGCTCGTTGCGAACCGGCGCGGCAGCGAGGGCAACATCGACCTCTTCGCCCAACACTTCCGGTTGCTCAAGGCCTGGCGCCTCTTCATGCAGGAACTGCATGCGAGCGGCCAATGCCTCGGCTTCCTGACGCAGGCGTTGCTCTTCTTCGATCGGATCTTCGCGACGAACCTGAACGTGGGACAACACACGGATCGAATCGCGCTTGATCGAATCCAGCAATTCGGAGAACAGGGTGAACGACTCGCGCTTGTATTCCTGCTTCGGGTTCTTCTGGGCATAACCACGCAAGTGGATGCCGTGACGCAGGTGATCCATGGTCGACAGGTGGTCTTTCCACAGGTCGTCCAGTACGCGCAGAACGATTTGCTTCTCGAAGGTGCGCAGCGCTTCGGCGCCCGCCTGGTCTTCTTTCTCGTTGTACGCGGCGATCAGTTCCTGCATCAGCTTTTCGCGCAGGGTTTCTTCGTACAGGTGATCGTCTTCGTCGAGCCATTGCTGGATCGGCAGCGTCACACCGAAATCGCTCTGCAATGCAGCTTCCAGACCAGCCACGTCCCACTGCTCAGGCAGCGATTGCGGAGGAATGTGTGCGCTGACGGTGGCGTCGAGCACGTCCTGACGGAAGTCAGCGATGGTCTCACCGATGTTGTCGGCGGCCAGCAACGTGTTACGCATGTGATAGATCACTTTACGCTGTTCGTTGTTGACGTCGTCGAACTCGAGCAGTTGTTTACGAATGTCGAAGTTACGGCCTTCAACCTTGCGCTGGGCCTTTTCGATGGCGTTGGTCACCATGCGGTGCTCGATCGCTTCGCCAGGCTGCATGCCCAGGGCCTTCATGAAGTTCTTCACCCGGTCAGAGGCGAAGATGCGCATCAGGCTGTCTTCCAGCGACAGGTAGAAACGGCTGGAACCGGCGTCGCCCTGACGACCGGCACGACCACGCAGCTGGTTGTCGATACGGCGCGATTCATGACGCTCGGAGGCAATCACCTGCAAACCACCCGATTCGAGCACTTGCTGGTGACGCTTCTGCCAGTCGGCCTTGATCTGGGCAATCTGCTCAGGGGTCGGGTTTTCCAGGGAAGCCACTTCCACTTCCCAGTTACCGCCCAACAGGATGTCGGTACCACGACCGGCCATGTTGGTGGCGATGGTCAGTGCGCCCGGGCGACCGGCCTGAGCAATGATCTCGGCTTCCTTTTCGTGGAACTTGGCGTTCAGGACCTTGTGTTCGATGCCTTCCTTCACGAGCAGGCTGGACATGTGCTCGGAGGTTTCGATGGTGGCAGTACCGACCAGAACCGGACGGCCCGCGGCCATGCTTTCCTTGATGTCAGCTACGATTGCCGCGTATTTCTCGTCGGCGGTCAGGAACACCAGGTCGTTGTAGTCTTTACGGGCCAGCGGCTTGTTCGGTGGAATCACCATGACCTGCAGGCCATAGATCTGGTGGAACTCGAACGCTTCGGTGTCGGCCGTACCGGTCATGCCGGACAGCTTGTTGTACAGACGGAAGTAGTTCTGGAAGGTGGTCGATGCCAGCGTCTGGCTTTCGGCCTGGATGTTCAGGTTTTCCTTGGCTTCGATGGCCTGGTGCAGGCCTTCGGACAAGCGGCGGCCCGGCATGGTACGGCCGGTGTGCTCGTCGACCAGTACGACCTGACCGTCCTGCACGATGTACTCGACGTTGCGATGGAACAGCTTGTGCGCGCGCAGGCCGGCGTAAACGTGGGTCAGCAGGCTCAGGTTGTGCGCCGAGTACAGGCTCTCGCCTTCAGCCAGCAGGCCGATGCGGGTCAGCGTTTCTTCGACGAACTGGTGACCGGCTTCGTTGAGTTCGACCTGGCGGGTCTTCTCGTCGACGGTGTAGTGGCCGGCCTTGGTGACTTCGCCTTCCACTTCTTCGACGTGCAATTCAAGCGTCGGGATCAGCTTGTTGACCTCGATGTACAGCTTGGAGCTGTCCTCGGCCTGACCGGAGATGATCAGCGGCGTACGGGCTTCGTCGATGAGGATGGAGTCGACTTCGTCGATCACGGCGAAATTGAGTTCGCGCTGGAATTTTTCTTCCATGCTGAACGCCATGTTGTCGCGCAGGTAATCGAAACCGAATTCGTTGTTGGTGCCGTAGGTGATGTCGGCGGCGTAGGCAGCGCGCTTCTCTTCCGGCGGCTGGAACGGCGTGACAACGCCGACCGTCATGCCGAGGAATTCATACAGCGGGCGCATCCAGTTGGCGTCACGGCGGGCCAGGTAGTCGTTCACCGTCACAACGTGCACACCGTTGCCGGACAGCGCGTTGAGGTAAACGCCCAGTGTTGCCACCAGGGTCTTGCCTTCACCGGTACGCATTTCCGCGATCATGCCTTCATGCAAGGTCATGCCGCCGATCAGCTGGACATCGAAGTGGCGCATGCCCATGACACGCTTGCCGGCTTCGCGGGCGACCGCAAAGGCTTCTGGCAGCAGTTTGTCGAGGGATTCCCCTTTGGCGATGCGGGCCTTGAACTCGCTTGTCTTGGCACGCAATTGATCGTCCGAAAGGGCCACCATTTGCTCTTCGAAGGCATTGACGAGTTGCACCGTCTTGAGCATGCGTTTGACTTCACGCTCGTTCTTGCTTCCAAAAAGTTTCTTTAACAAAGGCGCAAACATATCGGCAGGATCTTCCACACTAAAGGGATGGAGGGCGGCCCCGTGAGTCGCCCGTGCAGCCCTCATGGCCGCATGCGAACGAGCATTCTACCCGGAAACGATGGAGAGGAAAGTGGCGATATTCCACGATGCTGGCACAGCGCTTTGACGGGGCTCACTTAAAATAAGGGCGTTTTGCTCAACTTCAAGCCGTTCAAGACAGAAGTTAGTTGTTGATTTAATGGGCAAAGCACCCACAAAAGCAATGGGCGGGTGCATCCGGCGCTTTCTGCTACCATGGCGCCTCTGTTACTTCAGGTGTCTGATCATGGCATTTCGCCCACTTACGGCCAAAGTACCTGCCGTTCTACTACGCGAAGCCAAGCCGCTGAAGGCCATTCTCGGCCACGCTCAACGCCTGGGTCATCTGCAACGTTTGCTCGAAAGCCAATTGCAACCCGCCGCTCGCGAGCATTGCCACGTGGCCTCCTGGCGCGAAGGCAGTTTGTTGCTGATTGTCACCGACGGTCATTGGGCAACCCGCCTGCGCTACCAGCAGAAGCGCCTGCAACGGCAACTGCAAATGTTCGACGAGTTTGCCAATCTGACCCGGATCCTGTTCAAAGTTCAACCGCCGACCGTTCAGCAAGGTGCGGCCGGGCATACCATGGATTTGTCCAACGACGCGGCAGCGACCATTCAGGCCACGGCCGATGGCATCAGCGACCCGAATTTGCGGGCAGCGCTGGAGCGGTTGGCGGCGCACGCCAAATCCAGGACCTGATACAGAACCCATGTGGGAGCAGGCTTGCTCCGGGCGGCGTTCCGACGAATGCGGTACATCAGTCACATCAATGTTGAATGTGCTGACGCCTTCGCGAGCAAGCCCGCTCTCACATTGACTGTGTTCGCTCAAGCTAGCGGCGTTTTTTGCTGCCTAGCAACGAGCCCATCAAGCCGCGCACCAACTGTCGTCCAATCTGGTTCGCCGCCTGTTGCATCGCCGATTTCAGCGCCTTCCCTGCCGCTGTACCGAGAAACTCTCCCGCCTGCTCGGTGAAGCTCGGCTCCTGTTTGCCCTGCTCCGCTTCGGGCTCAGGTGCCAGCCCCTTGCGTCCCATCAGCACCTCATAGGCTGACTCGCGGTCGATCGGTTGGTCATAACGCCCTTTGAACGGTGAGCCTGCGATCAATATCGTGCGCTCGGTTTCGCTCAAAGGCCCGATCCGCGATTGCGGCGGTGCCACCAGCACCCGCTGGACCATTTCCGGTGTGCCCTTTTCCTGCAGGGTGCCGACCAGCGCCTCACCGATCCCGAGTTCGGTCAACACCGACAACGCATCGAACGCAGGATTCGGGCGGAAACCTTCGGCCACTGCGCGCAGGGACTTCTGCTCCTTGGCGGTGAACGCACGCAGACCGTGCTGGATGCGCAAGCCCAACTGAGCCAGTACATCATCCGGCAGGTCACCTGGCGACTGGGTGACGAAATACACGCCCACGCCTTTCGAACGAATCAGCCTCACGACTTGCTCCAGACGATCACGCAATGCCTGGGGCGTGCCGTTGAACAACAAGTGAGCCTCGTCGAAGAACAGCGCCAGCAACGGTTTGTCGGCATCGCCACGCTCCGGCAACTGCTCGAACAGCTCGGCCAGCAGCCACAGCAGGAACGTCGCGTAGACTTTCGGCGCTTCATGCACCAGGCGGCTGGCATCGAGCAAATGAATGCGCCCACGGCCATCCGCAGTGGGTTGGAGGATGTCTTCGAGTTGCAGCGCCGGCTCGCCAAACAGGGCTTCGGCGCCCTGTTGCTCCAGGGTCGCCAGTCGTCGCAGCAGCGCCTGGCTGGAACCGGTGGTCATCAATGCCGCATCGTCGCCCAGCAACTGGGGGTTGTCCCGCAGATGATTGAGCAACGCCTTCAGATCCTTGAGATCGAGCAACAACAGGCCTTCGCGGTCCGCCACCTTGAACGCGGCATACAGCGCCGACTGCTGACTGTCTGTCAGTTCCAGCAGGCTGCCCAGCAGCAGCGGCCCCATTTCACTCAAGGTTGTGCGTAAAGGATGACCGGACTGACCGTGTATGTCCCACAACGTCACCGGATAAGCCTGAGGCTTGTGGTTGAGCCACGGCATCCCGGCAATCCGCTCGGCGATCTTGCCCTGGGGGTTGCCGGCGGCGCCAAGGCCGCACAGGTCACCCTTGATGTCGGCGGCGAACACCGCCACGCCGGCATCGCTGAAGGCTTCGGCCATTCGTTGCAAAGTGACGGTTTTGCCGGTGCCAGTCGCGCCCGCGATCAAACCGTGGCGGTTCGCCAGGCGCATGGCCTGGGCAATCGGCTGCCCTTCGAGATCGGCGCCGATAACGAGTTGCAATGAGTCAGGCATTTGGTCACCCATGATTAATCTTTGGTCCTACACGGCCGATAGAGATAACGACAAAGCAGTCAGACACGATCTGGTCGGAAATTTCCCTAAGGAGAGTCGGAAAATTCACTTGCTTTCAACCTTGCCCGTTGTGCGCCCCTTTATAAAAGCACGCGCTGGACATTAAGACCTTAGCGGAACCCCAAGCCATGAACAAAAATCTGCGTTTCAGCCATAAAATCCTGCTTGCCGCCGCCCTCATTGTGATTGCCGCCTTCGCCTCATTCACCCTGTACAACGACTATTTGCAGCGCAACGCCATCCGCGATGACCTGAAAAATTATCTGCAGCAAATGGGTGCAGTGACCGCCAACAACATCCAGACTTGGTTGAACGGACGCAGCCTGCTGATTGAGAACCTGTCACAAACTGTCGCGCTCAACCCCGATGCCGACAACGTTTCCAGCCTGCTTGTACAAAAAGCCGTGACCTCGACCTTCATGGGCGCCTACCTCGGCAGCAAGGATGGCTCTTTCATCATTCGCCCGGACAGCAAGATGCCCGATGGCTATGACCCGCGAGCACGCCCCTGGTACAAGAGCGCGCAAGGCAGCAGCGGTTCGGCATTGACCGAGCCTTATATCGATCTGGCCTCCGGCCAACTGGTGATTTCCATTGTCGACAGCGTTATCAAGGACGGCCAGAACATCGGCGTGGTCGGTGGCGACCTGAGTTTGCAGGTGATCGCCGACAGCCTTGGCACGCTGGATTTCAACGGCATCGGTTATGCCTTCCTGGTCAGTTCCGACGGCAAGATCCTGGTGCATCCCGACAAAGCGCTGGCGATGAAGACGCTCAAGGATGTCTACCCGCAAGACACGCCGGCCATCAGCAGCGCAATCAGCGAAATCCAGGTCGACGGCAAAACCCGCATCGTGACCTTCACCCCGATCAAAGGCTTGTCGTCGGTCAACTGGTACATCGGTCTGTCGGTCGACAAGGAAAAAGCCTACTCGATGCTCAGCGAATTCCGCACCTCGGCTGTGGTTGCGACCATCATTGCCGTGGTCATCATCATCGCCCTGCTCGGCACGCTGATTCGCATCCTGATCCAGCCGTTGCACGTCATGACCCGCGCCATGGCCGACATCGCCGACGGCGAAGGCGACCTGACCAAGCGCCTGACCATCCAGAACAATGACGAGTTCGGCACCCTCGGCACCGCGTTCAACCGCTTCGTCGAGCGCATTCACGGCTCGATCCGCGAAGTGTCCTCGGCCACCGGGCAGGTCAACGAAGTGGCATTGCGCGTAGTGGCCGCTTCCAACTCGTCGATGTTCAACTCCGACCAGCAAGCCTCGCGCACCAGCAGCGTGGCGGCCGCCATCAACCAGCTCGGCGCCGCCGCCCAGGAAATTGCCCGTAACGCCGCTCAGGCTTCGAGCCAGGCCAGCGATGCCCGCAGCCTGGCCGAAGACGGCCAGCAAGTGGTGGACCGCAGCATCGTGGCGATGAATCAACTTTCGAGCATGCTCAGCGCATCGAGCTCCAACATCGAGTCGCTGAACAGCAAAACGGTGAACATCGGGCAGATTCTCGAAGTGATCACCAGCATTTCCCAGCAAACCAATTTACTGGCACTCAACGCAGCTATTGAAGCCGCCCGCGCCGGTGAAGCCGGTCGCGGTTTTGCCGTGGTGGCGGACGAGGTGCGCAACCTGGCACACCGCACGCAGGAATCGGCGCAACAGGTGCAAACCATGATCGAGGAGCTGCAGGTCGGCGCCCGGGAATCGGTCAGCACCATGAGCGACAGTCAGCGCCACAGCCAGGACAGCGTGGAAATCGCCAACCTCGCGGGCGAGCGCCTGAACAGCGTGACGCTGCGTATCGGTGAAATCGACGGCATGAACCAGTCGGTGGCTACCGCGACCGAGGAACAGACCGCCGTGGTGGAGTCGATCAACGTCGACATCACCGAGATCAACACGCTGAACCAGGAAGGTGTGGAAAACCTGCAATCGACCTTGCGCGCGTGTTCGGACCTTGAGCAGCAGGCGGCGCGGTTGAAGCAGTTGGTAGGCAGTTTCCGTATCTAGCGCCTGAACTGGCGCCATCGTCGAAGCGCCGCCCGGAGCAAGCTCGCTCCCACAAAGTTGTCACTGAACCTGTGGGAGCGAGCTTGCTCGCGATGAGGGCGGCACATTCAGAAGTGATGGGACTGACAGTCCGCTTTCGCGAGCAAGCCCGCTCCCACATTTGATCGGGGATAGCCACAGATCCGCTGGTAAACACATATCCACAAGCGAGCCTGCTCGCGATAGCGGCCTGTCAAACACTACAAAACCCCGCTGACGCCCCCACCCGCACAACCCCAACCGAACATCTATCCTTCATATAGGTCAACCAAAGGAGTATCAGGACCGGAGGATCGTTCATCGTGCATATCGCTGACATCACCATGTTCTACGCCCCTGCCAGCGGTGGCGTGCGCACTTATCTGGATGCCAAGCACCGTCGCCTGGGCATCAAACCGGGTATTCGCCACAGTTTGTTGATTCCCGGATCTTCTTTTGGCGAGCAGGATGGCATTTACACCGTTCCGGCACCTGCCCTGCCCTTCGGCAAGGGCTATCGCTTCCCTCTGCGTCTCGCGCCCTGGCGCAATGTCCTGCAAGACTTGCAACCCGATCTGATCGAAGTCGGCGACCCCTATCTCACCGCATGGGCGGCGCTGGATGCACGGCGGCAACTCGATGTACCGGTCATCGGCTTTTATCACTCGGACCTGCCGCTGCTGGTCAGCAACCGCATGGGCCATTGGGTGACCAACAACGTCGAGGCTTATGTGAGCAAGCTCTACGGCAACTTCGACCGGGTCCTGGCGCCCAGCCGGGTCATGGCCGACAAGCTCACCGGGCTTGGGGTCAGGAATGTCTTCGTGCAACCGCTCGGTGTCGACCTGCAAACCTTCAATCCCGATGCCAGAGACCCCGGGCTGCGGGCCGAACTGGGCCTGGACGAAAACACCCGCCTCTTGATCTTCGCCGGGCGCGGTTCCAAGGAAAAAAACCTGCCGGTGCTGCTCGACTGCATGAAACGCCTGGGCCGACGCTATCACCTGCTGCTGGTTGGCTCGTCGATGCCCACGGCCGTGCCGTCCAACGTGACGGTGATCGACGAGTTCTGCCCGGCAGCGCAGGTGGCCCGCCTGATGGCCAGCTCCGACGCCTTGCTCCACGCCGGCGATCAGGAAACTTTCGGCCTGGTAATTCTGGAGGCCATGGCCAGCGGTATTCCGGTGGTGGCCGTGGCGGCCGGGGCCTTCGAGGAAATCGTCACCGAGGACTGCGGCCGGCTCTGCACGCCGAACAATCCTGCCGCGATGGCCACCGCCGTTCGAGAACTGTTCGGGTCGGGCAGCGTAGCGCTAGGCCGACAAGCGCGATTGCATGTCGAACGGCATTACGCCTGGGATACGGTGGTCAACAGCCTGTTGCGCCACTATCACGCCGTGCTCGGCAGCCAATGGCCGCTGACAGCCAATGGTTGAGTCCATGAACAGTCCCGCTTTACTGCTGGTACTGCACGACGTGGCACCGCCAACCTGGGCCGATTACCAGCCGTTCGTCAAAGCCGTCGACGCCTTGGGTGGCGTACCGATCACCTGGCTGGTGGTACCGGATTTCCACAAACACAACAATCTGGACGCCCATCCGCAATTTTGCCGCCAGCTCAGTGCCAGGGCTGCCCGCGGCGACGAACTGGCGCTGCATGGCTATTTTCACTACGACGACGGGCCGATGAGCAGCAATCCCCGCGACTGGTTCATGCGTCGGGTCTACACCCACGAAGGCGAGTTTTACCGTTTGTCGCAGGAAGCCGCCCTCACCCGCCTGCGTTCGGGCATCGAGATGTTCCGCCGGCATGACTGGCCGCTCGAGGGGTTCGTCGCCCCGGCCTGGCTGATGAGCCAAGGCACTCGCCAGGCATTGCGCCAATTGCCGCTGAGTTACACCAGTAACTCGCAACATTTATACCGGCTACCGGATTTCAACGCGTTCGAGGCACCGGGGCTGGTCTGGAGCGCGCGCAGTGCCTGGCGCCGGGGTGTATCGAAGCTCGTCAGCGACCGGTGTGAACAACGCTGGCAGCACGCCCCGGTGATTCGCCTGGGCCTGCACCCGGTGGACATGCGCCATGAGTTCTCGCGTCGATACTGGCTACAAACCCTCGAACGCCTGCTCGACAACGGACGGGTGCCAATGACCAAGGCCCACTGGCTGGCGCTGCAAAACGACCGACTGGGCCGTGCCGCCTGAGTCGCGCTCTTGCTGCAATTGCTCCCACAACCGCGCAGCATCAGGAAACTCCGTACCGGTTTCAGGCCCCATGTCATCCGGGTCGTAGCGGCTCAGGCAACCCTCGCCCAGCGTGGCGGGAGCCTTGGAGGTGGCTTTTTCCAGTGGATCGGCCATGGTCATGTCCTCGGTGCAGAAACGGCGAAGGGCCTGAAGCGATTGAACGCCCAGGCCCTTCGAATTTCAACTGTGACGAACGTCAGTCAGAAGACGACGGTCTTGTTTCCGTGCACCAGCACCCGGTCTTCCAGGTGATAACGCAAGCCACGGGCCAGCACCATCTTCTCGACATCACGGCCGAAACGCACCATGTCTTCAATGCTGTCACTGTGGCTGACGCGTACCACGTCCTGCTCGATGATCGGGCCGGCATCCAGCTCTTCGGTCACATAGTGGCAGGTCGCGCCGATCAGCTTCACGCCACGCAGGGAGGCCTGGTGATACGGCTTGGCACCGACGAACGACGGCAGGAAGCTGTGGTGAATGTTGATGACCTTGTGCGCGTATTCGCTGCACAGCTCGGGCGGCAGGATCTGCATGTAGCGGGCCAGCACCACCACTTCGGCGTCGTGCTGCTTGACCAGGCGCGAAACCTCGGCGAAGGCCGGCTGCTTGTCCTGCGGATTGACCGGGACGTGGTAGTACGGGATACCGTGCCACTCCACCATGCTGCGCAAGTCATCATGGTTGGAAATCACACAGGAAATTTCGCAGTCCAGTTCATCGCTGTGCCAGCGGTGCAGCAAGTCGGCCAGGCAGTGCGACTCGCGGCTGGCCATCAGGACCACGCGTTTCTTTTGCTCGGTATCGGTGATGCGCCAGTCCATCGAGAACTCTTCGGCGATCGGGGCAAAGGCTTCACGAAACGCTTCGATACCAAATGGCAGGGAGTCGGCACGGATTTCGTGACGCATGAAGAACCAGCCACTGAGATTGTCCGAGTGATGGCTCGCTTCAGTGATCCAGCCGTTGTGTGATGCCAGAAAGTTACTGACTTTGGCAACGATGCCAACACGGTCCGGGCAAGAAATCACCAGACGAAAAGTGCGCATGAGGGGGAAACTCCAGAACTTCGCAAAGGCCGCCATTCTAGCGATTGCGCAGCAAAACTGCAGTATTGTTGACGTTTCACCCTGCCGGAAGGTCGGTGCGGCAGGGCGGGCAGCACCAGTGCCTGTTCGCCCGGACGCTCTAGCGGTGCAGGTCAATTGTTAATTTATGTATATCCGACAGACAATAACTGCATTACCAATGTGCGCCAAAACCACAGCAACTAAATTAAATAAAGTTGGCTTAAATGTTTACTTGATGAAACACCGTGACTATTATTGCCGCACTGTCACCTGCCATCCAGCGCACAACATAAGGTAGTCCACATGTCCTTGATCAACGAATACCGCGCCACCGAAGAAGCTATCAAAGAGCTGCAAGCCCGTTTGAAGAACCTGTCCCAAGACGACAAACTGCAAACCGAGCTGGAATTCGAAGGCAAACTGCGCACCCTGATGGGTGAGTACTCCAAGTCCCTGCGTGACATCATCGCGCTGTTGGATCCAGAATCCAAAACCAAAGCACCACGCGGCGGTGCTGTGAAAACTACCGGCACCAAGCGTGCTCGCAAAGTTAAACAATACAAAAACCCGCACAACGGTGAAGTCATCGAAACCAAAGGTGGCAACCACAAGACTCTGAAAGAGTGGAAAGCCAAGTGGGGCGGTGACGTGGTAGAAGGCTGGGCTACCCTGCTGGGCTAAGCCTCAGAGCTTGTCGCAGACGGATCCGTGACAAAAAATAACGCCAGCAAATGCTGGCGTTTTTTTATGCGCGGTGTTTAAGCCCAGGCATGTTCGATTTCAAAGATGCAAACGCTGGCGCAATCCCTGGACATAATCCTGCCACTCACTGAGCACCCCCTGCTGAAACGGAGTAGCACTAACGCTCAATTGGGCCGCGGTTTCTACAAAACTTTCAAGGGTATTTGGCGCCCCCCACTCGGGTTCTGACAAACGTTTCTGACAGAATATTCGCCAGCGTTCTTGCTCCTCGGAATTCAACGTCTCGGGAAAGTTGCGGGCGCGATATCGAAACAGCAATTCAGGCAAACGTTCGTCATCGAAAGGCCACTGCTCTTGTGCCAATTGCATCGGGTCAACGGTTCTGACTTGTTCACACAATCGCCGATCCCGATCACCGATAAATCCATCATATAACTGTTGCTCCGGATCCTGGCTCGGGGAAAAGTCTTCGCGGGCATAAATCGCCAGGACTTTATCCAGCCAAACTTTCTGCGCGTCATTTAGCCGCAACACCCGCTGCTGATATAGCGCCATATCCAGCCCCAGGCGTTGCTGGTCTTCTTTGCGAAGTACCGACAACGGTGCCACCACCGGGCACTTGTTGATGTGAATCAGCTTCAACGGCACCGGCAACTCGCCTTCGGCCAGTTCGTCGCGGCGGGTATACAAGCGCTGGCGCAAACTTTCGGCATCCAGGTCAAGCAGGCCCTGGGGGTCGAGGTGCAGGTCACAGACAATCAGGGCGTTCTTGTTGCGCGGGTGCCAGGCCAGCGGCAACACCACACCCACATAGCTGCGCGCGGCCGAAAATCGCCCGGAAACATGCACCAGCGGTTGCAGCAGGCGTATCTGGTCCATGACTTTCTGCTTGCTGCGCAGTTGAAACAGCCAGTCGTACAGCTTTGGCTGTTTTTCCCGTATCAGGCGCGCCAGGGCGATCGTCGCGCGAACGTCTGACAGTGCTTCGTGGGCATTGCCATGATCGATGCCGTTGGCAGCGGTCAGGCGTTCGAGCTTGAGCGTGACCCGCCCCTCGTCATCGGTCGGCCAGACCAGGCCATCGGGGCGCAAGGCATAGGCGGCGCGCACCACATCGATCAGGTCCCAGCGGCTGTTGCCGCCCTGCCACTCCCGCGCATACGGGTCGAAAAAGTTTCGGTACAGACTGTAGCGGGTCATCTCGTCGTCGAAACGCAAGGTGTTATACCCCGCGCCACAGGTACCGGGCGCCGCGAGCTGGGTATGCACCCGGGTCATGAAGTCGGCTTCGCTCAAGCCTTGCGCCTGCAGTTGCCCGGGGGTGATTCCGGTGATCGTGCAGGCAGCCGGATGCGGCAGGATGTCATCACTGGGCTGGCAGTAAAGATTGACCGGCTCGTCGATTTCATTGAGATCGAAGTCAGTGCGCAGGCCGGCCATTTGCAATGGACGGTCGCAACGGGGATTGATGCCAGTGGTTTCGTAGTCGTACCAGAAGATGGAGGTCACGGGCGATTCCTGAACTGAAGATCGGCAAAGTCTAGGCGTTCACCTCCCGCCCCGGCCAGTAATCTTGTCATTCAAGCAGCTTGCCCGGCTCACCATGCAATACATAGTTATGTCGGTCT